>NZ_CP126980.1:0-300000 GCF_030252345.1 Actinoplanes oblitus | reverse complement strand
GCCACCAGCACCAGCACCGCGGCCACCACGAATACGAAGCTCACAACCATCGCTCGCCCACCCCCGGAGCCGGCGACGGCGAAGCAAGGGCATCCGGCCTCGGCGAAGCCAAGGCGCCCGGTTCCGGCACCGGCGAAGCCGCCGCGCAGCCGCTCACCGGCGCGGGCGCCCCGACCAGCGCCGCCGCGCAACACTGCCGGAGCGGCACCCGCACCGGCCCACCAGCCCGCAACAGCGCGGCCACCCCGCACGTCGCCCGCATCAGCGAACCCCGTCCATCAGCCACCGCGTCAGCCACAGGCCGCCGCACTGCAGCAAGAGCGCGCCGACCGCCGAGGCCGCGCCGAGCGGCGTGTGCAGCAGGATCCGTACCGGATCGACCCCGATCCCGTAACCCATCGGGATACCGGCCAGCGGCAGGGCCACCAACAGCCCGGCTGTCATCCGCACCCCGGCGGCTTGGGCGTCGGCCGCTGCCGTCGCCCGGCCGGCCAGGCGGGCATCCGCCTCGATCCGGTCGAGCAGGTCCGCCGCCGGTGCCCCGGTCTGCTCGGCCAGCGCCCACACCGCCTCCGCGAGCCGCGCCAGCCGCGGGTCCGCCACCAGCCGTCCAGCCGCATCGCCCGCGAGTGGGCCGGTCCGCGGCGAGCCGGCGATCCCGCTCGCCGCGACCGAGGCGGTCACCAGCGCCGGTGGCAGGCCGGCTCGCAGGTCCGCGACCATCGCCGCCATCCGGTCCACCGACGCCGCACGGCACGCGACCACCTGCCGGCGCGCCTGATGGCGCTCCCACGCGTGGGTACCCAGGCCGCTGTAGACAGCTCCGATCATCGCCGCCACCGGTCCGCCCAGCAGCAGCCCCAGCACCGCGGCCGACGCCGCCGCCCCGAGCACCGCCCGGCGGCCCCGGAGGACCGGCATCCGCAGCCGGCCGCGACCGGCGAACACCGGGCGCGCCCGCCGCCGGACGAGCCGGTCCAGCACTCCGCGCCCCGGCCAGACGATCACCACGGCGCAGCCGAGCAGGCAGACGACCGGAAGCACCCAGATCATGAGGCCCCCAGCACCGGCGGCACCGCCGTCTCGCGCTCGTGAAGCATCCGGGCCAGCACGCCGGCTCCCGGGCCGGCGCCGGCCGCCCGGTCCCAGGCCGGCAGCACGGCCGGCACTCGCTCCGGCCCGGCCGGCACCAGCACGCTCACCGACTCCAGCAACCGGCGGCCGCCGGTCCGCCGCAGTTGCAACACCACCTGCAGCGCCGCCAGCACCTGGGCGTGCAGTGCCGCCCGCGGCAGGCCGCCGAGCAGCCCGAGCGCCTCCAGCCGGGCCGGCACGTCGCCCGGCGCGTTGGCGTGCAGCGTCCCGGCCCCGCCGTCGTGCCCGGTGTTCAGCGCGCCGAGCAGGTCGACCACCTCCGCGCCCCGGCACTCGCCGATGACCAGGCGGTCCGGCCGCATCCGCAGCGCCTGCCGGACCAGGTCGGTCAGCCCGACCGTCCCGGCGCCCTCCACGTTGGCGGTCCGGGCCTGCAACGCCACCACGTGCGGGTGCACCGGTCGCAGCTCGGCCGCGTCCTCCACCAGCACGATCCGCTCGGTCGGTGGCACCAGGCCGAGCAGGGTCGCGAGCAGGGTGGTCTTGCCGCTGCCGGTGCCGCCGGTGACCAGGTACGCCAGCCGCGCCCCGACCACCGCCGCCAGCAGCGGCGCCACCCCGGCCGGCACCGTCCCGTGCGCGACCAGGTCGGCGAGGCCGAACGGCCGTTGCCGGAAGGTCCGCAACGACAGGTACGGCCCCCGAGTCGCCACCGGCGGCAGCACCGCGTGCAGCCGGGTCCCGTCCGGCAGCCGCGCGTCAGCACACGGCTGCCCGTCGTCCAGCCGCCGCCCGCACGCCGCGACCAGGCGCTGCGCCAGCCGCCGTACGTCATCGGCACTCCCCAGCCGCACCGCCGCCCGTTGCAGTCCCGCCCCGCGGTCCACCCACACCTGGTTCTCGTTCACCAGCACGTCGGTCACCGACTCGTCGGCGAGCAGCGGCGCCAGCGGCCCGGCCCCGATCAGCTCGTCCCGCACCCGGTCGGCGAGGCGGAGCACAGCCCGGTCGCCGAGCACCTCGTTCTCCCGGCGGACCGCGTTCACCACCGCTGCCGGGGTCGCCTCCACCCCCTCGTTCGCGAACTGCCGCCGCACCCGGTCCACCACGCTCATGCCGCCACCGCCCGGGCGCTCATCAGCTCGGTGACCAGTCGCCGGCAGAGCTCGGCGAGCGGCCCCTTCCCGCCGGTGGCCGGTGGGGTCCCGTGTTCCAGGTCGTGGCAGAGCGCCGGCTCCGGGCGCAGCGAGCCGGCCAGTGGCAACCCGAGCGTCTGGGCGATCTCCCGCGGTTTGAGCCGGCTGGGCGATGGCCCGCGGACCACCACGGCGATCTCGGCGCAGTGCGGCCGGATCTGGGCGAGGGTGCGTGCCGCCGCCGCGATGGCCCGGAGCTCGGCCGGGACCACCAGCAGCGTGCGGTCGGCGGCCTGCAGGGCCAGCACCGCGGCGTCGTCGAGCTGCCGGGGCAGGTCGGCGACGATCACGTCGCGGCCACGGCGGGCGGCGTCCAGGGTGGCCGCCATCGCCTCGGCCGGTACGCCGGACAGCTCCTTCCTGTCGAAGGAGAGCAGCACCAGGTCACCGCGGTGCGGCAGCGCGTCGAGCAGGGCCGGTGGGTCCACCCGGCCACCCGCGCCGGCCAGCCCCGACCAGCGCAGGCCGCCGACCTCCTCCCAGCCGAGCACCAGGTCGAGGCCGCCACCGAGCGGGTCGGCGTCGATCAGCAGGGTGCGGTGCCGGGCCTCGACCGCCGTCGCGGCCAGCCCGGCGGCCAGGATGCTGGCCCCGGCGCCGCCGCGCCCGCCGATCACCGCGAGGGTCCGGGAGACCGCCGGCGGGCGGGGCTGCCCGGCCAGCTGCTCGATCAGCCACGGCTCGGCTTCCGGGAGAACCGCGACGTGTTCCGCGCCGAGCGGCTCGGCGATCGACCAGATCTCGTCGCCGGGCGCGCCCCGGGCCACCAGGATGATCCGTGGCCGGCGGGGCAGCCGGGCGCGCAGGCAGGGTGCCGCCTGGTCGGCGCCGATCAGGGCGACCGGCGCGGGCCGGAAGCGGGCCCGCGCGGCGACCGGGTCGGGTGCCACGTCGACCTCGCTGCCCGCCGCGGCGGCCAGTCGGAGCAGGTCGTCGAGCAGGTCGGCGTCGGCGGTGACCAGGAGGGGGCGGGGTGGCTGGGGCATCGCGGTCTCCGGTGGGTGGGCACGGTTGGGGGCTCGCCCAACCTCCCGGCCCGCCGCCGCTCGGACAATCGCCGGCCGCCCCGCCTGTGGATTACTTCGGACGCTGTGGACGGCCCCCGTGGGACGGCTGGATCTGTTAAGGCCGCCGGAGCATGGAGTAGCTCGAGTTGGGTATGTTGGGCCGACACGGACCGATGGAGTTGTGCATGGGGAACTCGATTCGGACCACGCTCGCGGACGACGGCACCGTCACGGTCACGGTGGACGGGGAGATCGACTTCTCCAACGCCGACGAGGTGGCCGACGGCATCCGGGATGCCATCACCGGCTGGTCGCCGCCGGCCGTCCACGTGGATCTGCGGGACGCGTCCTTCATCGACTCCACCGGCCTCGGTGCCCTGATCGAGGGTTACCGCGCCGCTACGGAGAGCAACATCCGGTACGTGGTGCTCAACGCCAGCCCGGCCTTCCGCCGGGTCCTGACCGTGACCGGCCTCAGCGGCTTCTTCGGCCTGACCGACGGCGGCGAGGGCCGCGCGCTGGTCGACGATCTGCCGAACCGGGCGACCGGAGCCTGAGAGGGAACGACCCCCGTCGGGGGAGACGGGGGTCGTCCTGGGATTCGGCTCCGGGGGGGGTCGAGCCGAATCGACTCGGCAACCGCGGGGGGCGCAGCCGCCGAGGGCCTTGAGCTGAGAGCCATGAAGTTGGAAAGCCACGAAATTCGAGAGCTATAAAATTCGAGAGCTACGGGACGCGACGGTAACAACACTGAACCCAGTCGCAAACACAAGTCTGCCTCAGACTGAGTCGGCAGTCGAGTACTGAATTGGACTCGATGCGAGGTACCTGCCCGCCTGACCGTTTTCACTGCGCGTCACGGCGAACGGGTCCTCGGCCCCGAGCCCCCTACCGCTACACTTTCGCCCCGTGGGCCCCAGCGCCGCGTTTTTCGACCTCGACAAGACCGTCATCGCCAAGTCCAGCGCGCTGGCCTTCGGACGGCCGTTCTACCGGGATGGCCTGATCAGCCGGCGTGACGTGGTGAAATCCGCCTATGCCCAGCTGATGTTCCGGCTCGGCGGCGGCACCGACGAGCAGGCGATGGCCCGCACCCGTGACTACCTCGCCACGCTCTGCAAGGGCTGGCGGGTCGAGCAGGTGCAGCAGATCGTCGCCGAGACCCTCAACGAGCTGATCAACCCCTATGTCTACGCCGAGGCCGCCGCGCTGATCGCCGAGCACCAGGCAGCCGGCCGCGACGTCGTGCTGGTCTCCGCCTCGGGCGACGAGATGGTCCGCCCGATCGGCGCCCTGCTCGGCATCACCGACATCATCGCCACCCGGATGGCCATCGCCGACGGTCGCTACAGCGGCGAGGTCGAGTTCTACGCCGCCGGCCCGGCCAAGGTCGTCGGCATCCGCGAGCTGGCCGCCACCCGGGGCTACGACCTGGCCCACTGCTTCGCCTACTCCGACTCCAGCAGCGACGTGCCCATGCTGGAGGCGGTCGGCCACCCCAGCGTCGTCAACCCGGACCGCGCCCTGCGCCGCCTCGCCGTCGACCGCGGCTGGCCGGTGCTGGAGTTCCGCCACCCGATCGCCCTCGGCAAACGCCTGCGCGACCGCCCGGCCGTCCCGGTCGCCGCCGCCCTGGGCGTCGGCGTCGGCGTGGCCATCGGCTTCGCCCTCTACGGCCGCCACCGCCGCGCCCGCGCCGCCGTCGCCTGACCCCGCCCGAAACGCACGGTCCGCTCCCGTCCGGACCGCCGATTTCCGGTACGCCCGGAGCGGCCCCGCAGCGGGCGGCGATCCGTCAGCAGCGCGGACCCCGCGTACGCGAAGCTCCTGAATGTGGTCTTTGATCTTCCCCTGGGCAACGCAGTGACCTGGGCAAATGGCATTGGTCTGAGTAATAGTGGATCGCCAGATTTGCCGGGCGGATCCCTGGCGATCAAGCTGGAACCGGCGTAGAAAGGAAGTCGCGGAGCCAACGAGAACCGGAGCGGTCGAGAGATCGGATACCGGGCAATCGGGCACCGTGCACGGCCACCGGGAACCCACGCGCGATCAGCCACGGCAGGCACGTTGCGACGGGACCTCCGCCAGAGGTGGTGCTTCCGCCGTCAAGGGGATCATCGCCACCAGGCCGCAGGACCGTCGACAACGACCCAGGTGCACGCTTGATAACCCGGTTCGGACGCGCGAGTGAGAGTGGCAGGGGTCGTGTGTCCGCCGAGAGCGCGGAGCGCGGCCCCTCTCCATGTGCCCGGCCGACGAGCGGCGGAGCCCTCCCCCATTGCGTCAGGTGGGCTCGGCGGCGGTCCGGTGACGAGTGCGAATCTCCTGGTAGACGGCTCGGAAGAGCGTGGGGCGGGAATGGAAGTCCACGCCCTTCTCCCACAGCTCGGTGTTCACCGTCGCGCCGTCCAGCCGGTCCAGCAGCACTGTGGCGCCGCTCTCGATCTGCCACGGGCCCAGGCGGTGGGTGGCGCGGTGCAGGCGGACGCTGGCGATCTCACGCCAGGTCATCACCCGGGACCGCAGCAGGCCGCGGATCAGCACGCCGTCGGCGCTGACGTAGACGCCGAGCTGCAGGATCCGCCACGCGCCGACCACCCAGACCGCGGCGAGCAGGCAGGCGACCACGCGGACGCCGTGCCCGATCAGGTCGAACTGCCGGACCGTGGCCCAGGAGAGCATCGCCAGCGCGAACGCCTCCCAGGCGATCACCAGCCAGCGCCCGGAACCGGGCTGGTACGGACGCACCCAGTTGTCAGCCACGCTGAAATTATGCGACGGCCCGATGATCTCCAGGTCAGGCGGCTGCCAGCACGCCGTCACCGATGGTAGTGATCTCCTCGGCGCCGGCCGTGACCGCCGCCGCGTAGTGCCGCAGCCAGGAGCGGACCCCGTCCGGCGTGCCGGTGGCGTAGGCGCCGGCCGAGCCGACGTATTCCGGCTCGCGCGCCAGGTGCCCGGCCTCGACCACGACCAGGCCGCGCGGGTCCAGCCCGCGCCCGATCAGGGTGAGCCGGGCGGCGGCCCGGGCCACCAGCCCGGCCGGACCGGCGAACGGGCGCAGCGTGATCAGCTCGGCGTGCACGATCGCGGCCAGCAGCAACGGCGGCGTCTCCTCGTTGCCGGCGACCAGGCCGGCGAGCGCGTCGATCCGCTCGGCACCGCCGGTGAGCCGGCCCAGCTCCTCGGCCGGCACCACGCCGCGGGCGGCGAGCACATGCAGTTTGGCCAGGACCTGGCGGGGCGCGCGAGGCCAGAGGTCGACCAGGCCGCCGAGCCCCTCGGCGACCCGCAGGGCGCCCTGCAGGGTCGGGTCGGTGACCGTGCCGGCGCGCACGTCCTCCAGGTCATGAACGTTGCCCTCGAGGGCGGCGCTGGCGACAGCGGCGCGCAGGCTGGCTTCGGCGGCGACCTGGCCGCCGTTGCGCCGCAGGGCACGGTGCCGCATGGCGGCGTCGACGCTGTCCCGGGCCGCGGTCAGGGCCGGAGCGACGTCAGCGAGGTCGAGCAGGGGAGCTAGTGGATCCACCTGAACAGGGTAAGCGGTAAAACGCCGAAAACCCGGGGTGCACAAACACGAGTGGAACTGGCAAGATTCGCGCAGGACTGCGCATCGACGCACCAACTTTCGTCAGCGCGCCGGTCCAGAACTAGTGTGCAACAAAGAGACCCCGGTCACGGCAGAGGAGCCGCCCTCATGAGCGAGACACTGGAGAATTTGTCCTCGGAGACGCGGCAGTTCCCGCCGCCCGCTGACCTGGCGGCCGCCGCCAACGTCAAGGCCGAGGCGTACGAGGAAGCCGCTTCCGACCGGCTCGCCTACTGGGAGCGCCAGGCCGAGCGCCTGTCCTGGACGAAGTCCTGGGACCAGGTTCTGGACTGGTCGAACCCGCCGTTCGCCAAGTGGTTCGTCGGCGGCGAGCTGAACGTCGCGTACAACTGCGTGGACCGGCACGTCGAGGCCGGCAACGGCGACCGCGTCGCGATCCACTGGGAGGGCGAGCCCGGCGACACGCGTACCGTCACCTACGCCGACCTCCTGAAGCTGGTCTCGCAGGCGGCGAACACGCTGACCGAGCTCGGCGTGGTGGCCGGCGACCGGGTCGCGATCTACCTGCCGATGATCCCGGAGGCCGCGGTCGCGATGCTGGCCTGCGCCCGGATCGGCGCCACGCACAGCGTGGTGTTCGGCGGCTTCTCGGTGGAGGCCCTGGCGACCCGGATCGAGGACGCCGACGCCAAGGTGGTGATCACCGCCGACGGTGGGTACCGGCGGGGCAAGCCGTCCGCGCTGAAGCCGACGGTGGACGAGGCGGTGGCCCGCTGCGCGAGCATCGAGCACGTGCTGGTGGTCCGCCGTACCGGGCAGGAAGTCGCCTGGACGGAGAAGGACAAGTGGTGGCACGAGACGGTCGAGCGGGCCAGCCCGGAGCACCAGGCGCAGCCGTTCGACTCGGAGCAGCCGCTCTTCATCCTCTACACCTCCGGCACCACCGGTAAGCCGAAGGGCATCCTGCACACCACCGGCGGCTACCTGACCCAGACGTCGTACACGCACAACGCGGTCTTCGACCTGAAGCCGGAGTCCGACGTCTACTGGTGCACCGCCGACATCGGCTGGGTGACCGGCCACTCCTACATCGTTTACGGCCCGCTCTCCAACGGCGCCACCCAGGTGATGTACGAGGGCACCCCGGACACCCCGGACCGCGGCCGGTTCTGGCAGATCGTCGACAAGTACAAGGTGTCGATCCTCTACACCGCGCCGACGCTGATCCGCACCATGATGAAGTGGGGCGACGACATCCCCGCGAAGTACGACCTGTCCTCGCTGCGCGTGCTGGGCAGCGTCGGCGAGCCGATCAACCCCGAGGCCTGGATGTGGTACCGGGAGCACGTCGGCCGTGAGCGCACCCCGATCGTCGACACCTGGTGGCAGACCGAGACCGGCGCCGTGATGATCTCGCCGCTGCCCGGCGTGACCGCCACCAAGCCCGGCTCGGCGATGACCGCACTGCCCGGGGTGAACGCCGACGTCGTCGACGACACCGCCACCCCGGTGCCGAACGGCGGCGGTGGCTTCCTGGTGCTGACCGAGCCGTGGCCGTCCATGCTGCGCACCATCTGGGGCGACGACCAGCGGTTCATCGACACGTACTGGTCCCGGTTCGGCGCGGGCGCCGGTAACGGCGACAAGTGGATCTACTTCGCCGGCGACGGCGCGAAGAAGGACCAGGACGGCGCGCTCTGGCTGCTCGGCCGGGTGGACGACGTCATGCTCGTCTCCGGTCACAACATCTCCACCACCGAGGTGGAGTCGGCGCTGGTCTCGCACCCGGCGGTGGCCGAGGCCGCGGTGGTCGGCGCTACCGATCCGACGACCGGTCAGGCGATCGTCGCGTTCACCATCCCGCGCGGCAACGTGGCGACCGACGGTGACGCCGGCGAGGAGCTGATCAAGGAGCTGCGCAACCACGTGGCCAAGACGCTCGGCCCGATCGCCAAGCCGCGGCAGATCATGCTGGTCCCCGAGCTGCCGAAGACCCGGTCCGGCAAGATCATGCGGCGGCTGCTGCGTGACGTTGCCGAGAACCGGTCGCTGGGCGACGTCACGACGCTCCAGGACTCGGCAGTCATGGACCTGATCAGTTCCGGTCTGAAGACGGGCAAGTCAGACGACTGACCCACCCCAGCACACCTTCCGAGACCGGTGACGTAGCGAACGTCACCGGTCTCGCCCGGTTCGCGATCAATTAACAAATGTTAATGTCCGCTGGGATGATCTCGATGCTGGTGGACCTGTTGAGCGACGATGGCCGCCATCTCTACGCGGACCTGGTCGGGGCCGGTGGCCGGCCCCTCGACGAGCTACGCGAGCGGTCCGCGGCACTGCAGGAGCTGATCGTCCACGGACTCGTCTGGGAGCTGCCGGGGCCGTCCCCGCGGGTCTTCGCGGTCTCCCCGGTGGTCGCGATGCGGCGCCTGCTGAACCAGGAGCAACGGCAGGTCGCCCGCGCCCAGCGCCGGCTCGCCGAACGGTACGCCGAGCTGGAGCTGCTGGAACAGCACTATCCCACCGAGCTGGCGGAGCAGACCGCGAACATTCGGGTGCTGCCCGACGCGGAGGCCGTGATGACGGCGGCGCACGACCTGATGACCGCGGCCCGCCGGCAGTGCCACGGCGTCTACGGCTACCCTCTGGGCCTGCTGGCCCGGACCGATGTCCCAGCCTCGGTGTCCCAGCGGCGGCTGATCTCCCCCGCGCATCTGGAGGACGCCGAGTCCCGGGAGACCGTCGAGATCGCCGCGGCCGGCGGCATGGCGTTCGCGGTGCTGCCCGACCTGCCCTCGCCGATGCTGGTGACGGAGAGCGCGGCCCTGGTACGGCTGACCGGCGACGCCTCCCTGCTGATTCGCGACGAGGGGTTGCGGGACTCCCTGGACCGCCTCTTCGACCTGCTGTGGCGGCGTGCCCTGCCGGTCCCGGACGCGGCCGGCCCGCTGCCCATGGAGGCGCCCAGCGCGGCGCAGCAGCAGATCCTGCGCCTGGCCGCGGCCGGCCTCAAGGACGAGGCGATCGCCCGCAGCCTGGGCCGCAGCGTGCGCTGGGTGCGCCGGCATTTCGAACTGCTGGAGGAGATGCTCGGCGCGACGAACCGGATGACCCTCGGCATCACCGCCGCTCGCCGCGGCTGGGTGTGAGCCGCGTGCAGCTTCCGGCCAAGTGCCGCTTCGCCATGTCGCAGTGATCCAAGGTCATCGATCATCTTCCTCGGGCCGGCGGAGATCCCAGCCGGCTTCTCGGGGGAGGAACCTTGCGAAGTATCAAGATGCGATCCCTGGTGGCTTCGGCCGCCGCGGCGCTCTCCATCAGTGGCGTGGCGGCTGTCGTGTCGCCCACTCCGGCATACGCCATCGCCGTACCGCCGTGCGACTCGCACGTCGACTACTGGACCGACGTCCTGCTGACCATCTTCCGGAAGCAGACCGGTGAGGCCGGCGCACCGACCCGGCTCACCCGCGCCGCCGCGATGATGTACCTGGCCATGTACGACACCGACATCTCGCTCGGCACGCCGGGCACGCCGTACATCGCCAAGGTCGCCAAGACCGACAACGCGACGTACATCCCCACCTCGAACTTCGACGCGGCGGCGACGACGGCGCTGCACAACGCCTTCCCGTCCTTCGACCTCTCCGGATACCAGAGCACCGCGGCGAAGAGCTGCTTCAACGGCGAGCCGGGCCCGGACGGGTTCAGCAGCCAGCTCGGCCTCACCGCGGCGCAGAACGTGATCAACGCACGGGCGAACGACGGGTCGAACAACACCACCGCGTACTCCCCGCAGAGCAACGTGGCCGGTCAGTGGCGGCCCACCGAGGGCAAGGCGGCGGTCTCCCCGAACTGGGGCTCGGTCAAGCCGTTCGGCATCGGCACCAGCACGCAGTTCCGTCCGCCGCTGCCGGGCGGCTTCAGCAGCATGAGCGCCCTGCTGACCAGCAAGGCCTACGCCGACCAGGTCAACGAGGTCAAGGCCGCCGGATCGGCGACCGCGACGCCGGACCAGCGCACCGCCGACCAGACGACGGCCGCGTACTTCTGGGCCAACGACGTGGACGGCACCTACAAGCCGCCGGGCCAGCTCCTCAAGATCACGCAGGAGTACTCGAAGGCCAACCCGGGCAGCAACCGCATCAAGCTGTTCGCGCTGCTCTCGATGGCGATGGCCGACTCCGCCATCGCGGCCTGGGATGCCAAGTTCGACACCATCATCGACCTCTGGCGGCCGGACAGCGCGATCGAGGAATCGCAGAGCGACAACAACGCGCTGACGACACCGTCGCCGGCCTGGACGCCACTCTCCGCCGACGCTGCCGGCAACCACTTCTCACCGCCGTTCCCGGCGTACATCTCCGGGCACGCGACCTTCGCCGGCGCCTGGGCCGGCGTCATGAAGCGCTATTACGGTACGGACGCCGCGACCTTCACCGCGACGACCGAGGACATCCACGCGTCGGGCGTGACGCGTACGTTCACCAGCTTCAGCGCGGCCGCGCAGGAGGACGCGCTGAGCCGGCTCTGGCTGGGCGTCCACTACCGCTGGGACGCCGATTACGGCCTGTCAACCGGTGACTCCGTAGCGAATTACGTGTTCGGCAACCGACTGCGCTAACCGTCCATATTGTCCGTTACGACTGTTGTGCCGACGCCGATGTTATGGCGTCGGCATAACACGTAACACTCAACTATCGATTTTGATCTTTACTCCCGTCCATCTACTGATTTACCTACGTTCAAAAGCAGTCCCGAAACCCGGGGCCGTTTACGCCTGGTCGCTGCACCCAGCGGTCGGCCGCACAACGGAGGTATGCAGTGCGCAAGGTGGTCGCAGGACTGCTTGGCGCCGCGATGGTCACCAGCGTCGGGGTCTCCTTCCCAGCCGCTGCCCTCGCGGTCCCACCAGCGGATGCCGGGCAGTCGGCCAAGCCCGATGCCGTACTCGTCGACGATCTGCCCAACCCGCTCGAAGACAAGCGCCGGGACCTGCGCGAGCAGGCGGTCTCCGACGTCGTCAGCGGCAAGGCGTCGATCGAGAACCGGAACGGCAGCAGGGTCGTCAACATGGGCCGGGCTCCGGCTGGTCGCGGGCCGCTGGGCCGTATCGGCCAGAACCAGTACGTCGAGCTGAGCCGTGAGCGCACCGACCGGATCTTCGTGATCCTGGCCGAGTTCGGTGACAAGCGTGACCCGGCCTACCCGGACAAGGACACCAACCCGGACACCGCGGGACCGACGCGGTTCGACGGTCCGCTGCACAACCAGATCCCGAAGCCGGACCGCAAGGTCGACAACTCGACGATCTGGCAGGCCGACTACAACGCTGACCACTTCCGTCAGATGTACTTCGGCACCGGTGCCGGCACCGAGTCGCTGAAGACCTACTTCGAGACGCAGTCGTCCGGGCGCTACAGCGTCGACGGTGAGGTCACGGACTGGGTGAAGGTGCCGTACAACGAGGCGCGCTACGGCCGCTCCAACGACCCGGTGGAGGACGACGACACCACCAACCCGGCCAACGACCCGGCGGTCTGCCACGACAGCAGCTGCAACAACACCTGGGCACTGGTCCGCGACGCCGCCAACGCCTGGGTCGCCGACCAGCAGAAGGCCGGCCGCACGGACGCCCAGATCGCCGCCGACATGAAGTCGTTCGACCAGTACGACAGGTACGACTTCGACGGTGACGGCAACTTCAACGAGCCGGACGGCTACATCGACCACTTCCAGATCGTCCACGCCGGCGGCGACCAGGCCGACGGTGACCCGAGCCTGGGTGAGGACGCGATCTGGAGCCACCGGTGGTACGCGTACAACAACGACATCGGCTACACCGGCCCGTCCACCAACCGGCTCGGTGGCACCCAGATCGGCAACACCGGCATCTGGATCGGTGACTACACCATCCAACCGGAGAACGGTGGCCTCAGCGTCTTCGCGCACGAGTACACCCACGACCTCGGCCTGCCGGACGACTACAACACCGACGGCATGCACCCGGGTGACAACCCGAACGAGTTCTGGACCCTGATGGCGCAGAGCCGGCTCAACGCCAAGGGCGACCAGGCCCTCGGCACCCGGCCGGGCGACATGGGCGCCTGGAACAAGCTGCAGCTCGGCTGGCTGAACTACCAGTCGGTCGACGCCGGCCAGAAGGCGACCGTCAAGCTCGGTCCCGAGGAGTACAACACCAAGAAGAAGCAGGCCGTCGTCGTCAACCTGCCGGAGAAGCCGGTCACGTTCGACATGGGCGCGCCCTTCGCCGGGGCCAAGCAGTTCTACTCCGGCAACGCCGACAACCTGAACAACTCGATGACCCAGACGGTCGACCTGACCGGCAAGACGACGGCGGCGCTCACCCTGAAGGGCCGCTTCAACATCGAGTCCGGGTACGACTACCAGTACTTCGAGGCGTCCGCCGACGGCGGCACGACCTGGACGAAGCTGGACGGCACGGTGGCCGGCGCGGCGTTCCCCCGCGACGGCGGCAAGAACCCCGGCCTGACCGGTACGAGCGGCGGCAAGTGGCTGGACATCAACGTCCCGCTGGACGCGTACGCCGGCAAGAAGATCACCCTGCGGGCGCGTTACGTCTCGGACAGCGGCACCAACAAGGGCGGCTTCTTCGGTGACGAGCTCACCGTCACCGCGGACGGCGCCACGGTGTCGACCGAGGGTGCCGAGGGCACCAGCACCTGGACGCTGAACGGCTTCACCGTGATCGGCTCCACTGTGGTGCGCAAGTACCAGCACTACTACATCGCCGGTTACCGCAGCTACACCTCGTTCGACAAGTACCTGGCGACCGGGCCGTACAACTTCGGGTTCGCCGACAAGCCGGACTACGTGGAGCACTACAACTACCAGCCCGGCCTGCTGATCTCGTACTGGGACACCTCGCAGGCGGACAACAACACGCCGGCTCACCCCGGCCAGGGTCGTAACCTCTACATCGACGCGCACCCGAAGCCGTTCAAGGCTCCAGACGGCAACCCGTGGCGCGTGCGGGTGCAGATCTACGACGCCCCGTTCGGTCTGTTCCCGACCGACGGCATGCTGCTGCACCAGGCCGGCAAGCCTTCGCTGGTCTACCCGCAGTGGGGCAACCCGGTCTTCAACGACAAGGACAAGTACTTCTACGACGAGCTGCCCAACCACGGCGTCAAGCTGCCGGCGGTCGGCGTCAAGATCGCCGTGAAGAGCCAGATCGGCACCTCGATGACGGTGGCGGTCTCCTGATCCGACCCGCACCACAGCGGCGCCCGGGGTCCCTACGCCCCGGGCGTCGCCCTTTTCTCCCGGGAACCGATCCGCGCCGCGATTCGTCCCACCGTCGACGCTCCACACCTTGAGGATGGGCTGATGCGCAGTCACCACACGATCCGGATCGGCATCGCCGTCGCCACCGGGGCACTCGCCGCCGGATGCGGGGCCTCGTCGTCGGCCGGACCGGCCGCCTCCGCGGCACCGTCTCAGGCCGCCTCCGCCGCGTCCACGGCACCGTCGTCTCCCGAATCGGGGCCGGCGACCTCCGGCGCCTCGGCCAGGCCGTCCAGCCCGTCGGCCGGCACCAGCGGTCCGGCCGCCCTGCCGACCCTCACCCGGCCGGTCAAGCCGCCCAAGAACCCCACCGACACCGTGCCGAACACCGGCTGGGTCCTCGGAGTGGTCACCCGCGGCGGCTCCGGGCCCTGCTACGGCTTCACCGCTGACAACGGCACACAGTTCGCCCTGCACTCCACCGACGGCATCACCCTGACCACCGGAGGCCGGGTCAAGGTCAAGCTGACCACCACGATGCTGAAGATCTACTGCGGGCCGGGCCAGCTGATGGCGATGACCGCGGCCGAACCTATCGGATGATCCCGGCTGGGTTCACGAGTGCCTCGCGCCGGTCGTGACAGCGGAGCATAGGCTGGCCGCATGGACGAGTCGGTGGTAATGGCGGAGGGCCCGTGGACCCACCGTTTCGTCGGCGCCAACGGCAGCCGGTTCCACGTCGTGGAGGCCGGCACCGGCCCACTCGTCCTCTTCCTGCACGGCTTCCCCGAGTTCTGGTGGGCCTGGCACGACATCATGACCCGGGTCGCCGATGCCGGCTTCCGCGCCGCTGCCATCGACCTGCGTGGTTACGGGCTGAGCGACAAACCGCCGCGTGGCTACGACGGCTACACCATGGCCGCCGACGTCACCGGCCTGATCCGCGCGCTCGGCGAGCGGTCCGCCACGATCGTCGGTGCCGGGGCCGGCGGGATGGTCGGCTGGGCCGCCGCGGCCTTCCACCCCAAGCTGGTCAACCGCCTGGTGGTGCTCGGGGCGGCCCACCCGCTGCGGCTGCGGGCCGCGCTGTTCGCCGATCCTCGCGGTCAGTTCGCGGCTTCCGCCACCATCCTCAAATTCCAGGTTCCCCGGTACGAGCATGTGCTCACCCGCGACGACGCCGCCCTGATCGGTGAACTGATGGAGCATTGGAGCAGTCCGGAGTGGGCGGCCACACCGGAGTTCGCCGACTACTCGTACCGCTGCCGGCAGGCGATGCAGATCCCGCAGGCGTCGTTCTGTGCCCTGGAGGCCTACCGCTGGGTGGCGCGCAGCGCGCTGCGGTTGCAGGGCTACCGGTTCGTCAAGCTGATGCAGAAACCGCTGAGCATGCCCACCCTGCAGTTGCACGGTTCGCTGGACAGGGCGATCCTGCCGCGCACCGCCCAGGGCTCCGGCCGTTACGTGACCGCGCCCTACGAGTGGCGCCTGCTGCCCGGCGCCGGGCACTTCATCCACCAGGAGGCGCCGGACTTCGTCACCGGCGAGATCCTCCGCTGGCTGAAGACCCCGGCCTGACCAGATCCGCTTTCCGCTCCTGGCGGGGCGCCCGGGTCCTGACCGACGCTCCGGCCCGCCACTGAAGAGCTTCCGCTCCTGGCCGACGTTCCGGCCGCCCCCGACCAGCTTCGCGTCCTGGCTGACGCTCCGGCCCGCCCCGACCAGCTTCCCGTCCTGGCCGGTGCCTCGGCCCGCTCGACCAGCTTCCGGCCCTGAGCGACGCTGCGCTCCGGCCGGGTCAGACCCGGTGCTCGTAGCGGTCGTGGACCTCGGCGGCCGGGGCCCAGCCCTGGTAGACGCCGTAGTCGAACTCCTCCAGGCCGAGCTGCCGGGCCACCGGGGCACGGCCGCCGGTGTACTCCAGCCGCAGCCAGGTGTCCGCCTCGGCCAGCACGATGAACGGCTCACCACGCCAGGTGCACAGGGTCCGGACGTAGGCGATCTCCTCGTACTCGTCCGGCTGCAGCACCCGCACGTACCGCCCGGGCTTGACCTCGGTGAAGCCGTCGGCCGGCCGGGTCGAGTAGATCCGCACCCGATCGCCGTCCGGCACCGCGTCGTACTCCTGGCCCTGCCAGGTCACCACGTAACCGTCGCGCATCACTGCTCACCCACCCGGCGCCAGAGCGGCCCATCCGCGTCGAAGATCGCCAACATGCGCTCGTTGCCGTCCGCGTCGAGGCGCCACAGCTGGGCGCCGTGCGGGAGCCGCACACTGTCCACCTTGAACTCCGCGATCACGTCACGGCCCTCGCCCGGCGCGAACCCGTTGCCCCGGAACGGCGGCCGCTCGATCACCCAGCCGTCCATCGCGCGCAGCGCCTGCTCGTTCTGCCCACCGTAGGGGATCCGGTACAGGCTGGGCCGGAAGGCCGGCCAGCGCAGCACGAACGCCTCCTTGGCGTCCGGCTGGAACGGCGACGAGTCGTAGTAGAGCCCGAGCGCGCCGAACAGCTCGGCCGGGGTCCGCAGGTGCTCGACCTCGGACGCCCGGTGCACGAACCCGGCCACCCGGTCGTACCCCCGGTCCAGGTAGTAGTCGACCTGGTCGGCGACGATCGTCTTCTGCATCACCGTGGCGTGCTGGGCCTCGTCGCTGACCGGGTCCGGCGCCGGCACCGGAGCACCCGCCTCCTCGGCCGCCGGCGTCTCGATCGGGTCGGCGCCGAGACCTGCCTCGGTGGCCCAGTTGGCCAGCGCGATGATCTGAGGACCCGGGTATTTCGCGCCGACCGGAGTACCCGGGTTGACGGCGAACGACCAGTTCGGATCGGGCCAGTTGCGGATCAGCTCGTAGAACCGGACGCCCACCGTACGGGTCGGCTCGCCGTAGTGCTCGGAGAGCCGGTCCTTGCTGGTGAAGACGATCAGGAACTTCTCGCCACCGATCTCCTCCGGCTGGAACGCGAAGCCGGACTCGCCGGGCGCGCTCCCCGGGCGGGAGTGGTGGGCCACCGGGACCAGCACGTTCGCCAGCAGCAGCGTGGAGAGGAAGACGTCGGTGTTTCCGGCGTCCGCCGCCTCCTGCAGCTCCCGCTCGGTGTCGTTGGCCGGGACGAAGTTCCGGTGGTCCCGGTCGTCGGGCCCCGGACCGGAACCACCGCCGGTCGCCGAGCCGGCCACACCGAGCCCGGAGGTCCCAGAGGTCGGCGCGGTCGCGGCGGCCACCTTGGTGGTCGGGATGACCTGAGTGACGAACGCCTGACTCGCGTACGCCGAAGCGGGGCTGCCCTGCGGCGGCATGCCGAAGGTGGGTCCCGGGGCGGGCACCGCCGGCACGGCGTAGCCGGGTGCCGCTGGCGCATACGCCGACGGCCCGTAGCCGGACGGCGTGCTGGCCGGGGAGCCGTAGCCCGGGGCGGAGCTTCCCGCAGCGACCGGACTGCCAGCAGCGGCCGGGCTGCCAAGAGCGGCCGGGCTGCCAAGACTGGCCGGGCTGCCAGCAGCGGCCGGACTACCCGGAGCAGCCGGGCTGCCAGGAGTGGCTGGGCTTCCCGGAGCGGCCAGGCTGCCGGCGACGGCCGTGCTTTCCGAGACGGCTGCCGGGCTGGCGGGCGACATGCCGGAAACGGCCGCCGGGCTCCCCGAAGCCGGGTAAGCCGAAGCGGGGCTACCAGGCGCGGCCGCACCGGAAGTCGGCTGACCCGGGGCAGCAGCACCGGAGATCGGCTGACCCGGAGCGGCAGCACCAGAGGTCGGGTATCCCGGAGCGGCGGCACCGGAGACGGGCCGACCCGGAGCGGCAGCACCGGAAACCGGGTAGCCCGGCGCGGCAGCACCGGAGACCGGCTGACCCGGAGCAGCGGCGCCAGAAGTCGGGTACCCCGGAGCGGCAGCACCGGAGACCGGTCGACCGGGAGCAGCGGCACCGGAGACCGGGCTGCCCGGGGCCGCGGCACCGGAAACCGGGTGAGCCGGCGCAGCACCCGAGCCGGGAGCATGGGACGGGGTCGAGCCGTAGCCCGGCGTACCGGAAGGAACGGACCCGGAACCGGGCGCGCCCGGACCGGACGGACCGACCCCGGGCGCGGAAGCGCCGGAGCCGAACCCGGAGGCCGACTGGCTGTAGCCGGGCGCCGGAGCACCGGAGCCGTAGCCCTGTGCACCCCGGTCAGCGCCGGAAGCACCGGGAATGACCGGCGGCAGCAGCCCGGACCGGCCGGCCGGCGCGGGGCGGTCACCGACGTCGGCGCGCGACAGAGCCGGAGCCGGACCGGACGGGCCGAACCGGTCCACGGCCGGCGGCACCTCACGCTGCGCGAGTGCGGGATCCGGGGCCGGGGTGTGCCCACCGGTGAGCGCCTGCGCGGCGGCGGCCATCGACGACGGGCGCTCCGACGGCGGAGTCACCTGGCGGCGGGGCAGCCCGTTGCCCGGTCCGCCGGACTGACCGGCCGGAGGACCGGTCTGCGCGGCTGCCGCCTGCGGTGAGGCGGGACCCTGCGGGAAGCTCGGAGCCGCAGCAGCCGGAGCCGGGTTGGTCCGGGGATTGGTGAACCCGGAGAACGACGTGGTCTGCGCGGGCCCGGCAGTCTGCCCGGGCTGCCGCCGAGGCAGGTCGGAACCCCCGCGGGAAGGCAGTGGGCCGGCACCGGACGACAGGTCGGAGCCCCCGCGAGAAGGCAACGGACCAGCACCCGACGACAGGTCGGGGCCGCCGCGAGAAGGCAACGGGCCGGCACCCGACGGGTCGGGGCCGCCGCGGGAAGGCAGCGGGCCGGCTCCGGGACGGACCGGGCTGGGGTCCGGCGCCCGGGTGCCGCCGATCGCCGCCCAGCTCGGATCGACCTGCGCCTCGGCCGGGTCATAGGGCGTGACGTGCTCGGGAATCGGCGGAGTGTTCGCCATCGGGGTGCGCACCGGCAGCGGCGCTTTCGGGTCCTGCAGGGGTCCGCGCGGATCGTTCTCCGGCCCGAAGGGCACCGACTCCGAGTTCCAGCCCGGCGTGGCCATGCCACTGCCCGACACGCCGCGCATCGGCAGGCCCCCAGGCCCGGCGGGCGAGCCCGGGACCTCGCGGGGGCCGGCCGGGGCAGCGGGGGAACCGGGGAAGTCGCGGGGCACGGCCGCCGGCTGATAACCCGCCGGGACCGGACCGGACGGCGAGGCCGGCGGCTGAGCCGACGGGTCGGCGCCGGCCGGGGTACGCACCGGCAGCCCGGACGGTGTGGTCGATCGGGTCGGCAGGCTCGCCGGACGCACCGGCAGCCCGCTCGGCTGGCCCGGAGCCGCACCACCGGGCGGGGCCGGCGGGGTCAGTGGGGCCGCACCGAACTGCGGTGCGCCACCCGAAGTGGGCGTCCCGGCCGGGTCCGACGGGGCCGGTCCGGCGGGCTGCGGCGCGCCGCGCTGCGGCAGGCCGGCCGACGTGGTCGCGGGCTGCGGCGGCTGAGGACCACCACCGGCAACTCCGGGCACAGACGCGGGCGCGCCCGGAACACCGGGCGCGCCGATCGGTCCAGCCGGAGCACCGGGGGTGCCGGAGGAACCGGCCGGATATGCCGGATAGCCCGACGCGGCTGCCGCCGGCGCCGAAGTCTCATAGGTGGGCCCACCGGGGCCGTCACCGGCTCGCTTGGCCGCGAGCGCGGCCGCGCCGATCTCCTGGATCTTGGAGGTACCGTGCACCTCCCGGCCCGGGCCCCGGGTCGGGAGCCGCAGATCACCGCGGGCGAGCTGGGCGACGAACCAGGCCGGCAGGTATCCCTCGATCGGCAAACCGGGGTTGACCGCCAGCCACCACTCCAGGTTGGGCCAGGTGTTCGCCAGCTCGGAATACGGCACCCGCCGCGACGCGCCGGTGTAGTCCGACAGGCAGGCGTGCAGCGCCTCCTGCGAGGTGAACGCCAGCACATGGGTGCGACCACCGGTGCTCCAAGTGCCCCAGCCCAGCGGCGCGAGACCCGCCAACGCGTCGGCCGACACCGGTAACAGAAGGTCGACACCGGCGAGAATGCGGAAATAGGACTCCTGGTCGTCGGTGCGCAACGCATCGCGCATCGCGACCTCGGCGTCCGTAGCCGGTTCCCACTCGGACACGTCCACCTCTCCCCACACGCGTGCGACGGATCCATCTCAACGCGTATAAACCTACAAGGCCAGACCGCAATGACAATGGGCGGCGGTGCGCTGACAGCCGAGTTGTATCCGGCAGCGACCGGCATGCGGCCGCGCCGAGCCGGTACGCGCGCTCCGATCGCCAGGCGCAATGATCCAACAACCGATGGTAGCCGTGTCAACCACCCGGACCAGTACGCGAACGGGCGACCTCAAACCACCCGGATCGGACCAATTGCGGCGCCCGAACGGGTAATTCGGCACCGGCTCATTGGAATCGCCGGGTAGCCGCCCGCTCCGTCGCCACGTAATCGGCCGCCGACTCGTCCACCGCGACCCTGATCTGGCGCAGGATGTTCTCCAGATCCGTCGAGGCGGCCCGCCAGGTGGCCTGCCGCTGCGCATACGCCTCACGCGCCTCGCCGGCCCACGTCTCCACCAGTGGCGCGGCATCCCGTTCGAGCTGATCGAGCTGGGACCGGAGGGTGCCGAGGGCTTTGTCGATGTCGAGGCCGGCCTGGTGCAGGGCACCGAAGTTGACGAGCAGAACTCCGTCGTTCACGAAAATCCTCCGAGAGAGTCAGAGCGGCAGGGGTCGGATCGGCGGTACTCAGAGCGGCAGGGTGAACCTGCCGCCCGTGCGGGCGACACGGGTGGCAGCGTCCGCATCGGTGGCGTGGTAGCCCGCCCCGGACGCCCGGATCGACTCGGCGGTCTCGGCGAGCGCGTTGTTGAGGCTCTGCAGGTCCGCCGCATATTGCGTCTTGACCTGCTCGAACGCGGTCGCGCCGAGCCCTCGCCAGGATCCGCCGAGCTCCGACAGCTCGGACATCAGCGTGCTCAGCATCAGCTGCAACGCGCCGTTGACCTGATCGAACTTGGCGGCGGTACTCGCCATCACCGCCGATTCGGCCTGCGTCTGCGCCATCCCGAGGTCACCCCATTCCGGTGTGGACATGTCGCCGCGGTCGTCCGAGTATCGACATGTGTCATCAGGTTTACCGGCGTGACCAGGCATCGACACTCAAGAGTGACGGGCCGATCGCGCTCCGGACTTCGACGCTAGGGGATCGGCGGCAGGCGGCGAAACCCCCGATGTCGAACCTGTGGACAACTCTCGCCTGTGGACAACCGGCCCGGCAGATCCGGCTTCCGGCCTACCATGGCCGCGCACGATGATCGATGTAAGACGTGATCGGGGAGGTGGCGTGACGACGGACCTGACACCACCGCGGCGATCCGCCGACGGGCCCACGAGGCCCGCCCGACGGACCTATCAGCTGGGCCTGCACCAGGTGATCGCCACCCAGACAGCCGCCGGCCTGGTTCTGGCCGGCGTCGTCGCGGGCGGCTTCACCCTGCTCGCCGCCATCGCGTGCGCCGCCCTCACCCTGGCGCTGACCTGGCTGCGCGTCCGCGACCGCTGGGCCTTCGCCTGGATGGCCGCCGTGCTGCGGCTCAGGGCTCGCCGCCGAGCCGCCGCCCGGCTCTTCGCTGCCCACCACCCGGCCTCGACCGGGCCACCGCCGGGTGCTCCCCTCCGGACGGCCGCCACCGCTCTCGGTCTCACCGCTCCCGGCACCCGGGTGACGTCGACGGACCTTCCCGGTGGTCCGGCTGCCGTGCTGACCGATGCCCGCGGCCTCACCATGCTGCTCGACCTGGGCGACCCAGCCACCCTGCTCGCCGAGGTCAGACCGGATCTGCCCGCGCCCTGGGAGCTGCTGCCCACCGACGGTCGCGACCGGCCGCCCGGCCGTCTTCAGCTGCTGCTCACCGGAGTGCCGGCGCCCACCGCCGCGGCTGGGACCGGCCCGGTGGCCGGCTCCTACCGGATGCTCACCGAGGGGCGGGTGCTCGGGCACGCCCGGGCGGTGCTCGCCGTCCACGTCTCGCGGGCGGCCGACTGGTCCGACAGCGAGCTGCGCCGAGTCCTGACAAGTCAGGTTCGCAAACTGGCCAAGCGCCTGACGGCGCAACCCCTCGACCGGCCCGAGGCCGCCCGTCTCTTCTTCGACCTTTCGTACGCCGACCCAGCCGCCCCGATCCACGAGGAGTGGACGGCGCTCCGGACCGGCGCCCTGTCCCAGGTGACGTTCCACGGCCACGCGCCGGGCGGTGCCGGCCTCTCCGCCGAGCTGCTGGCCCGGCTGCTCCTGCTCCCGGCCACGGCGACCACCGTGACCCTCACCGCCGACGTGCCCGCCCAGGAGTCACCCACCCCGCCGAGCCCCGCCCGGCGACGACGGACCCCGCCGAAGCGCGCCCGTTCACACGCCTCCGCCCGCCGAGGCCAACCACCTCACGACCCGTTCGGGCTCATCGAGGAACCGCAGGTCGCACGCACCGGGCCACCCCATGACTCCATCGGACCGGCCGGACGACGCCACGAGCCGCCGGAACTCGACCGGCCGCCGCACAGTTCCGCGGCGGGTGACCGGCCACCGCGCGACCCCTTACCCGTCACGCTGGCCGTGCGGCTGGCCGCACCCGACCCGGCCACCCTCGACGCGGCGACAGCCGCCCTCCGCGAGCTGACCGCCCGGGGCCAGATCCGGCTCCACCGGCGGGACGGCGACCACCTGCCCGGCCTCGGCACCACGCTGCCGCTCGCTCTCGCCGGCCCCGAGCCACCGCCCGGCCGGCAGTGGACGTCGAGGGGCTCCCCGGTGACCGGAGCATTCGGGCGGCTGGCCGTGCCGACCGGCTGGTCCGGACTCGCGATCGGCCGCACCCGGCAGGGCCATCCGGTGCTGGTCCGGGTGTTCCGTCCGGTGCACACGCGGATCCTGCTGGTCGGAAGCCTCCGCAGCGCCCAGCTGACGGCGTTCCGCGCGATGGCGATCGGCGCCCGGGTGCTGGTCCGCACCCACCGCCCGCCGGACTGGACCGCCTTCGCCCGCGGCGCCTCCGTGCCCGGCGACGCCATCGGCATCGTGCCGTTCGACCATCCGGCCGCACCGCCACCCGGCTCCACACTGCATCCCGTCCTGACCGTCCTCGACCCGGCACCGCCGACCGATCCCTCATCCATCGTGGGGGCAGCGGCACCAGGGCAGACATCCGGCGCCGGACCAGCCACAGGGCCCGCACCAGGAGTGACCCCGGTGGGCTCAGCCAGGCCACACAGACCCGGCGACCCGGACCCGCCGAAGGCGCCCGAGGCCGGCACCGACAGATCCGATCTGGGGCCCAGCCGGCCGCACGACCTCGCCGGTCCGGGTCAGGACAGCGGCGGACCGCACGGCGGCGGGCCGGATGAGCAGGGTGACCAGCTGGACCACCAGGCGCAGAGGCGGTTCGAGGGCGGACCGTGGACGGCGACGCTGACCGTGCGAGAGACCATCGGGCCGGGCGACGCGGGCGCGATCAGCCGGGCGGATCTGCTGTTGGTGCAGCCGCTTCGGGAGGCCGAGGCGGAACTGATCGGCGAGGTGCTCGACCTCGGTGACACCACGCGGCTGCTGGGCCGGATGCGCCCCGGCATGCTCGGCGTGCTGAGTCCGCCGGCCGTGCGCTGGGCACTGCTGGCACCGACCCCCGTCGAGAAGGTGCTGTTCGGCGGCTTGGACCGTCCGGAAGATGAGCGATAGGACTCGATATGCCGGAATCTTCGGGCGACGGGTGGATGAAGATCGCGGAGTGTTGTACCCGTCGCTGGCACGGCCGTGGCACGATCCCCTGCCATGGGCATCATCATCCGGCTCGTGATCACGGCCATCTCGCTGTGGATCGCGACCCTGGTCATCGACGGGATCCAGCTTTCCGCGGACAGCACGACCGGTAAGGCCGGCACGCTCCTCGCGGTCGCGGCGATCTTCGGTCTGGTGAACGCGATCCTTCGGCCGATCATCAAGACGGTCGGCTGCGGGCTCTACGTCTTCACCCTCGGCCTGGTCGCGCTCCTGGTGAACGGTCTGCTGTTCTTGCTGACCAGCTGGATCGCGGGCAAGCTCGACCTGGGCTTCCACGTCGACGGCTTCGTGGCCGCGGTCCTCGGCGCACTGCTGGTCGGCATCGTCAGCTGGGTGCTGAACATGCTGGTCCCGGACGGCGACGACTGATCCCGCCACGCCACCAGCCGTGACCATCGCGGGGCGCCGGACGGCGCCCCGCGATCACGTGCGCGAACGGAAACCCGAGCGGCCGGCCCGTGCCGGACAGCGGTGTCAGCGCCGCGAGAAACCCGCGCCGACCGGAACCAGGGCAGGCCAGCGCGGCGCGATTGGCCCTGTGAGCTGGGATATACGCAAGGACCAGAGCCGCACCCCGACCTTACGGTGAGGGCATGAGCGACGAGCGGCGCGGTTATCTGTACGGCTTCACGGCGTACGTGATCTGGGGTTTCTTCCCGATCTACTTCAAGCTGCTGCAGCCGTCGCCCCCGCTGGAGATTCTGGCCCACCGAGTCATCTGGTCGGCCGCCTTCGTCGCCCTGCTGCTCACCGCGATGCGCAACTGGAGCTTCCTGGGTCGCGTGCTGCGCACCCCGCGCCTGCTCGGCGGCATCACCGCCGCGGCCGTGCTGATCGGGGTGAACTGGGCGACCTACATCTACGGGGTGAACTCCTCGCGGGTCGTCGAGACCGCGCTCGGCTACTTCATCACCCCGCTGGTCGTGGTCCTGCTCGGCGTGACAGTGCAACGCGAGCGACTGCGGATCTGGCAGTGGCTGGCGGTCGGCATCGGCGGGGTGGCGGTCGCCGTCCTCGCCGTCGACTACGGCCGGCTGCCGTACATCGCGTTGGTGCTGGCCGCCTCGTTCGGCTCCTACAGCTTGATCAAGAAGCGGATGTCGTTGCCGCCGGCCGAGGGGATGTTCGTCGAGTCGGCGGTTCTGGCGCTGCCCGCGCTCGGCTACCTGACCTGGCTCAACCTTGCCGGCGGAGCCGAGTTCGGGCACGTCTCGGCGGGGCACACCGCGCTGATGCTGTTCGCCGGCGTGGCCACCGCCGTACCGTTGCTGCTCTTCGCCGCCGCGGCGAACCGGGTCCCGCTGGTCGGCCTCGGCATCCTGCAGTACGTCGCGCCGATCCTGCAGCTCGCCTGCGGCGTGCTGATCTACCACGAGCCGATGCCGGCGGCCCGGCTGGCCGGGTTCGGCCTGGTCTGGATCGCCCTGGTCATCTTCACCGGGGACGGCATCCGCAGCGCCCGCGCGGCCGCCCGGCTCCGGGCCGGCACCGAGACCGCCCAGCGAACCGCAACCGCCTGAGAGGTCAGCGAGGCCGGTAGGTCAGCATGACCTTGCCGTCGAAGCGGACCAGATCCAGCCGGTCCAGACTCTCCACCGGGAAGTGCGTGCTGGCCTGCATCCGGAACTCCGCCCCGGGATGCGCCATCCAGGACCCCAACTGCTCACTCTGGTCATCGGGCCCGTGGGCGACCAGCCAGAACGTGTACGGCTTCGCGCTCTCCGCGTACCGGCAGACCATCTCCACCCTGGTCCCGCCCGACGTGCCGGTCAGCCGGATGTTCGCGGAGATCGGCGACTGCGCGTCCACGGCGGTCATCGCGATCGCCGGCCCGCTCGCCGCGCTCCCCGGCTCCGGCCGGTTCAACAGCCACCAGCCGGCGCCACCGCCGAGCAGCACGACCAGCACCAGCGCCGCCACGCTGCTGAGCGCGCGTACCGAAAAGGTCCGCCGTGGCGGGACCGGCTGGTAGGAGCGATTCGGGGCCGGCGCGGACAGCGACGGATCCAGCAGGCGCACGAACTCGTCGGCGTCGAGCCGGTCCAGCATGTCCGGCACCCGGGACAGATCGGCCACCGCCTCCCGGCAGAACGAGCAGGTCGCCAGGTGCTGTTCGTAGGCCGCGCGCTCCGCCGGTGACAGCGCACCGAGGACGTACGCGGCGTCGTCGTGCCCGTCCTCACAGCGCATCTGTCCGCCTCCAGCCCGGCATTCCGTCATCCGCACTCTGGTACGCGGTAACCGGCGTGGAGGTTCAAATATCCATTAAAACCGCACCTCAAGCTGTAGCGATTCAGTCACACAACAGTCCCGGGGCTGCGAAAACACAAAGTTTTGCGGCAGCCGGATCAGGCCGTGGCGGACTCGCCTCCGGACAACGCCTCCGCGACGTTCCGCGCGGCGGCGGTCAGCTTGGCGCGCACCACCCGGGCCGAGGTGAGCATCTCCGCGGCCGGCATCGAGCAGGCGAGCACCAGCCGCCGCTCCATGTCCCGGTCGGCGACCACCACCACCGCCGCCGAGGCCAGCCCCTGCCGGAACTGTCCCATCTCGATCTGCATCCCGCGCCGCTCCCCGGCCGCCAGGTCGGCCTCGAGCGCCTCGGGCGTGGTCAGCGTGGTCGGCGTGAACGCCCGCATGCCGTAGTCCCGCAGATATCTCCCCCGCTGATCGGGGGTGAGCGTGGCGAGCAGCGCCTTGCCCAGCGCGGTGGCGTGACCGCCCTCGTCGAACCCGGGCGCGATGTCGTCCAGGAACGGCGATCGGGCGCCCTCGGCGGACGCCGTGACAGCGATCCGGCCACCGACGAACCGGCCCAGGTAGTGGCTGTATCCGGTGTCGAGCGCGGCACGGCGGAGCGCGTCGCCGACAGCGGGCGGGCCGCGGAAGGCCGAGACGAGTTCGCGGTATCGGTCCGCGATCTCCAGGCCCACGATGTAGGTGCCGTCCTCGCGCCTGATCACGTAGCCCTCATAGGCCAGCGTGCGCACGAGGTGATAGGTCGTCGCGACGGTCAGCTCACAGCGCCGGGCGATTTGTTTCACCGTGAGCCCGCGCGGAGCCCGGCCGACCGACTCCAGGACACGCAGGGCACGCGACACGCTCCGGATGAGATCTGACGGCTCCGCTAGGGGGTCACGCACAGCTACCTCCGAGGCCAGGGACTTACACCATATGAAGAATCATCCGTGGACGGAATGCCAAAACCATGTGGATCACGGTCGATTTGCACAGCGGGTGTGATCAATGGGACGGCGCGTGTCCGAACGTGCCCGAATTGGCTTAGTCTGCGTCCGCCGCCATCTCCCCCGAATCAGCCCCAAAACTCCACGCCGAACAGGCAAAACGCCACACCGGCCGAGTTCGCGAGCCGGCCACGACCATTTCTGTTTCGACACCGGTCTCTCCGGCCGCCCGATTGACCCTTCGGCCATTTCCCACCCAAGGCCCAGCCCCAGCAAGACCCACGCCGGCCCTCAGACCCGCTAAACCCTCTTCCGGTACGCCCAACCCCCGCCCCAACCGCACAACCCCGTCCCGTGCCTCGACGCCAGGCCGCCCCCACCTCACGACCGCGAGGCCGCATCCGGGCCAAACCACCCCTACCGGCAGTCCGCCCAAACCCCCAACCCCGCCGGCTGGTCGTCACGGTGGTGCCCGGCCCCGGGAGACGCCCCTGAGCGCCAGCCCATCAGTCCCGTCAGTCACGGCTGGCCGTAGCGGTGCTCTCCGGCCCCACGACACCACCGTGAGCGCCAGCCGATCGTTCTCGCCGGTCACGGCTGGCCGTCACGGTGCTCTCCAGACCCGGGACACCACCCTGAGCACCAGCCGGCAGGACTCGCCGACCACGGGCTGGCCGTCACGGTGGCATCCCGACCCCGGACACCACCCTCAGCACCAGCCGATCAGTCCCGCCAGTCACGGCTGGCCGTCACGGTGCTCTCCAGACCCCGGACACCACCCTGAGCACCAGCCGGCGGGATTCGGCTGGTCGTGACGGTGGCATCCGGGCGCGGGACACCACCCTGAGCACCAGCCGGCAGGACTCGCCGGCCACGGGCTGGTCGTGACGGTGGTATCCCGACCCCGGACACCACCGTGGGTGCCAGCCGAGGTGGTGCCGGAGTGGGGTTGGGGTTGGCGGTCGTGGCCAGCCGCGGACGTCGCCCTGGAGGGTCGGGCGTTTTGGACGCGCCAGCGTCCTGCCCGGCCCGGAAGGGTCCCTGGCGGGAGCGACGATCAGTGATCAGCGCGGATCCGAGTCATCGATCTCAGGAATTTGAACTTGATCTTGGAGGTGTCCGGCGACAGCAACCCACCCCGCGACAGTGGCCCGCTCCGCGAAGGCAAACCGGCCCACGACAAAACTCAGGCGCGACAGAACTCAGGCGCGACAGAACTCAGGCGCGACAAAACTCAGGCGCGAAGGGGTCAGGCGCGACAAAAACCCGGGCGCGACAGAACCCGGCGCGACAGGACCCGGGCGCGACAGAACCCGGCGCGACACGGCTGGGAGGCGACAGGAAACCGGCCTGCGTGGGATCGATTGTTAATTCGTGCGGTCGGCGATGTAGTCGCAGAGGGCTTCCATCGCCCGCTTCGCGTCGCCGTCGGGCAGCGGCGCCAGCCGGGCCCGCGCCTCCTCCGCATACCCCCGGACCGTCTCCCGCGCCTGTTTCATCGCCGCCGACTCACGCAGCAGCGTGAGCGCCTCGGCGTGCAGCGCGTCATCGGTGATCGGCCCCGCGGACAGCAGCTCGCGCAGCCGCACCGCAGCCGGGTCCGCGTCGTCGCTGGCCAGCGCGTAGAGCACCGGCAGCGTCGGCACGCCCTCGCGCAGATCGGTACCGGGTGTCTTGCCGGACTGCACCGACTCGGAGGCGATGTCCAGCAGGTCGTCGGAGAGCTGGAAGACCAGGCCGATCTTCTCGCCGTAACCGGCCAGCGCCTCGGTCACCTCGGCGGACGCGCCGGAGAACAGGCCGCCGAACCGGGCCGCGGTGGCGATCAGCGAACCGGTCTTGTCCGCGATGACCTGGAGGTAGTGCTCGATGGGGTCGCGGTCGCGCGGGCCGACGGTCTCGGCGATCTGGCCGTGCACCAGGCGGGAGAAGGTCTGCGCCTGCAGGTGCACCGCCTCGGTGCCGAGCTTGGCGGCCAGCTCGGCGGCCTGGGCGAAGAGGTAGTCACCGACCAGGATGGCCACCGAGTTGCCCCAGCGGGTGTTGGCGCTCGGGGTGCCGCGGCGAACCGGCGCCTCGTCCATCACGTCGTCGTGGTAGAGCGTCGCGAGGTGGGTCAGCTCCACCACGTTCGCCGCGTCGACGAGCTCGGGGCGGGCCGGGTCGCCGAACTGCGCGCTCAGCGCCACCAGGATCGGCCGCAGCCGCTTGCCCCCGGCGTCGGCGAGATGCCGCGCGGCCTCGGCCACCAGCGGGTCGGCGCTGGCGACATGCACCCGCAGCGCTTCCTCAACGGCCACCAGCGTCGCCGACACCGACGCGTCCAGTGCGGGATCGACGTCGAGGCCCAGCGACGACAACGTCAGATCACCGGTGCTCACCACGGTCCCACGATGCCATACCGGTCCACTCGTTTCAGTCCCAGGGGTGTGCGCCACAAGATCAAAAAACCGACATTGCGACGCCGCCGGGCCCGCTCAGGTGGGGATCGCGGCTTTTGGGTACGGAATATGCGACTTTCCGCCGTCGCCGAGGCAGCGCACCTCTCAGCCATTTGGCAGTTCCGCATCGGATGCGTCCCGCGGAGTGGAGACGGGGGCCGTTGAACCACCTCAGATCGCCGGACGGCTCCGGGTGGATCTCGTCCGCCGAAGTTCCCGGCACCGGGCAGCGCAGCCCGCTCCGGGGCTGTGCGGCCGCGCGTCGCCGGTCCGCGACGAGCAGCGCCGCCAGCCGGGCATCCCGGCCGCCCGGGTGGCGTTCTCCAGTGGACCGCCGTCGGCTGATCGATAAACGACAGCGGCTCCGGCGATCACGCCGGAGCCGCTGATCAGGATCGGATCATCGGACGAACTGCGACGCCTCCCGGGTCAGGTCGATCAGCGGGGCCGGCACCACGCCGAGTGCCACCGTGACGATCACCCCGATACCCAGCGCGGCTGAGGTGAGGAAGCCCGGGATGGACACCGCGGGCGTGGTCTCCCCCGGCTCGGAGAGCCACATCAGCACGACCACCCGCAGGTACGGGAAGGCGATCAGCATGCTGGTGATCACGCCGAAGATGACCAGCCAGGTCTGCCCGCCGTCGATGGCCGCCCCGAAGACCGCGAACTTGGCGGTGAAGCCGCTGGTCAGCGGGATGCCGGCGAAGGCGAGCAGGATGAAGGTGAAGATGCCGGCGAGCAGCGGGCTCTTCCGGCCGATCCCGGCCCACCGGGACAGGTGGGTGGCCTCGCCGTCCGAGTCGCGCACCAGGCTCACGATGGCGAACGCGGCCAGCACCGAGAAGCCGTAGGCGACCAGGTAGAACATCGTGCTGCTCAGGCCGTCCGGGTTGAGCGCCAGGACACCGACCATCAGGTAACCGGCGTTGGCGATCGACGAGTAGGCCAGCAGCCGCTTCATGTCGGTCTGGGTGACCGCCAGGATCGCGCCGACGAACATGGTGAGCGCCGCGACAGTGCCGAGCACCGGCTGGAAGTCCCAGCGCACCCCCTCGAACGCCACGTAGAGCACCCGGAGCAGGGCCCCGAACGCGGCGACCTTGGTGCAGGCCGCCATGAACGCGGTGATCGGGGTGGGCGCGCCCTGGTAGACGTCCGGGGTCCAGACGTGGAACGGGGCCAGCGCGCTCTTGAAGAGCAGGCCGATCGCCACCAGGCCGAGGCCGCCGTAGAGCAGCAGCTGACTGCGCTGCGGGTTGGCGACCGCGTCGTGCACGGCGCTGAGCTGCACGCCGCCGGCGAAGCCGTACAGCAGCGCGACGCCGAACAGGAAGAACGCCGAGGCGTACGACCCGAGCAGGAAGTACTTGAGCGCGGCCTCCTGGCTGAGCAGGCGCCGGCGGCGGGCCAGCGCGCACATCAGGTAGAGCGGCAGCGAGAAGACCTCCAGCGCCACGAACATGGTGAGCAGGTCGTTGGCGGCCACGAACATCAGCATGCCGCCGAGCGCGAACGCGGTGAGCGGGTACACCTCGGTGAGACCGGGCTGGCCGGTGACCTGCCGGTTGTCCTTGTCGGAGCCGACCACCACGGCCGCCTGGGCGACGAACGCACCGCCCGCCTCCACCTGCCGCTCGCCGATCAGGAACAGCGAGACCGCGCCGAGCACCAGGATCGCGCCCTGCAGGAAGATCGTCGGACCGTCGATGGCGATGGCCCCGCCGATGGTGACGATCCGGGTGTTCCGGTTGATCACCAGAACGGTCAGCGCGGCCACCACGCCGAGCAGCGCGACGGTCAGCTGGACCACGTTGCGGTGCCTACGCGGGATGATCACCTCGAGCACGACCCCGAGGCAGGCGACCCCGAACAGGATCAACATGGGCGCCAGCGCGCCGTAGTCGATCGCGGGTAGTTTCAGGTCTCCCATGACTATCGGCCAGCCTTTCCATCCGCGACCGTCGGGGCCGGGTCCTGCTTACCGACGTCCTGCAGGGTCGCCTGCACCGCCGGGTTGATCACGTCGGTGACCGGTTTCGGATAGAAGCCGAGCACCAGCAGGAGCACGATCAGCGGGGCGACCACGAACTTCTCCCGCAGGCTCAGGTCCTGCTTCATGGCCGGCACCTCGTCCAGGGCCGGGTTGAGGGTGCCCTGCGTGGTCCGCTGGATCATCCAGAGCACGTACGCGGCGGCCAGGATGATGCCCGCGGTGGCGATCACCGCGTACGGCTGGTGCGTGCTGAACGTGCCGATCAGCACCAGGAACTCACTGACGAACGGCGCGGTACCGGGCAGCGCCAGCGAGGCCAGCCCGGCGAAGAAGAACACCCCGGCCAGCACCGGGACCAGCTTGCCGGCCCCGCCGAAGTCGCTGACCAGCGCCGACCCGCGCCGGGCCACGAACATGCCGACCACGATGAACAGCAGGCCGGTGGCCAGGCCGTGGTTGACCATGTAGAGCACCGAGCCGGTGCCGCCCTGCGTGGTGAAGGCGAAGATGCCGATGCCGATGAAGCCGAAGTGCGCGATCGACGTGTACGACACCAGGCGCTTCAGGTCGTTCTGCCCGACCGCCAGCAGGGCCGCGTAGATGATCCCGATGACCGCGAGGACCAGGGCGGCCGGGGCGAACCAGCGCGACGCCTCGGGGAACAGCGGGAGGCAGTACCGGATGATGCCGAACGTGCCGACCTTGTCCATCACGCCGACCAGCAGCGCGGCGGCGCCGGCCGGAGCCGCGCCACCGGAGTCCGGCAGCCAGGTGTGGAACGGGAAGAACGGCGCCTTGATGGCGAACGCCACGAAGAAGCCGAGGAACAGCCACCGCGCGGTGTTCTGGTCGATCGACTTGCCCGCCTCGACCAGCGCGGCGAAGTCGAAGGTGTGCCCGCCGACCACCCACAGCCCGATCACCGCGGCCAGCATGAAGAGGCCGCCGACCAGGCTGTAGAGGAAGAACTTCACGGCTGCGTACTGCTTCTGGCCGGAGCCGAAGGAACCGATGATGAAGTACATCGGGATCAGCATGATCTCGAAGAACACGTAGAACAGGAAGACGTCCGCCGCGGCGAACACCCCGATCATGGTGAACTCGAAGGCCAGCAGCAGGGCGAAGTAGGTCGGCGCGGAACGCCGGCTCTGGTCCACGTCGTGCCAGGACGCCAGGATCACCACCGGGAAGAGCACCGCGATCAGCATCAGCATGACCAGGGCGATGCCGTCGGCGGCGAAGGTGAAGTTGGCGTTCCAGGACGGGATCCAGGCGTACTTCTCGTGGAACTGGAACCGGTCGGTGCTGTCGACCGTGTAGGCCACCCACATGACGATGCTGAGCGCCAGCACGACCAGCGACCAGATCAGCGCGACCAGCTTGGCCAGTTCGGCCTTGGCCCGCGGGATGCAGGCCACGGCTATCGCGCCGACCAGCGGCAGCAGCGTGAGGACGGAAAGGAACGGGAAATCAGCGGACATCATTCGACCTCCGCCCTCTCGCGGACTTCATCGGGCATGTCTACTTCCGTCCGAATAAGGTTCGTCACGCGAGCCACCCCAACTGGATCGCAAGGAAGGCGCCCACGACGAGCATCGCGCCGGTGAGCATGGAGAGTGCGTAGGAGCGGACGAACCCGGTCTGCAGCCGCCGGAGCCGGCCGGAGCCGCCACCGACCGCCGCCGCCAGCCCGTTCACCAGGCCGTCGATGCCCTTGCTGTCCAGGTAGACGAGCGCCCGGGTGAGATAGATGCCGGGCCGCTCGAACACCGCCTCGTTGAACGCGTCGGTGTAGAGGTTGCGCCGGGCCGCGGTGACCACGACGCCGGCCGGCTGCGGCTCGAGCGCCGTACCGCGCCGGAACAGGGTCCAGGCCAGGCCCGCGCCGATCAGCGTAACGACCACCGACAGGATGGTGATCACGCTGTGCGAGAGGACACCGGTCGCCTCGGCCTGCTCCTCGCCGAAGACCGGGTTGAGCCATTCCGGCACGCTGGTGCTCATCAGGTAACCGGCCGCGACCGAGCCGATCGCCAGCAGGATCAGCGGAATCGTCATGATCTTCGGCGACTCGTGCGGGTGCTGGTTCTCCTCGGTCCAGCGCGCCGGGCCGTGGAAGGTCAGCACGAAGAGCCGAGTCATGTAGAACGCGGTGAGCCCGGCGCCGAGCAGCCCGGCCATCCCGAAGAGCCAGGCCTGCCAGGTCGTCTCCCGCTCGAAGGCGGCCGCGATGATCGGCTCCTTGGAGAAGTAACCGGACAGCGGCGGGATGCCGATGATCGCCAGCCAGCCGGTGGCGAACGTGGCCCAGGTGATCCGCATCGGCTTGGCCAGCGCGCCGAACCGGCGGATGTCCACCTGGTCGTGCATCCCGTGCATGACCGACCCGGCCCCGAGGAACATGTTGGCCTTGAAGAAGCCGTGCGCCAGCAGGTGCACGATGGCCAGCCCGTACGCCGCGCCGCCGAGCCCCACGCCGAGGAACATGTAGCCGATCTGGCTGACCGTCGACCAGGCCAGGACCCGCTTGATGTCGTCCTTCGCCGCGCCGATGACGCAGCCGATCAGCAGGGTGAGCGCCCCGACGCAGACCACGATCAGTTGCAGCGTCTCGTTCGCCGAGAAGATCGGGTTGGACCGGGCGATCAGGTACACGCCGGCGGTCACCATCGTCGCCGCGTGGATCAGCGCCGACACCGGCGTCGGGCCCTCCATCGCGTCCGGCAACCAGGCCTGCAGCGGGAACTGACCGGACTTACCGGCCGCGCCGAGCAGCAGCAGGATGCCCATCACCAGCAGCGTGGTGGAGCTCAGCGAGCCCGCCCCGGCGAACACCGCCGCGTAGTCGGTGGTGCCCAGCGTGGTGAACATCAGGAAGATGCCGATCGCCAGGCCGGCGTCGCCGACCCGGTTCATCAGGAACGCCTTCTTGCCGGCGGTGGCCGCCGACGGCCGGGTGTACCAGAACGAGATCAGCAGGTACGACGCCAGGCCGACGCCCTCCCAGCCGAAGTACAGCATCACGTAGTTGTTGCCGAGGACGAGCAGCAGCATCGCCGCGACGAACAGGTTGAAGTACCCGAAGAAGCGGCGCCGCCCCGGGTCGTGCTCCATGTAGCCGACCGCGTACAGGTGGATCAGCGACCCGACCCCGGTGATCAGCAGGACGAAGACGCCGGACAGCGGGTCGAAGAGCAGCCCGAAGTCAACCTTCAGACTGCCGACGTCGATGAAGTCGAAGAGGCTGAGCTCGGCCGACCGTCCCTTGTCGGGCAGCCCGCCCAGCTTGATGAAGAAGATCAGCCCCAGGACGAACGAACTGGCCACCGCCAGAACGCCGAGCCAGTGCCCCCACTTGTCGGCCCGTTTGCCGAGCAGCAGCAGGATCGCCGCACTGACCAGCGGGATGGCCACGAGCAGCCAGATGCCGCTCAGCACTCCCGTCGCGGGGGCGTAAGTGTGTTCCACGTCAGGCCCCTTCAGTACTTCAGGAGGTTCGCGTCGTCGACGCTCGCCGAGCGCCGCGTACGGAAGATCGACATGATGATGGCCAGCCCGACCACGACCTCGGCCGCGGCGACGACCATCACGAAGAACGAGATGATCTGGCCGTCCAGGCCGCCGTTGATCCGGCTGAAGGTGACCAGCGCCAGGTTCGCCGCGTTCAGCATCAGCTCGATGCACATGAACAGGACGATCGCGTTACGCCGGATGAGCACCCCGGCCGCGCCGATGGTGAACAGGATCGACGCGAGGATGAGGTAGTAATCGGGGGTCACTGGGCCACCCCGTTCGAAGACCAGTGCTTCGCGCTCATTTTTCGGTTCCCTTCGGTGCGACCTCGGAAGCCGTCAGCTCCCGGACCGGCAGGATCGGCGAGATGCTGTTCTCCGTCCCGTTGCCGTCCGGCAGACGGGCCGGCGCGGCCACCGACATGGTGTTCGCGTAGACGCCGGGGCCGGGCTTCGGTCCGGGGTAGTTGCCCGGCAGGAAGCGCTCCTTCATCCGGGTCGCCTGGTCGACCCGGTCGCCCTTGGCCCGTTCGACGTGGGCCAGGATCATCGCGCCGACCGCCGCGGTGATCAGCAGGGCCGAGGTGACCTCGAAGGCGAAGACGTACTTGGTGAACAGCAGCGAGGCCAGTCCCTGCACGTTGCCGTTGGCGTTCGCCGCCTCCAGCCCCGCCGTCGGGGTGTCCTCGAGCCCGCGGGCCAGACCGGTCGCGATCAGGCCGGCGAACCCGGCGCCGAGCGCGATGGCCGCGATCCGCTGCCCGCGCAACGTCTCGATCAGCGAGTCCGAGGCGTCCCGGCCGACAAGCATCAGCACGAACAGGAACAGCATCATGATCGCGCCGGTGTAGACGATGATCTGCACGAAGCCGAGGAACGGCGCCTGGTTGATCACGTAGAGGATCCCGAGGTTCAGCATCGTGACGACCAGGCACAGCGCGGAGTGCACAGCGTTGCGGGCCAGCACCATGCCGAGCGCGCCGAGCACCGCCAGCGAGCCGAGGATCCAGAAGGCGACGGCCTCGCCTGTGGAAACCTGCGTCATTGCGCGCTCCCCTCGGTCTCCGAGTCGACCGCCCACGGCGCCCGCTCGGCGCCGGCCGAGGTGCCCGGGTTGGTGAGCGCGCCGACGTAGTAGTCCTTGTCGGTCTCGCCCAGGCGCATCGGGTGCGGCGGCTGCTCCATCCCGGGCAGCAGCGGGGCCAGGAGCTCCTTCTTCGTGAAGATCAGGTCCTGGCGGCTGTCCCGGGCCAGCTCGTACTCGTTGCTCATGGTCAGCGAGCGGGTCGGGCAGGCCTCGATGCAGAGCCCGCAGAAGATGCAGCGGGTGTAGTTGATCTGGTAGATCTTCGCGTACCGCTCACCCGGCGAGAACCGCTGCTCGTCGGTGTTGTCCCCGCCCTCGACGTAGATCGCGTCGGCCGGGCAGGCCCAGGCGCACAGCTCGCAGCCGATGCACTTCTCCAGCCCGTCCGGGTGCCGGTTGAGGATGTGCCGCCCGTGGTAGCGCGGCGCCGGCTTGGGCGGGGAGAACGGGTAGTCGGTAGTGATCACCTTGCGGAACATGTGCGCGAACGTCACGCCGAAGCCCTTGAAGGAGCCGGTAAACGTGTTCACGTCACACCTCCTTCGACTCGGAGTCGCCGCCGACGGCGGCCGGGGCACGTTCGGCGACCTCGCGGCGGGCCCGCGGGCTGGGCGGGACCTGGAGGTCGATCGGCGGGACCGGGAAGCTGCCCGGCGGTCGGGCGGCCAGTTCCTCCTCGAGCGAGACCGGCGTGGCCTTCTTCTTGTCGCTCGACGGCCAGGCCCAGGCGACCACCAGCACGACCAGTGCGATGGCCCCGGTGGAGATCCATCGGGTCTCGGTGGAGAGGGCGCCGCTGCGGGCGATCTTGAAGTAGGCCAGGAAGAGGATCCAGACCAGGTTGATCGGGATCAGCACCTTCCAGCCGAACCGCATGAACTGGTCGTAGCGCATCCGGGGCAGCGTGGCGCGCAGCCAGATGAAGCCGAACAGCAGCGCGAACACCTTGAGGAAGAACCAGATCAGCGCGAAGTAGCCGGAGTTGGCGCCGGCCCAGATCGCGGTGATCGGCCACGGCGCACGCCAGCCGCCCAGGAACAGCGTGGTGCAGAACGCCGAGACGGTGATCATGTTGATGTACTCGGCCAGGAAGAAGAGCGCGAACTTGAACGACGAGTACTCCGTGTGGAACCCGCCGACCAGCTCGGACTCCGCCTCGGGCAGGTCGAACGGCGCCCGGTTGGTCTCACCGACCGCGGCGATCATGTAGATCAGGAAGCTCGGCAGCAGCTGCAGGCAGTACCAGCCGGGCATGGTGATCTCGGCGCCGAAGATCTTGGTGGGATCCCCGGACGCCTGGGCGGCGACGATCTGCGAGGTGCTCATCGAGCCGGCCGTCATGAACACCGCCACGATGGACAGGCCCATCGCCACCTCGTACGAGATCATCTGCGCGCTCGACCGCAGGCCGCCGAGCAGCGGGTACGTCGACCCGGACGCCCACCCGGCCAGCACCACGCCGTACACGCTCATCGAGGAGCAGGCCAGCAGCACCAGCACCGAGACCGGCACGTCGGTGAGCTGCAGCGCGGTCCGGTGCCCGAACATGGTCACCACGCCGCCGAACGGGATCACCGAGAACGCGGTGAACGCCGTGGTCGCCGAGATCACCGGGGCGATGAAGTAGACCACCTTGTCGGCGGTCCGCGGGATGATCTCCTCCTTGAACGGCAGCTTGAGGCCGTCACTGAGCGAGGTGAGCCAGCCCTTGGGCCCGACCTGGTTGGGGCCCGGCCGGACCGCCATCCGGGCGACGACCTTGCGCTCGTAGTTGATCGTGAACAGCGTCAGCAGCAGGAGCATCACGAAGAGCCCGAGCAGCTTGATCAGCGTGATCCACCAGACGTCCTGCTCGAACGTCTGCAGGGTGGGGTCCTCCGCGGTCGCCGCGAGCAGGACGTTCATTGGTCAACTCCCTCGGCGAGAATCGGACCGGGCAGCCCGGCCGACAACCGGACCACCGCACCGGCGGTGACGCCGAGGCTGCGGCGCACCGTCGAGCCCGGCGAGTTCGTGGGCAGCCACACCACCTGCCGGGGCAGGTCGGCGATCGCGGCCGGCAGGGTCACCGAGCCGCGGTCGGTGTGCACCGTCAGCAGATCGCCGTCGGCCACCCCGAGCTCCTCGGCCAGCTCCTTGCCGAGCCGGGCCACCGGCGGGCGGGCCGTGCCGGCCAGCACGTCGTCGCCGTCCAGCAGGGTGCCCAGGTCGATCAGCTGGTGCCAGGTGGCCAGCACGGCGGACCGCTCGCCCGGCTCGGCGAGCGCCACCGGGGCGATCGACGGCGACTCGGGGCGGGCCGTGCCGGCCGGCATGGCTCCCAGCTCACGGCGTACCGCCTGCACGTCACCGGTGTTCAGGGTGACGTCCAGCAGCGCGGCGATCGCCTCCAGCACCCGGCCGTCGGTCAGCGCGGTGCTGCCCCGCAGGACCGTCTCGAAGGACCGCAGCCGGCCCTCCCAGTCCATGTAGGTGCCGGCTTTCTCGGCGGCCGGCGCGACCGGCAGCACCACGTCGGCCCGCTCGGTCACCGCGCTCCGGCGCAGCTCCAGGCTGACCAGGAAGGGCACCGCGTCGAACGCCTGCTCGGCGCGGACCGGGTCGGCCAGGTCGCCCGGGTCCACCCCGCCGACCAGCAGGCCGCCGAGGGTCCCGTCGGCCGCCGCCGCGATGATCGCGTCGACGTCCCGGCCCGGCGTGGCGGGCAGCACACCCGCGTCGACCGACCAGGAGACCGCCAGCTCGGCCCGAGCGCCCGGGTCGCCGACCGGACGGCCGCCGGGCAGCAGGTTCGGCAGGCAACCGGCGTCCAGCGCGCCCCGGTCGCCGGCCCGGCGCGGCACCCAGGCGAGGCGGGCGCCGGTGCGGGTGGCCAGCGCCGCGGCCGCCGAGAGTCCACCCGGGACGGTGGCCAGCCGCTCGCCGACCAGCAGCACGCTGCCCGGCGCGCTGAGCGCCGCGGCGACCGCCGGGTCGGTGTTCAGCAGCCGGGCCTCGTCGCCCGGGACCGCCGGGACGAGCGCGGCGCCGAGTTTCTCGTAACCCCGGGTCAGGTGCGACGCCACCGCCGTCACCTTGAGCTTCCTCCGCTTCGTCGCTTTGCGCAGGCGCAGGAAGAGGATCGGGCACTCCTCCTCCGGCTCCAGCCCGACGATGAGCGCGGACGGGGCGTCCTCGACATCGGCGTACGAAAGCTCGGAGACCCCGGCCACCGCAGCCGCGAGGAAGTCCGCCTCCTCGGTGTCCGCGGCCGGCGAGCCGGAGGCTCGCACCGGCCGCGCCCGGAAGTCGATGTCGTTGGTGCCCAGGACCAGACGGGCGAATTTCGCGTACGCGTACGCGTCCTCCACCGTCAGCCGGCCCCCGGTCAGCACCCCGACCCCGCGCTCGCGAGCCGCTTTCAGCCCCTCCGCGGCGGCGACCAGCGCCTCACTCCAGGACGCCTCGCGCAGCTGCCCGGTACGCGCGTCCCGGACCAGCGGCGTGGTGATCCGGTCGGTGGCCGTGGCGTAGCGGAAGCCCCACCGGCCCTTGTCGCAGTTCCACTCCTCGTTCACCGCCGGGTCGTCGCCGGCGAGCCGGCGCAGCACCTTCCCGCGCCGGTGGTCGGCCCGCATGGCGCAGCCGGCCGCGCAGTGCTCGCAGCTGGTCGGCGAGGAGACCAGGTCGAACGGGCGGGCCCGGAACCGGTACTGCTCGCCGGTCAGCGCGCCGACCGGGCAGATCTGGATGGTGTTGCCGGAGAAGTACGAGTTGAACGCCACGTCGCCGGCGCCCTCGCCGACCTGCCCGTCGCCGGTGCCCGTGCCGCCGAAGAAGTCGTCCCGGTAGACGTTGATCTGCTCGCCGGAGGAGCGGTCCATCAGGTCGATGAACTTGTCCCCGGCGATCTCCTCGGAGAACCGGGTGCAGCGCTGGCAGAGCACGCAACGCTCCCGGTCCAGCAGCACCTGGCTGGAGATGTGGATCGGCTTCTCGTACTCCCGCTTGTGCTCGTGGAACCGGGAGTCCGCGCGGCCGGTGCTCATCGCCTGGTTCTGCAGCGGGCACTCGCCGCCCTTGTCACAGGTCGGGCAGTCCAGCGGGTGGTTGATCAGCAGCAGCTCCATCACGCCGGCCTGGGCCTTGGCCGCCACCGGCGAGGTGAGCTGGGTCTTGACCACCATGCCGTCGGCCACCGTCTGGGTGCACGAGGCGACCGGCTTGCGCTGGCCCTCCACCTCGACCAGGCACTGCCGGCAGGCGCCGGCCGGGGCCAGCAGCGGGTGGTCGCAGAACCGCGGGATCGCGGTGCCCATCCGCTCGGCGACCCGGATCAGCAGCTCACCCTTGTCGGCGGTGACCTCGACGCCGTCGATGGTCAGCGTGACCTGGTCGGCCCGCTTGGCTACATCAGTCATCAGTGCGCTCCTACGAGGGACTTCTCGGAGAGCCGCGGCGCCGTGCGGCCCTCGATGTAACCGAGGTAGTCGTCCCGGAACCACTTCAGCGTCGAGACGACGGGCGTCGCCGCGCCGTCGCCGAGGCCGCAGAAGGACCGGCCGAAGATGTTGTCCGCGGTGTCCTGCAGGGTGTCCAGGTCGGCGTAGGTGCCCTGGCCGGCGAGGATCCGCCGGTAGGTGCGCACCATCCAGTAGTTGCCCTCCCGGCACGGGGTGCACTTGCCGCACGACTCGTGGTGGTAGAACTCCAGCCACCGCCAGGTGTTGTAGACCGGGCAGTCCTGGTCCGAGAAGATCTGCATCGCCGTGGTGCCGAGGATCGACCCGGCCGCCGCGACCCCCTCGAAGTCCATCGGGGTGTCGATGTGCTCGGCGGTCAGGATCGGGGTGGACGAGCCGCCCGGGGTCCAGAACTTGAGGTTGTGCCCGGGCTTCATGCCGCCGGCCAGCTCGATCAGCTCGCGCAGGGTGATGCCCAGGCCGCACTCGTACTGCCCGGGGTTGGCGATCCGGCCGGAGAGCGAGTAGATCATCGGGCCGGCCGACTTCTCGGTGCCCATGCTCTTCCACCAGTCGGCGCCGCCCAGCACGATGTACGGCACGCTGGCGATGGTGCCGACGTTGTTGACCACGGTCGGGCTGGCGTACAGGCCGGCGATGGCCGGGAACGGCGGGCGCAGCCGGGGCTGGCCGCGGAAGCCCTCCAGCGAGTCGAGCAGCGCGGTCTCCTCGCCGCAGATGTACGCGCCGGCGCCGCTGTGCACCACCAGCTCCAGGTCGAAGCCGGAGCCGAGGATGTTCGCGCCGAGGTAACCGGCGGCGTACGCCTCCTTGACCGCGTTGCGCAGCCGGCGGGCGGCGTGCACGGCCTCGCCGCGGATGTAGATGAACGCCCGGTTCGCGCGGATGGCGTACGACGCGATGATCGCGCCCTCCACCAGCGAGTGCGGGTCGTACGTCATCAGCGGCAGGTCCTTGCAGGTCCCCGGCTCGCCCTCGTCCGCGTTGATCACGAGGTAGTGCGGTTTGCCGTCGCCCTGCGGGATGAACCCCCACTTCAGGCCGGTCGGGAACCCGGCGCCGCCACGACCGCGCAGCCCGGAGTCCTTGATCAGCTGGATCATGTCGTCCGGGTGCACGTCGAGCGCCTTGCGCAGCGCCTGGTAGCCGTCCAGCCGTTCGTAGACACCGATCTGCCAGGCGTCCGGCGACAGCCAGCGCTTGGTGAGCACCGGGGTGAGCTTCTGGAGCACCTCCGGCCGGGGTTGCGTCATTTCTCCTCCTCGGTGCCACGCGACGGGTCGGGCGTACGCGGGCTGTCCCCCGCCGGTTTGCCGTCACCGGCCGGCGCGCTTGCCGCGGCGCCGGCCCTCTCGGCGGCGTTCCCCGGCGGCGGACCGCCGGCCTGCGCGCCGGGCTGGGCCGGTTCGCTCGCGGTGGGGTTGCGGAGTTCCGCGGTACGGATCTGCGGGTCCTCGGTCTGGTGGCCGGCGTGCCGGCGCTCCTCGACCTTCCCGGCGACCGCCTTGACCGCTGTCGTCGCCGCCTTCACCACCGAGGCGACCTTGCCGGGTTTCTCCGCCGTGGCCTTGTCGTCGGCGGTGTTCGCCACCGGGGCCGGCGTCGGCAGCGCGTCGCCCTCCCGGGCCGGCTTGGTCCTGGTGATCGGGGTCTCCGGGTCGAACCCGGCCACGGCGACCCCGTGCTCCTGCGCCAGGCGGACGCCGCGCAGGGTGGGCGCGCCGGCCATCCCGTCGCCGACCGCGCCGTCCCGGGGGTCGGCGAAACCGGCGAGCTGGTACTGCATCTCCTTGAGGGAGCAGATCCGCGCGCCGCGAGCGGGCGTCGGCCGCTCGCCGGCGGCCAGGCTGTCGACCAGCTCGACCGCCGACTCCGGGGTGGCCTGGTCGACGGTGAAGTCGTAGTTGACGGTCACCACCGGGGCGTAGTCGCAGGCCGCCAGGCACTCGGCGTGCTCCAGCGTGATCTTGCCGTCCGCGGTGGTCTCGTCGTGCCCGACGCCGAGGTGCTCGGTCAGCCGGTCGTAGACCTCCTGGCCGCCCAGCACGTTGCACAGGGTGTTGGTGCAGACGCTGACCAGGTACTCACCGGTCGGCCGGCGCTTGTACATGGTGTAGAAGGTGGCGACCGCGCCGACCTGGGCCTTGTTGATCCCCAGGACCTCGGCGCAGAAGGCCACCCCGGACGGGCTGACGTAGCCCTCCTCGGTCTGCACCAGGTGCAGCAGCGGCAGCAGCGCCGAGCGCTCCCGGCCGGCCGGGTACCGCGCGAGGATCTCCCGCGCGGACCCGAGCAGCTTCTCCGCGAGCGGAGCGGCGGCCGGGGAGAACTCGATGGCAATGTCGGTCATCAGCGATCACACCCACCCATCACGGGGTCCAGCGACGCGCCACCGGCGATCACGTCGGCGAGCAGCGCGCCCTCGGCCATCGCGGGGATGGCCTGGAGGTTGACGAAGCTCGGCTCGCGGTAGTGCACCCGGTACGGGTGGGTGCCACCGTCGGAAACCGCGTGAACGCCGAGTTCGCCCCGCGGGTGCTCGACCGCGACGTAGACTTGGCCGGGCGGCACCCGGAAGCCCTCGGTCACGAGCTTGAAGTGGTGGATCAGCGATTCCATCGACTGACCCATGATCTTGGCGACGTGCTCCAGGGAGTTGCCGAGTCCGTCGACGCCCAGCGCCAGCTGGGCGGGCCAGGCGATCTTCTTGTCGGCGATCCAGATCGGTCCGGGCCGGAGCCGGTCGAGCGCCTGCTCGACGATCTTCAGGGACTCCTTGATCTCGGCCAGCCGGACCAGGTACCGGCCCCAGACGTCGCCGGTGGTGGCGGTCGGGACATCGAACTCGTACGTCTCGTAACCGCAGTACGGCATCGTCTTGCGCAGGTCCCAGGGCAGGCCGGCGGAGCGCAGCACCGGGCCGGTGATGCCCAGCGCCAGGCAGCCGGTCACGTCGAGGACGGCGACGCCCTGCGTGCGCTGCTGCCAGATCACCTGGCCGGAGAGCATCGCCTCGTACTCTTTGAGCTTCTTCGGCAGGTACTTGAGGAAGTCCCGGATCTTCTTGACCGCCGACTCGGGCAGGTCCTGGGCCAGGCCGCCGGGCCGGATGTAACCGTTGTTCATCCGCAGGCCGGAGGTCTCCTCGAAGATGTCGAGGATGTACTCCCGCTCCCGGAAGCCGTACAGCATCATCGAGATCGCGCCCAGCTCCATGCCGGTGGTGGCCAGCCAGACCAGGTGCGAGGCGATCCGCTGCAGCTCCATGAAGAGGACCCGGATCGTGGTGGCCCGCTCGGTGATCTGGTCGGTGACACCGAGCAGCTTCTCCACCGCGAGGCAGTACGCCGCCTCGTTCGACATGTTGGACAGGTAGTCCATCCGCGTGACGAACGTGACGCCCTGGGTCCAGGTGCGGTACTCCAGGTTCTTCTCGATGCCGGTGTGCAGGTAGCCGACGACCGGGCGGGCCTCGGTCACCGTCTCGCCCTCCAGCTCCAGGACGAGGCGGAGCACGCCGTGCGTGGACGGGTGCTGCGGACCCATGTTGACGACGATCTTCTCGTTGCTGAGCGGGTCGATGCTGGACGTGACGCTGTCCCAGTCGCCGCCGGTGACCGTGAAGACCCGGCCCTCGGTGGTCTCGCGCGCGCTCGCGTACTCAGAAGTAGTCACTGGTAGACCCTCCGCTGGTCGGGCGGCGGGATCTCGGCGCCCTTGTACTCCACGGGCACCCCGCCGAGCGGGTAGTCCTTGCGCTGGGGGTGGCCCTCCCAGTCGTCCGGCATCAGGATCCGGGTGAGATTGGGATGGCCGGCGAAGACCACGCCGAACATGTCGTAGACCTCCCGCTCCTGCCAGTCGGCGGTCGGGTAGACGCTGGTGACGCTCGGGACGGGCACGCCGTCCGCGACGGCCACCTCGAGGCGCACCCTCCGGCGGTACGTCATCGAAGTCAATTGATAAGCGATGTGGAATCGCCGCTCGTCCGAACCCAGGTAATCGACGCAGTCGACGGAGGAGCACAACTCGAACCGGAGAGACCCTTCGTCCCTCATTACCTGACAGACGTCCTTGATTCTCTCGGGCCTGATGTGAAGTGTGAGTTCCGCCCTATCCACCACCACCTTCTCGATGGCTTCGGAGAAGGCCGGATAAGCTTCCTCCAACGCGTCATAGACGTCGTCGAAATACCCGCCGTACGGCCGTGGGCTGTCAAAAACAGCAGGTCGGGGGCGGACCAGACGACCGAAGCCGGAGACGTCGCCGGTGCCTTTGACGCCGAACATGCCCTTATCCGGGCTGGGCGGTGTCTGAGCGGGCGCGCCGAGATTGGCACCACTCGTTTTGGTGACGGGAACGTCACCCTCGGTTCCGGGTCGAATAGTCATTTGCCACCCTCCCGCAAATGCGGCTGGAGCTTCATCCAGTTCTCGATCCGCAATTGCTCCTCGCGGCCTTCTTTGACGGCCTGCGTCCATTCCGCCCGGCGGACCTTGTCCGCCCGGTACGACGACGGCATGGCGCCCGGCGCGACGATCGGCAGCTTTCCTTCGGCGCGGCGTTGCTCCAGCATCTTGCGGCCGTTGGGGCCGAGCGGCTGGGCCATCACCTTCTCGCGCATCTTGAGGATCGCGTCGATCAGCATCTCCGGCCTGGGCGGACAGCCCGGCAGGTAGATGTCGACCGGGACGATGTGGTCCACGCCCTGCACGATGGCGTAGTTGTTGAACATGCCGCCGGACGAGGCGCAGACGCCCATCGAGATCACCGAGCGGGGCTCCGGCATCTGGTCGTAGATCTGCCGGACCACCGGCGCCATCTTCTGGCTGACCCGGCCCGCGACGATCATCAGGTCGGCCTGGCGGGGCGAGGCGCGGAACACCTCCATGCCCCAGCGGCCGAGATCGTAGTGCGGACCGCCGGCCGCCATCATCTCGATGGCACAACAGGCCAGGCCGAAGGTCGCGCCCCAGAACGACGACTTGCGGGCCCAGTTCGACAGCTTCTCGACCGAGGTGAGCAGGATGCCACTGGGCAGCTTCTCTTCGATTCCCATGGTTATCAGTCCCAGTTGAGTCCGCCGCGGCGCCACACGTACGTGTAGGCGATGAAGACGGTGACGATGAACAGGACCATTTCCACGAATCCGAACAGGCCCAGCGCCTCGAACGAGACGGCCCACGGGTAGAGGAAGATGGTCTCGATGTCGAAGACGATGAAGAGCATCGCCGTCAGATAGAACTTCACCGGGAATCGGCCGCCGCCGACCGGTTGTGGGGCCGGCTCAATGCCGCATTCGTAGGCGTCCATCTTTGCCCGGTTGTAGCGCTTCGGCCCGACGATCGGTGCGACAGACACCGAGAACAACGCGAAGAGCGCGCCGAGGATCAGCAACCCGACGATCGGGACGTATGGGTTGATCGTCATCTTCACTCCCGTACGACTGTTAGCCGCTTCACACTAGTTTTTCGCTTTTGTATCCCTTTGGTCGGGGTGCCCGATTCCGTCGTCAGACGGCGGGCGCCACCTTCGTCAAGCCGTTGATGATGCGGTCCATCGCGTCGCCACCGCGCGGGTCGGTGAGGTTGGCGAGCAGCTTCAGGACGAACTTCATCAACGTCGGGTGCGGCATGCCGTGCTTGGTGGCCAGCCGCATGACCTGCGGATTGCCGATCAGCTTCACGAACACGCCACCCAGGCGGTAGTAACCGCCGAACCGCAGGCTGAGCTCGGCCGGGTAGGCCCGCAGCGCCCGCTCCCGCTCCGGGCCCGCCGGACGCGCCAGCGCCTGCACCGCCACCTCGGCGGCCAGCTCACCGGACTCCATCGCGTACGCGATGCCCTCGCCGTTCATCGGGTTGACCATGCCACCCGAATCGCCGACCAGCATTACCCCGCGGGTGTAATGCGGCACCCGGTTGAAGCCCATCGGGAGCGCCGCGCCGAGCGTCGGGCCCTCCGCGTTCGCCTCGTCCCGCATCCCCCAGTCCTCCGGGGTGGAGCCGAGCCAGTCGGTGAGCAGGTTGCGGTAGTTCGTCTTACCGAAGGCGGTGGACGAGTTCAGGATGCCGAGACCGACGTTCACCCGGCCGTCGCCGAGACCGAAGATCCAGCCGTACCCCGGGAGCAGCCGGCTCGGGTCCTGCGCGCTGCGCAGCTCCAGCCAGGACTCCAGGTAGTCGTCGTCCGCCTTGACCGCGGAGCGGTAGTAGCGCCGGACGGCCACCCCGAGCGGGCGGTCGTCACGCTTGGCCAGCCCCAGGGCCAGCGGGAACTTGCCGGAGACGCCGTCCGCGGCGATCACCAGCGGGGCGCGGTACTCGACCGGCTCTTTTCCGGGACCGGCCTTGGCCTGGACCCCGATCACGTAGCCTTCGTCATTGAGGACCGGGCCGGTGACGTTCACGTTCGTGCGGAGCAGGGCGCCGGCCTCCACCGCGCGGCGGGCCAGCATGTCGTCGAAGTCGAGGCGCGTGCGGACCAGGCCGTAACCGGGGAAACTCGCCAGCTCGGGCCAGTCCAGCTCGAGCCGGACCCCGCCGCCGATCACTCGCAGGCCCCGGTTCTGCAGCCAACCGGCCTTCTCGGAGGTGTCGATACCCATCCGGACCAGCTGACGGACGGCGCGCGGAGTCAGGCCGTCGCCGCACACCTTCTCGCGCGGGAACTCGGTTTTCTCCAGGAGCAGCACCCGGACACCGTGCCGGGCGAGATGGTAGGCGGCCGCACTGCCGCCCGGTCCCGCGCCGACCACGATGACGTCTGCCTCGTCAGCGACGGTGGATGGCGGGTGGTCGTTCACGGTGCAGCCTCCGATCCGCAGTGCTCGTGAATTAGTTCACAAGCATGCCTCGGTCGGAGTCTAGGCCGACTATCGACGATCTTTGCACTCAGGTCGACCGGATTGTTTCGACGAGGCTACTGAATCGGGTCAGAGTCTCCCAAAACGCGCTCCGCGATCCCACGTGCCGGACCGTTGAGATGATCTCGGATAGTGCCGTCCATCGCTCGGTCCAAAGCGACGATCAGTTCCTCTACCAGGTCTTGGGCAAGCAGCGGATCCTGGGCGGCGACCATCCGGATGCGGTTGGCCAGTTCGCTGGCGCGCCGCTCACCAGCCTCGCCCTCGTCGATCGAGAGATCGATGTCAGTGTCCTCAAGCTGTCCGAGTTTCGTCATGACATCGAGCTAAACAGCCACTTCGCGCCTTGTTCACCAAACACCCGATTTGTCACCGACGCGCGGCATCCGAACCCTTCAAGATCAAGATCCGATTCGGGTACGCGGTCAGCTCCGTCGCGTGGCCCGGTGCAGCGCCACCACGCCGCCGGTCAGGTTCCGCCAGCCCACCCGGTCCCACGGTCCCGAGCCGGCGATCCGCGCGGCCAGCCCCGCCTGGTCCGGCCACGCCCGGATCGACTCGGCCAGGTACACGTACGCGTCCGGGTTGCTCGACACGCCGCGGGCCACCGCCGGCAGCGACCGCATCAGGTACTGCATGTAGACCGTCCGGAACGCCGGGTTCACCGGGGTGCTGAACTCGCACACCACCAGCCGCCCACCCGGACGGGTGACCCGGCCGAACTCACGCAGCGCGGCCTCGGTGTCCACCACGTTGCGTAACGCGAAGGAGATGGTCACCGCGTCGAAGGTGGCGTCCGGGAACGGCAGTCGCAACGCGTCCCCGGCCAGCAGCGGCACCTCGGCTCGCACCCGCCGGCCGGCCTGCAGCATCCCGACCGAGAGGTCCGCGCCGACCGCGAAGGCCCCGGAACGCCCCAGCTCGTCGGTGGACACCCCGGTACCCGCGCCCACGTCCAGCACCCGCTCACCCGGCCGCAGGCCGAGCGCCTCCCGGGTGGCCTTCCGCCAGCCCCGGTCCTGGCCGAGTGAGATCACCGTGTTGGTCAGGTCGTACCGCTTGGCGACGCCGTCGAACATCTCGGCGACCTCGTGCGGCTGCTTGTCCAGATCTGCGCGCGTCACGTCGACTAACTCTGCCCCATCCGACCGCCCCGCCCGCCACCCTTGATACGGAAGAGACTGCTTTCACAGCAACAGAACGGGCGGGATGGTGTCCCATCCCGCCCGTTCCTTGTGCGTTATATATACGACCGCCATCGGTCGGGTCCGACTGCTCGTCACCGACGCTGACCGCCTGGCGACGCATGAGGTTTTCCCGTTGCCTTACGCAGGCAACGTAACCAGCGGGAAAGAGCCGGTACAGGCAACAGGCGGGCTCGTTACGAAGGAGCAATACAGCCCTCACCGGTCCGACGACCCCCACCCTGGCCGAACGGCCAGGTGGGAACCGTCGAAGAGGTCGTGTACGCAGGTGGCGAGTAACGATCCGGTCGCGGGCCGGTCAGCTCGCCTCGACCAGCGGCAGCTGTTTCCGGCCGCCGCCGGGGATCGCGATCGATGAGAAGTGCGACACCACCCGGTCGTCGGTCGGATCGTCCGCGGCGGTCCGGTGCACCGCGAGGTGCCGGTACCAGGTGTCGCGCCAGGCCGGGATCCGGTCGGCGGTGCGGATCATCGAGATCAGCTCGTGCAGGTTGGACCGGTGCCGGGCGCCGGCCGAGGAGATCACGTTCTCCTCCAGCATGATCGAGCCCAGGTCGTCGACGCCCATGTGCAGCGAGAGCTGGCCGATGTCCTTGCCGGTGGTCAGCCAGGACGCCTGCAGATGCGCGACGTTGTCGAAGAACAGCCGGGAGACCGCGATGAACCGCAGGTACTCCATCGTGGTGGCCTGGGTGCGGCCCTTCAGGTGGTTGTTCTCCGGCTGGTACGTCCACGGGATGAAGGCCCGGAAGCCGCCGACGTCGTGCGACTCCTCCACCGGGACGTCCCGGTAACCCCGGGCCACGGCGAGGTCCTGCACGTCGCGGATCATCCGGATGTGCTCGATCCGCTCGGCGTTGGTCTCGCCGGTGCCCATCATCATGGTCGCTGTCGAGGACAGCCCGTTACGGTGCGCGACAGCCATCACCTCGAGCCAGCGCTCGCCGCTCTCCTTGAGCGGGGCGATCGCCTTACGCGGCCGATCGGGCAGCATCTCGGCGCCGGCACCGGCGATCGAGTCCAGGCCGGCCGCCTTGATCCGGACGATCGCGTCCTCGATCGAGACGCCCGAGACCTTGGCCATGTGCAGGATCTCACTCGGGCCGATCGAGTGGATGGCGAGCTGCGGGAACGCCTGCTTGACCGAGGAGAACAACTCCTCGTAGTACTCCACACCGAAGTCCGGGTGGTGCCCGCCCTGCAGCATCACCTGGGTGGCGCCGAGCTCCACCGCCTCGCCGCACCGGCGCAGGATCTCCTCGGTCGGGTGCGACCAGCCCTCCTTGTGCTTCGGTGCCCGGAAGAACGCGCAGAACTTGCACGCCGTGACGCACACGTTCGTGTAGTTGATGTTGCGGTCGATCAGGTACGTGACGATGCCGTCCGGGTATCGCCGGCGGCGCACCGCGTCGGCTGCCTCGCCCAGCGCGTGGAACGGGGCGTCCGTGTAGAGCAGCAGCGCCTCCTCGGGGGTGATCCGCCCGCCGTCGGCGCCACGCTGCAGGATGCTGTCGATCTCCGGATTCGCCGTCACGTCAGGAAGCGTACGTCCACCCCGCGGCCGTCGTCAGCGGCCCGGGTCACCGGAACCCCGCCCGTCGATCAGCACGCCCAGGCCGTCCAGCACCCGCCGCAGGCCGAAGTCGTAGGCGTGGTCGGGATCGTAGGCGGTGCCCAGCGCCTCGCCCGCCGCCGCGCCGACCCGGGTCGCGGTCGGGTAGGCGTGCTTGTCGAAGACCACCTCGAAGATCGGGCCACGCTCCTGCCACCACGCCCAGTCGGTCTCCTGGCTGCGCTCCGTCGCGGCGCGCACCTCGGCGGCGGTGCGCGCCGCGGACTGCACGAAGCCGATCAGGAAGGTGAGCGACGAGTCGATCTCCAGGTCGGTCAGCCCGCAGCCGTCGAAGGCGCGCAACTCGTGCTCGTACTTCGCCATCAGGCCGGGACCCAGCGGCGGCCGGCTGGCCGGCAACCCGGCCACCCACGGGTGCTCGGCGACCAGCGCGCGGTTCTCCTCCGCGATCGCCGCGAGCCGCTCCCGCCACGGCCGGTCCGGCAGCTCCCGCCGGGGCATCGCCAGGTAGACCCGGTCCAGCATCAGGTCCAGCAGGGTCGCCTTGTCCGGCACGTAGGTGTACAGCGTCATCGGCACCACGCCGAGCTCACTCGCGACCCGGCGCATCGACACCGCGTCCAGTCCCTCGGCGTCGGCCAGGGCGATCCCGGTCTCGACGACCCGGGCCACGGTCAGGCCCGGACGGCGGCCTCGCTTGCGCTCGGCCGCCTCCGGAAACCAGAGGAGGTCGATGGTGCGGCGCGCTTCGGCCATCGGGGTGGCACTCCTTTCTTGTACGGCGTATTCTGTACGGCGTACAGCTAACTCGCCCTGGGGAGGCGCCATGCGAATCAAGTCGTCCGTCGTCTGTGTCACCGTCGACGACGTCCCGTCCTCCAGCAAGTTTCTCGCGGACCACTTCGGCTACACCGAGCGGATGTCCGCTGACGGCTTCGCCTCGATGACCCGGGAGGACGACGGGGTCGACGTGGTGTTCCACGGCGTCGGCCTGGAGGTGTTGCCGCCGGAGCTGCGCCAGGTGCGGGTCGCGGGCACGATCATCGCGTTCGTGGTCGACGATCTCGACGCCGAGCAGGAGCGGCTGCGTGCCGAGGGCGTCGAGCCCTCCCTGCCGATCCGCGAGGAGCCCTGGGGCGAGCGGCTGCTGCTGGTCACCGACCCCAATGGGGTCGTCTACGAGCTCGCGGAGTTCACCGAGCGGTAAGCGAGCCGATAATCTCGACGGACTGCGCAGGGGGTTGAAAGTGCTCGTCGTTCATGGCGGCTGGGTGCCCGGGTCCGGGCGGCCCGGCCGGTTGCTGCTCTGGGCCGAGGAGCCCGCCATCGAGGAGTCCGCACCCTCCCGGGCACGGCTCCGGCCACATCCGTTCGCGGCCGGCCCCGAGGCGCTGCGCGCGGCCCTCGACCTGGCGGAGGCGACCGCCGGCACCTCACTGGTCCAGCTGCCCGGGACGACACGCGGCCCGATCCCCTCACCCGAGACCGGCGTCGAGACGACCTCCCCGCGCGGGGTCCGGCTCGCCGGCTGGACCGTGCCCACCCTGGCGGTCCCCGGCGAGTCCGCGCTGGGCCTGCTGGCCGAGCTCGCCGAGCCCGACCCGGCCGCGCCGTGGGTTGCCGGCGCCTCGCTGCGCTACCTCTGCCTGCTCGCCGGCTGGGCCTGCGACCTGGCCCGGCGCGGCCGCATGCTGCCCCAGCTGGTGATCGAGCAGGGCGTGCCGGCGGCCCGGTGGCGCTCCGTGCTCACCGGCCCCGACCTGGCCACCTACCGTGACTTCGCGGCCGGCATGCCGCCGGTCGTCCGAGCCCTCACCGCTCCCGCCCCGGGCCCCTCCTCCCGCCCGGGCACCCCCACCCGGCCCGGCGTCGCCCCCGCCACCTCCACCGCCGCGGCCCCCACCGGTTCCCTCCCGGCCGCCCCGGCACCCGTCGGCGCCACTCCCGCCGGGGACGGCTCGGCAGGGCATGAGGCCGGGCGCACGCTGCGAGACGCACTGGAGACGATGCTCGACGCGGCCGCCCGCTCGACCCTGCCGGAGAAGATTCTGGGTGGGCACCGGGCCGGTCCCCGCGCGCCGCTGCCGGACCGCTGGGTCGGCGCGCTGACCGCCACCGATCCCACCCTGCCCGACGCACCCGCCGCCGAGCTGCGCGACCTGCGCAAGGCCCTGGACGACTGGATGCGCGCCGCCCAGGCGGCGAATGGTCCGATCCGGGTGAGTTTCCGGCTGATCGAGCCGGAGCCGGGCGAGGACGAGTGGGACCTGGAGTTCGCCCTGCAGTCGGCCGAGGACTCCGGGCTCTACCTCCCGGCCGAGGCGGTCTGGGCGGGCGAGCGCTTCCCCGGCCTGCCGCGCCGCCCCGACGAGGCACTCCTCGCCGGGCTGGGCCGGGCGGTCCGGCTGTTCCCGGCGCTGCACGAGGCGCTCCGGCAGCAGCAGCCCGCCGCGATGACCCTGAGCACCGCCGAGGCCTACGACTTCCTCCGCCAGGCCGCCCCGCTGCTGCAGGCGGCCGGGTTCGGCGTGCAGCTGCCGTCCTGGGCCGGGCGCAAGGGCGTCGGCCTCAAGCTGACCACCCGTTCCAAGTCCAAGTCCGGGAGCTCCTCCCGCGCCGCCGCGGATTCCGGTTTCGGGCTCACCGAGATCGTCGACTTCCGCCTCGACCTGGTGATCGGCGACGGCGTGGTGAGCGCCGACGAGTTGGCCGAGCTGGCCCGGCTCAAGGTGCCGCTGGTCCGGGTCCGCGGGCAGTGGGTGGAGCTCGACGATCGCCAGCTCAAGGCCGCGCTCAAGGCGGTCGGCCGGCGGCGCGAGGGCGAACTCACCGCCGCCGAGGTGCTGCAGCAGGTGGTCGAGGGTGGCGAGGAGGACCTGCCGCTGGTTGAGGTGGACGCCGACGGCACGCTCGGCGACCTGCTCTCCGGCCAGGCCTCGGAGCGTCTCGACCCGATGCCCACCCCGGCCGGCTTCCAGGGCGCCCTGCGGCCGTACCAGGAGCGCGGCCTGTCCTGGCTGCACTTCCTGAGCCGGCTGGGTCTGGGCGGGATCCTCGCCGACGACATGGGCCTCGGCAAGACCGCGCAGACCATCTCGCTGCTGCTCACCGAGCGGCTCGGCCACGCACCGGGCGAGATCGCACCGACCCTGTTGATCTGCCCGATGTCCCTGATCACCAACTGGCGCAAGGAGGCCGCCCGGTTCGCGCCCGCCCTGCGGGTCTACGTGCACCACGGCGCCACCCGGCAGCGCGGCGAGGACTTCCTGGCCGCGGTGGCCGGCGCCGACCTGGTCCTCACCACCTACGGCACGGCGTCGCGGGACCTGGAGGCGCTTCGCGAGATCAGCTGGAGCCGGGTGGCGTGCGACGAGGCCCAGGCGATCAAAAACAGCGGGACGCGCCAGTCCCAGGCCGTCCGCGCCATCCCGGCCCGGACGCGCCTCGCTCTGACCGGCACCCCGGTGGAGAATCACCTGGCCGAGCTGTGGTCCATCATGGACTTCTGCAACCCCGGACTGCTCGGGCCGGCGAAAAGGTTCCGGCGCCGGTTCCAGGAGCCGATCGAGATCAACCAGGACGAGGATGCGACCGCCGCGCTGAAACGGGCGACCGGGCCGTTCGTGTTGCGTCGCCTGAAAACCGACAAGACCATCATCTCGGACCTTCCGGAAAAGAACGAGATGAAGGTGTGGTGCACGCTCACCCCCGAGCAGGCCACCCTCTATCAGGCCGTGGTCGAGGACATGATGTCCGAGATCGAGAGCAGCGAGGGCATTCAGCGGCGGGGCAACGTACTGGCCGCGATGATGAAGCTCAAGCAGGTCTGCAACCACCCGGCGCACCTGCTCAAAGACGGTTCTCGGCTGCCCGACCGGTCCGGCAAGCTGGCCCGGCTGGAGGAGCTGGCCGAGGAGATCGTCGAGGACGGCGACAAGGCGCTCGTCTTCACTCAGTACGCGGAGTGGGGCTCGCTGCTCCAGCCGTATCTCGCCGCTCACCTGGACCGCCCAGTGCTCTGGCTGCACGGTGGCCTGAGCAAATCCCGCCGCGACGAGCTGGTCGAGCGGTTCCAGACCGCCGATGAGCCGATGCTCTTCCTGCTCTCGCTGAAAGCCGCCGGCACCGGCCTGAATCTCACCGCCGCCAACCACGTCGTCCACTTCGACCGGTGGTGGAACCCGGCTGTCGAGGACCAGGCCACCGACCGCGCATTCCGGATTGGACAGTCGCGCGATGTGCAGGTCCGCAAGTTCATCTGCACCGGCACGCTGGAGGAGAAGATCGACGCGATGATCGAGCGGAAAAAGGCACTGGCCTCCGCTGTCGTCGGCACCGGCGAGGAGTGGATCACCGACCTGAGCACCGATCAGCTGCGCGAGCTGTTCGCGCTGGACCCCGCGGCGGTGGGTTGAGATGCCCTTCGACAAGTCCGGTCGGTTCTACGAGGCGGGTCGTCCGATCGAAGTGGACGGTGGGCTCGCCGTCCGCTCAAAACGGGGCAAAATCGGCGAGCAGTGGTGGTCACGGCGCTTCGTGGACGTGCTGGAGGAGGTGTGCGATCCGGGCCGGTTGTCGCGCGGCCGCGCCTATGCGCGCAAGGGCCAGGTGATCGACTTCGCGTTGAGCGCGGGGCAGTTGGTGGCCCGGGTGCAGGGCTCCCGCCCGACGCCGTACCAGGTGACGATCCGAATCGCCGCGTTCGACGAGGCACAGTGGACGGAAATCACCGAGGCGCTCGGTGCGCAGGCGCTCTACCGCGCCGCCCTGCTGGCCGGCGAGATGCCGCGCGAGATCGTCGACCTGTTCACCGACCTCGGCCTGCCACTCTTCCCGTCGCAGCTGAACATCGACTGCTCCTGCCCCGACTGGGGCGTCCCGTGCAAGCACGGCTCCGCCGCCCTGTATGTGCTGGCCGAGGCCTTCGACGACGACCCGTTCCTGGTCCTGGCCTGGCGCGGTCGCGCTCGCGAGCCCCTGCTCGACGCCCTGCGCGGCACCGCCGACCCCGGCGAGGCGGTGGACCCACTCGCGGTCCCCGACGAGCCCCTCGCCGACCGCCTCACCGACTTCTACTCCCCCGCCGTGAGCCTGGGCCGCCTCCGCGAGCGACCAACCCGCGGCAGCACCCCACCGGAGCTGCTGCTACGCGCCCTCGACCCACCACCGATCAAGGTGCGACACATCCCGCTCATCGACCTCCTGCGCCCCATCTACCGCGACTTGGCCGCCCCCACCGAGGACTAATTAGGAGCCACCGCAACCCGCCGACCGACCGAGCAGCACGAGCGACCGCAGCCCGCCATCCGACCAAGCAGCACGAACCACCGCAACCGGCCATCCGACCAAGCAGCACGAGCGACCGCATCCCCCATCCGACCAAGCAGCACGAGCGACCACACCCCCCATCCGACCAAGCAGCACGCACCACCTTCGCCAGCGGAACACCAAAGCCACGGCCCGCCCAACCGAACCGCAAAGGCCGCGCTACGCACCTAGTTGACCGACAACCGCCTCAACCGCGGGCGGCCAAGGGAAGCAAGCGGCGCGCGGCCAAAGGTGAGGCCGCGGCCCGACCGAGCGGACCGCCGCGCGAGGAGTGTGACCTGGCGCTCGAATCGAGTGCGTGAGGACTGCGGCCGGCGACGCACCCGCCACGGCAGGCACTTCGCCGACGGCGCGCAGGCGCGGCGGGCGGGCGCTTTGACCGACGGCCGCGGACGGCTACTGCTAGCGGCTGCCGCGGGCGCTTCGGCTGGCGGCGGGCGGGCGCTCCAGGCGGCGGCGCACGGGCGACGGGCGGGCGCTTCGGGGCGGCAGTGGGAGGGCGCATTGGCCGACGGCCGCGGGCGGCTGCTGCGGGCGTTTCGGGCGGCGGCGCACGGGCGGCGGGCGGGCGCTCCCGGCGGCGTGCGCGGCCTCGGGCGGCGGGCTGGCCAGTGGGCATGGGCCGCGCCCATCGTGAACCGATCGTGGGCGAGTCCACGATGGACGCGGCGGCTTGGAGCCTACCCGACAAAGGCTGATTTCACCTTCCCGAGAGTGCTCATCAGCATGCGAGGAGTAACAACCGGTGTCAATAGACACCAACCGATATGTACCTCTTTCCCGGCTCCGGCACCACCCGCGAACTAAGGTTCGGGACATGAGTGAGATGAGCTACCGCCGGCTCGGCGAATCCGGCCTCGTCGTGTCCGTGGTCGGCATCGGCTGCAACAACTTCGGTCGCAAGCTCGACGCGGACGGCACTCGCGAGGTCGTCGACGCGGCGCTCGACGCGGGGATCACGCTGTTCGACACCGCTGACATCTACGGCACCCCGCACGGCAGCTCGGAGCAGTTGCTCGGCGCGGCGCTCAAGGGCCGCCGGGACGAGGTGGTGCTGGCCACCAAGTTCGGCATGAACATGGAGGGGATGAACGGACGGGACTTCGGCGCCCGCGGCTCGCGGCGTTACCTGATCCGCGCGGTCGAGGCGTCGCTGCGCCGGCTGGAGACCGACTACATCGATCTGTACCAGCTGCACGAGCCCGACCCGGCGACGCCGATCGAGGAGACGCTTGCCGCGCTGGACGACCTGGTCCGTTCCGGCAAGGTGCGCTACCTCGGCAATTCGAACTTCTCCGGCTGGCAGATCGCTGATGCCGACTGGACCGCCCGGGCGGCCGACCTCACCCCGTTCATCAGCGCGCAAAACCGGTACAGCCTGCTGCACCGGGAGGTGGAGACCGAGGTCGTCCCGGCCTGCGAGCGCTTCGGACTGGGCCTGCTGCCGTTCTTCCCGCTTGACTCGGGGCTGCTCTCCGGCAAGTACCGGCGTGACCAGAAAGCAGCCGCCGGCACCCGACTGTCCCAGGAGCGCTACGCCTCCTGGCTGGAGGCCGCCGACTGGGACACCATCGAGGCGCTGACCGCGTTCGGCGCCGAGCGCGGGCACAGCCTGCTCGAGGTGGCGATCGCCGGCCTGGCCGCCCGCCCCGCGGTGACCAGCGTCATCGCCGGCGCCACCACCCCCGAGCAGGTCCAGGCGAACGCCGCGGCGGCCAGCTGGGATCTCACCGCCGCCGATCTCGCCGCCCTCGACACCATCCTCAACCCCTGATCGAGGACCGCGAGCACCAAAGGCCGCACAGCGAGCACCGGAAGCGACAAGGACCGGCCCAGCGAGACCGCGAGTAGCAAAGGCCGCACACCGAGCACCGGAAACGACAAAGACCGGCCCAGCGAGACCGCGAGTAACAAAGGCCCCACACCGAGCACCGGAAACGACAACGACCGGGCTCGGTAGGGCCCGGGATGCAGTGAGGGCCGGGTGCACCGCACCCGGCCCTCACTGAAGCGAAGCGTTACTCCACCACGGTGACGATGCGTCGGCGACGCGCGAACCGGAAGGCGATCACGCCCGCCGCCAGCAGCGCCACGCCGCCACCGGCCAGCGGCAGCGCCGACGGCCCGGTGATGGCCAGCCCGCCACCTTCGCCGCCGGTCCCGTCGTCAACGGTCAGCGCGGCCCGGTCGTTCTTGTGCTTGGTGTCCTGCACCCCGCCGTCCACCTGGACGAACCCGGCGTCGTGCGAACCCTCCTGGATCATCGCCTGGAAGGCGAACAGGCTCTTGCCGCCCTTCGGCAGCTGCCCGATGACCAGGCAGACCCAGTCCCGGCTGTCCAGCTTGCCGTCCAGGTCGACCTTCGACGGCGAGGTGCCCGGCAGGCACATCTTGTCGACCTCGGTGAGCCGCACGTTGGCCGGCACCTTGACGTGCACGTAACCGACCCACTTGGTGCTCAGCGGCACGGTAGCGGTCGGGCCCAGGTTCTGCGTGCCCACCTTGACGGTGACCTCGTCACCCGCGGTGCCGTGGAAGACGCCGCCGATGGCCTTGCTGTCCGCGTCCGACCTGCCCACCTTGACCATGAACTCGGTCAGGTTGTCGGCCGGGTTCAGGTCGTCGTCGAGGCCCTTGTCGAGGCCGTCCGCGATGTCGTCGCCCAGGGCCGCGACCGACATCGCCTTCTGCAGCTTGAGGTCGGTGCCCTTCTTGCCGGCGTTCCGCTTGGCGAAGGCGGCCACGTACTTGTCGGTCAGGCCGACCGCGACCACGCCGGTGAAGTAATCGACCGGTCCGGGCGCGTCCACGCCGACCTTGATCTTCGCGGGGGTGGCCGGGGACAGGGTGGCCGACTCACCCGGGGCCAGCGGCTCGTCGATGACGCAGACGATGCCGCCGAAGTCCTCGTCGCTCTCGCAGTTGCGGTAGTTCAGGATCGGCTGGATTCCTGGCTGGGCGGCCACCACCAGGCCGAGCGGCCCGGACTCGGTGTTGCCGGTGTTCTTCACCAGCACCGGCAGGTCCGCGGACTGGCCGCGGTTCAGCCGCATGTCCTTGATGTCGGCGAGCTCGAGGTCGACGCCCTTCTTGGTGGTACGCACCACCGTCAGCTGCACCTTGTCGTGCTCCTCGCCGCCGACCGTGGTGGTCACGTCGAAGTGCGAGGTCAGGTTGGTCTTCGAGGCCACGTCCGGCCGGACCGTGAAGCTGAAGTTGCGCCGCTCGCCGGCCGCCAGCTTGTCGAGCTTGCAGGCGGTGACCGAGCAGCCGGCCGGCGGCACGAAGCCGAGGTCGGCCGGCACCGGGCCGGGGCCGTCGGCGAAGCCGATCACGACGTTCTTCGCGTCCACGCCACCGAGGTTGTAGACGTCGAACTTGACCGACTTCGACTGGCCGTCGAGCACTGTCACCGTGTCGGTGATGTTCAGCAGCAGCACCGGGAAGCCGACCAGGGCGTCCGCCTGGGCGGGCAGTGCCAGTCCGGACACGGCGAGCCCGGCGGCGACCGGGGGCAGAACGAGGCGGCGGAGCAGGGCACGCAAACGCATGGACACCGACTTCGGACTTGGGGCCGCGCGGGCGGCGGGGAGAAAGTCCGAGGAGCCTAAGCGGCCGCTCCGAAAAGATCAAACATCGGCGAAGAGCAGGCCATTCGCCGGCAACGGCGGCACTTCTCCCCGATTCGCCGCGCGCCGGGCGAATTCCGACACGCCCTGGATCTGCCGCTCACCGAGGGAGAAGTCCAGGGCCCGGAAATAGTTCGCCAGGGTGGCCGCGTCGAACGGCTCCCAGCGCGCGGCCGCCTCGGCCACCTCGTCCAGCTCGCCCAGGCACAGCTCCTTGGACCGCTGGAACGCCTCGTGCACGTCCTTGACCTGACCCGGGTGGGCCGCCGCGAACTCCTTGCGGACCGCCCAGACGGCGAAGACCATCGGCAGGCCGGTCCACTGCCGCCAGGCGTCGGCCAGGTCGATCACCTGGAGGCCGAGTGCCGGGGCCTCGTAGAGCGCGCGCAGCGCCGGGTCGCCGATCAGCGCCGCCGCGTCGGCCGACAGCAGCATCTGGGACAGGTCGGGTGGGCAGCGGAAATAGGTGGGCTCGACGCCGTACCGATCGGAGAGCAGCATCTGCGCGAGCAGGACCCCGGTCCGCGAGGTGGAGCCGAGAGCGACCGGCCGTTTGTCGAGCTCGGCCGGCGGCCGGGTGGTGACCAGGTTCACCGAGAGCACCGGGCCGTCGCTGCCGACCGCCAGGTCGGGCAGCAGGAGCAGCTGGTCGGCGTGCTTCAGGTACTCCACCAGGGTGATCGGGCCGATGTCCAGGTCACCGGCGACCAGGGCGGCGCTGAGCCGGTCGGGGGTGTCCTTGTGCAGGTCGACGTCGAGCAGCGCGCCGGAGCGCATCAGCCCCCAGTAGATCGGCAGGCAGTTGAGGAACTGGATGTGACCGACCCGGGGCCGACTGACGCTGTCGCTCATGCAGCGACGTTATCCCCGATCTCGGGCCCCTCGCTTGTCACGGCGTCGTCTGGTGGCTCACGTCGCACCAGTGGCCAGCAGGCCACGGCTGCCAGCAGCCCGGCCGCACCGGCCCCGGCGACCAGCACCCGGGTGTCGAACCGCTCGACCAGCGGACCGGCCAGCAGGTAGCCGAGCAGCCCGGCGCCCTGGACCACGGCGGAGACCACGGCGAAGGCCCGGCCGTGCGCCTCGCTGGGCACCCGGCCGGCGACGATCACGGCGAGGCACACGTTCAGCCCGCCGTTGCAGGCGCCGCCGAGGATCCAGAGCGGCACCAGCCAGCCGGCCGAGGTGACGGTCGCGGCGGCGAGCACCGCGACGCAGGATCCGGCCAGCAGCCCGAGCACCACCCGGACCGTGAGCCGACGCCGAGGCACCCGGCCGAAGAGCGGGGTGAACAGCACCATCCCGACCGTCCAGGACGCCGCGACCAGGCCGAACACGGTGGCTGAGGCACCCAGCGTGCCGCGGATGAAGAACACTTCGAACACGTTGATCGCGCCGACCCCGGCGACCGTGGCGGCGATGGCCACCGTCATCACGGTCAGCGTCCGATCGGCCCGCAGCCGGAACCCGACGGGCGCCGCCGTCTCGCCGCCGGCGCCGCCCCGCCGCCGGGTGCGGATCAGCAGGGCCACCACGACCAGCGCGAGGTAGCTGGCCGCGTCGATCAGCAGCGGCACGCGGGGCCCGGTCTGCCCGACCAGGAACCCGGCCAGCGCCGGGGCGGCCAGCATGCCCACCTGCCCGGCGGTCTGCGTGATGCCGCTGGCCCGGGCCAGGTCGTCACGGTGCACCATGCGTGGCAGCAGCGCCTGGATGGTCGGCTGGGTGACCGCGAGACCGGCCGCGAGCAGCGCGACCAGCCCGATGATCGCGACGGGGTGGCTGGTCACCGCGAGTGCCGCGCAGACCAGCGCCTGCCCGGCCCCGGTCAGGACGATCACGGTACGGCTGTCCGCCCGGTCCGCCAGCCGCCCGGTGAGCGGCGCGAGCAGGGCGGGCGGCAGCGCCGCCGCCAGCAGGAGCCCGGAGACCGCCAGGCCACCGTGCCCGGCCTGCTGCAGCACCAGGGCGAGGGTGGTCGCCGCGAGGAAGTCGCCGCAGACCGAGATCGCCCGGCCGCCGGCCACCAGGTAGACGTCCGTCCAACGCGAGCCGGCAGATGCGAAGGACATACTTCGAAAATAATCCTTCACATCTGCTCGCGCAAGGCGTGCGGGCGTACCGCTGTCGATGGTCAGTCCAGCGGGAACGCCGTGTACTGGACCACCACCTTCCGTGCCCCGGCCGGCGGATCGGCCAGCCGCTCCCGCACCCGGTACGGCTCCATCAGCTCCCGCACCTGCTCGCTGAGCCGGGCCAGCTCGGCCGGGGTGACCAGGAGCTGCTGGCCCATCATGGCGCTGGACTCCCGCCACTCGGCCGGCTCGTCGTGCTGCCGGTCCAGCCAGTCGCGCACCCGCTGCTGGTCCCGGGTCAGGTAGAGGTCGACCAGCGTCCGCACGGCGGCCGCGGCGTCCGGCTGGTCGGCGTCGCCGTCGATCCACAGGCTGCTACCGGTGCTGCGCCACCGCCGCTCCCGGCCGTCCCCGCTCGGCGCCTGCTCGACCAGCCCGTACTTGGCCAGCTCCCGCAGGTGGTAACTGGTCGCGCTGGGGGAGAGCCCGACCAGCCCGGCAACCTCGGTCGCGGTCACCGTCGAGCCGGTGACGTTGAGATGCTCCACGATCTCGATCCGCGCCGGATGCGCCAACGCCCGCAACGTACGCGCATCGGTCACCCGCACGTTCTCCCGCTCCGCCATGCACCCATTCTCGACCGAGCGAAAACCCGGCGAAAAATCGGTGGACAGCGGACGCCGGAGGCGTAGCGTTTAGGGCCGCTTGACGGCCGTGGTGAGCATGCACCGCAGCGGACGTCCCCGCGCCGGCGGCGGCCGACACGCCTCCCGGAAACGCGAGCGCAGCCGATGAAACAGTCTGCCGAGGATGCCCCGTGTCCGCATCTGATCTCGACGTCGAACTCACCGCCGAGCGCACCCACCTCTCCGAGTCCCGTGCCGCGCTGCGCCGGATGCGCGGCCGGGCCGAGGCCCTCTTCTCCACCGGCGACAAGGTGGCCGGCGACGCCTACACCGCCGAGCAGCTGGGCCGGCACATGGCCCGCCGGGTCAAGGAATTGGCCGACGACCCGGACACCCCGCTCTTCTTCGGCCGCCTCGACATCGAGGAGGTCGCCTACCACGTCGGGCGCCGGCACGTCACCGACGACGCCGGCGAGCCGATGGTGCTGGACTGGCGGGCGCCACTGTCCCGCGCGTTCTACCGGGCCAGTGTCCGCGACCCGCAGGGCGTCGCCACCCGGCGCCGGTTCGGGTTCGTCAAGGGCGAGCTGACCAGCTTCGAGGACGAGCACCTCGATCGCGGCGAGGAGCTGGGCACCAGCAGCCGGATCCTGACCGCGGAGATCGAGCGGCCACGCGTCGGCCCGATGCGCGACATCGTCGCCACCATCCAGCCCGAGCAGGACGAGCTGGTCCGCGCCGAGCTGGCCGACTCGATCTGCGTGCAGGGCGCACCCGGCACCGGCAAGACCGCCGTCGGCCTGCACCGCGCGGCGTTCCTGCTCTACCTGCACCGGGAGCGGCTGCGCCGGTCCGGGGTGCTGATCGTCGGGCCGAACACCGCGTTCCTCTCCTACATCTCGGCGGTCCTGCCGACGCTCGGCGAGGTCGAGGTCCAGCAGTCCACGCTGGACGACCTGGTGGGGCGGGTGCCGGTCAAGGCCGTCGACTCGCCCGCGGCCGCGCTGGTCAAGCACGACGCGCGGATGGCCGAGGTGCTCAGCGGGCTGCTCTGGAGCCGGATCGCCGCACCGACCCAGCCGATCATGGTGTCCGACGGTTCCTATCGCTGGCGGATCGACACCGAGCCGCTGCGCCGGATCGTCGACGAGGCCCGGCGTGAGGGCCTGCCCTACGCGACCGGCCGGGAACGGGTCCGCGCCCGCGTCGTCGGCCTGCTGCAACGCCAGTCGGAGTACCGCACCGGCAACTCGCCGAGCGAGTCCTGGCTCCGCAAGATGAGCAAGATCCCCCAGGTCACCGAGTTCCTCGAGGCCTGCTGGCCCGCCGTCACGCCGGAGTCGCTGGTCGCCGGCCTGCTGACCGATCCGTCGGCCGCCGGTGAGCTGCTGACCGAGCCGGAGCAGGACGCGATCCGCTGGGTCAAACCACCCAAGACCGCCAAGTCGGCCAAGTGGACGGCGGGCGACCTGCTGCTACTCGACGAGGCCGCCGGGCTCCTGGAGCGGGAGAACAGTTTCGGTCACGTGGTCATCGACGAGGCGCAGGACCTGTCCGCCATGCAGGCCCGCGCGATCGCCCGGCGCAGTGAGCACGGCTCGATCACCCTGCTCGGCGATCTCGCCCAGGGGACCGCGCCGTGGGCCGCCACCGACTGGCGGGACATCCTGGCTCACCTCGGCAAGCCGGACGCCGCGGTGGTGCCGCTGACCGTCGGCTTCCGCGTACCGGAAGCGGTGGTGACACTGGCCAACCGCCTCCTGCCGGCGCTCGGCGTGCAGGTGCCCGAAGCGGTCTCCCTGCGCCGGGACGGCGATCTCGTGATCGTGCCGGTCGCCGACCCGGCCGACCTGGACGCGCGCACGCTGGCCGAGGTCACGGCGGCGCTGGAGCACGAGGGCTCGGTAGCGGTGATCGCGGCGGACACCGCTGTGGAGCGGATCCGCGGGCATCTCACGGCGGCCGGCATCGCGCACGCGACGCCCGACGACGTCGATGCCGAGGCGCGCGTCACTGTGGTCCCGGCCACTGTCGTCAAGGGCTTGGAGTACGACCACGTCGTCGTCCACGAGCCCGCCGACATCGTGGCCGCCGAGCCGCGCGGCCTGAACCGTCTCTACGTGGTCCTCACCCGCGCGGTCACCCGGCTCTCGGTCATGCACGCCAAGCCGCTACCTGAACCGCTTAACATCGGCTGATGCCTCGCATCGGAGTGATGTTCGACCGCGACCTGTCCCCCGCGGACCTGCCCGCCTTCGCCGCCGCCGTGGAGGAGGCCGGTGCCGACGACCTCTGGGTGGTGGAGGATCTCGGCTGGGCCGGCTCGATCAGTACGGCCGCCCTGGCCCTGGCCGCCACCTCCCGGATCCGGATCGGCATCGGCATCGCGCCGGCGCCGCTGCGCAGCCCGGCCCTGCTCGCCATGGAGCTGGCCGTGCTGGCCCGGGTCCACCCCGGCCGGCTGGTGGCCGGTCTCGGACACGGCGTGCCGGAGTGGATGCGCCAGGTCGGCGTCGAGCCCAAGTCCAAGTTGGCCATGCTGGAGGAGACCATCGTCGCGGTGCAGGGACTGCTGCGCGGCGAGACGGTGACGCTCAACGGCCGGGAGGTGTGCATCGACGGCCTCCGCCTGGTGCACCCGCCGGCCTCGGTCCCGCCGATCGTCACCGGGGTGGTGAAACCGCGTTCGCTGGAACTGTCCGGCCGGGTCGCGGACGGGACGATCCTGGCCGAGGGCAACGGCCCGGCGGAGATCGAGTCGGCGCTCACGCACATCCGCCGGGGTGGTGCCGGCGCCGAGCACGAGTTGATCGTCTTTACGTACCTGCACGTCAACGACGATCCGGCGGATGCCGCGAAGATCACCGGCCGGATGGTCGAGGACCAGGCCGGCTGGCTCGGCGTGCCACCGTCCGAGATGTTCTCGCTGATCGGCCCGGCCGCCGAGGTGCCCGACAAGGTGCGGTCGCTGGTCGACGCCGGCACCGGCACGGTCGTCCTGCGGCCGCTCGGCCCGGATCCGATCCCGCAGGTCCGGGCCGCGCTCAGCGCGCTCGGTCGCTGATCAGGCGGGACATCTCCGGGATCGGCAGCGACGGGTTGCCCGCCGCCGACTCCGCCACCCGTGGATCCGCGTCGCCGAGCAGCTCGGCGACGCGGTCCGGCGGCAGCGCCGGGTGTCCGGCCGCGATCGGCCGGGCCCGCTCGTCGGTGAGGCAGCACTCCAGGGCGGCGGCGCCGGCGTTCGGGTGCCGGGCGATCTCGCGCAGTGCCTTCGGCACGCGCGGATCCCGCCGGGCGAGGTCGAGGAGCAGGTCCGCCGGCGCCTCCGGGTTCGCCGCGACACTGCTTTTCACGCGTACGCCATGGGCCGCCACCATGCCGGCCAGCCGCTCCGGCGAGAAGCCCGGATGCCCGGCCACCGCCGCGACCACCTTGGCGTCCGGATCGGCGGCGAGCCCGTCCCGCACGTCGGCGGGCAGGTCGCGACGCATGGCGAGCAGCATCCGTACCGCCGGGTCGGCAGCGGTGGCGAGCTGCCGGACCTCCCGATCGGTAGCTGCCTCGATCCGTGACAGCAGGACCGGCCCGATCCGGGTGGTCCGGGCCAGCTCGGCCAGCACGTCGAGCGGGACGGCCGGGTTGTGCGCCAGCCGGCGCCGGACCTCGTGGTTCGGGTCGGCGGCCAGCCGGCGGATCAGCTCGTCCGGCAGTCCCGGGTTCTCGGCCAGGGCGTGGCGTACGCCCGGGACCGGGTCGCCGGCCAGCCGCGCGGCCACCTCGGCCGGCAGCCCGGACCGCGCCGCGAGCGTCCAGCGCAGCGTCGCCGACTCCGCGCCGGCCAGGCTGACCAGGCACGACAGCGGCGTCGCGGGGTTATCCACAGCCTGGTACCGGAGGCTGTGGATAGCGGATTCGTGGCTGCCGTCGCAGGCCGCGCCGGGTGGCAGCGTGCAGTCCGTCCGGGAGCAGTGCGGATCGTGCACGAACGGGATCGGTTCCCGGTCGCAGACCAGGCAGGCGTCCGGCGGCGGGTCGTTGGCGACCAGCGCGGCCAGCAGCTCCGGCGGCGTGCCGGGGTTCGCCGCGACCATCACCCGCACCTCGGCGTGCCGGTGCCGGGCCAGCCGGGCGAGCAGCTCCTGATCGGTGGTCCGCCAGGCGAGCTCGGCGACGACCTCCGGGTCCGGGTCGGCGGCCAGCAGCTCCCGCACGTCCGGCGGCAGGTCCGGGCAGGCGGCCAGCTCCTGCCGCAGTTCCGGGTCGGTCTCGGCGGCCAGCCGGCGCGCCCAGCCGGGCCGCCCGCGTCCCGCGTCGAGCAGGGCCAGGGCGACGGGCGCCCAGGCGGTCGTCCCGACCGGCTCGTCCCAGTCGTCAGCGGACAGCCGGCCGTCGTAGGCGAGCCGGACAGCGGCCGGCTCGAACCGGCCGGACAGCTCGCGGACCTGAGCGTTCGTGAGTGCGGGGTGGGCCGCGAGCGCGCCCGCGAGTTCCTCGTCGGCCAGCCCGATCAGGCGGTCGACCAGCGCGGGCGGCAGGGCGGGGTTACCGGCCAGAGCCACCAGGAGGTCATCCACGATCGAGCATCCTCGCCGCTCGGCCGCCGCGCCGGAACCCCTTTCTGTTGCATGTGGATCTCAGCTCGGAGCGCTCACCCCAGCGGCTTCACCCAGCGGGACCACTCCGACTGCGGACGGTAGCCGTGCGCGGCCCAGATGCCGTGCGCCCGTTCGTTGGCGTTCAGCACCATGGCGTCCGCCCGGGTACCACCCAGCTCGCGGAACCGCTCCTCGGCCGCGGCGATCAGGCGGCCGCCGATGCCGGCCCGGCGCCGATCCGGGGCCACCGCGAGCCGGTACAGGTGACAGCGCCAGCCGTCCCACCCGGCGATGATCGTGCCGACGATCTCGCCGTCCCCATCGGCACCGGTGACGGCCAGGATCAGCGCGTCCGGATCCCGGGCGACCAGCGCCTCGACCGCCTCGGCGGTGTCCACCGGACGGCTGTCGTTCTCGGCCGCCGCCTGCCAGAACTCGAGCACCGCCGGTAGGTCGGCCGGCTCGGCCCTTCGCAAGATCAGGTTGAGCACGCCGCCACCCTACGAACTTTATGGCACAAACTTCTTTGACTTTGCGTCGTAAAGTCGATGCATGGCATCGATCGACGACGAATCGACATTCGACGACCCAGCCGAGGCGCTGCGGCTGATCGATCTGGAGCGAGCCAATCTGGAGCGCGAGCTGGCCCCCGATCCTCGGTTGATGTACTGGCCGTGGGGACTCGCCTGGCTGATCGGCTCCGGATTGTTCTTCCTCCGCTGGGGACCGGACGAGCGGGTGCTGGTCGCCCTGCCCGACTGGTTGCCGATCACCGTGATGACAGTCCTGCTGATGGTGGCCGGCACGATCACCGGGATGCTGGGCGCGCGGTCCAGCCGGGCGGTGCGCGGCCTGAGCACCCGGCAGGGGCAGATGTTCGGGTTCGCCTGGTCGGCCGGGATCGCCGGGCTGGTGCTGGTATTCAGCCGGCTCAGCGACGTGGTGCCGGTGTCGCGGCAGGGCATCCTGTGGGGTGGCGGGCTGGTCGCCCTGATCGGCGCGCTCTACATGGCCGGTGCCGCGATCTGGGATGACCGGAGCACCTTCGTCCTGGGCGCCTGGATCAGCGGCATCAACATCGTCGGCGTGCTGGCCGGCCCGGGGTGGCACGCGCTGATCGTGGCGGTGGCCGGCGGCGGCGGGCTGCTCGTCGCCGGCCTGATCGGCTGGTCCCGCCGCCGATGAGCGACACCAGGAGTGAGCTGCCCGAGCTCGACCCGGTCATCCACGCGCAGGCCCGGCTGCGGGTGGTCTCCGCGCTCTCCCAGCTGCGCGAGGCGGACAGCATCGCCTTTCCCCGGCTTCAGGAGATCCTCCGGATGACCGCCGGCAATCTCTCGGTCCACCTGCGCAAACTCGAGGATGCCGGCTACGTCGCGGTGGTCAAGACGCATCGCGGCCGCACCCCCGCCACCCTGGTCCGGCTGACCCGCCGCGGCCGCCTCGCCTTCGACGACTACGTCATCGCCCTGCGTGCCCTGCTCAACCAGCCGGAGGAGGGGTCATGATCCACGCACGTGCCGTCCAGGTCACCCGGCGTTACGGCACCACACTGGCCCTGGACCACCTCGACCTGGCGGTGCCGGCCGGCGAGCTGGTCGGCCTGCTCGGGCCGAACGGCGCCGGCAAGAGCACCCTGGTCAGCCTCTTCACCGGCACCCGGCGCCCCAGCTCCGGGCACGTCGAGCTGTGCGGCGGCGACCCGCGCGACCCCCGGTTCCGGCGGGAGTTGGGCGTCACTCCACAGGAGACCGGCTTGCCGGCGTCCCTGCGCGTCGGCGAGGTGACCGATTTCGTCCGGGCACACTTCCCCGACCCACTGCCCACGGCGGAGCTGCTCGACCGGTTCGGGCTCACCGACCTGGTCCGGCGGCAGACCGGCGGCCTCTCCGGCGGGCAGAAACGCCGGCTCGCGGTGGCCCTGGCCTTCGCCGGCCGGCCGCGGATCGTCTTCCTCGACGAGCCGACCACCGGGCTGGACGTGGAGGCCCGGCGCGCGCTCTGGGACGGCATCCGGGCGTTCCACGCCGAGGGCGGCACGGTCGTGCTGACCAGCCACTATCTGGAGGAGGTCGAGGCGCTGGCGCAGCGGGTGGTGGTGCTGGACGCCGGGCGGGTGCTGGCCGACGACAGTGTCGACGCGATCCGGGGACTGGCCGGCGTACGCCGAATCGGTCTGACCTCGGCCACCGACCTGCCGCAACTGACCGGGGTGTTGCGCGCGGAGCGCGTCGGCGACCGCCACCTGCTGCTGACCGCGGACGCCGACGCCCTGGTCCGCGAGCTGGTGCGCGGTGACGTCGCGTTCCGCGACCTGGAGGTGCGCGGCACCTCGCTGGAGGAGGCCTTCCTGACGCTGACCAAGGAGCCGTCGTGGTCCTCGCACTGACCCATGCCAAGTTCCAGCTGCTCGAACTGTTCCGGATCCCGATCGCGGTGATCGGCGGCGCGTTCTGGCCGGCCGCCGCGATGCTCGCCTTCGTGGTCCCGTTCACCGGCGACGATCCGGCCGGCGCCACCTACGCGGCCGCCTCGATGATCACGTTCGCGGTGATGAGCACCAACCTCTTCCAGTACGGCATCGGCGTCGCCGAGGACCGCGCCCAGCCCTGGGACCCCTACGTGCGGACGCTCCCGGCCGGTGCCCTGCCCCGCTTCGCCGGCCGCATCCTGGCCGGCCTCACCAACATGGCGATCTCGCTGACCCCGGTGGTGATCATCGCGGCGCTGTTCACCCCAGCCTCGGTGAGCGGGCCGGAGTTGCTGGCGGCGGTCGCTGTCACCGCCGTCATCTCGGTGCCCTTCATCCTGATGGGCCTCTCGATCGGGTACTCGCTGCCGCAGAAGGCGGCGATAGTGGTGGCGCAGGTGCTGTTCCTGCCGCTGGCGTTCGGCGGCGGCCTGATGACCTCGCCCGACTGGCAGCCCGGGTTCGTCGGGACCATCGCGCCCTATCTGCCGACCGGCGGCGCGGTCCGTCTCATGTGGGCGGCCGTCGGTGACTACCCGTTCCGGTGGGGCTCGGCGATCTCGCTGCTGGCCTGGACGGTCGCGCTCGGCGGTCTCGCGGTCGGGGCGTTCCGGCGTGACGAGGGCCGCCGATTCGGCTAGATGACTGACAGTTTCCTCCCCGGGCTGGTGACCGGATGGGACCATGCGGCTATGACCGCTCCATCGCCCGGCGTGCCCAACTGGGTGGATCTGGCCACGTCCGACCTCGACGACTCGATCCGGTTCTACACGAGCCTGTTCGGCTGGACCGCCGAGGTGTCCGGCGCCGACTTCGGCGGATACACGACGTTTCTGCTCAACGGGTTGCCGGTGGCCGGGGCGGGACCGCTGTTCGGCGAGGGACAGCCGACGACCTGGAGCACGTACCTGGCGACCGACGACGCCGACCTGACGGCGGCCCGGGTCGAGGCCGCCGCCGGCAAGGTGCTGGTGGCGCCGTTCGACGTGATGGACCAGGGGCGGATGGCGGCGTTCCTCGACCCGGCCGGCGCGCCGTTCAGCGTCTGGGAGGCCGGGATGATGCGCGGGGCCGAGGCGTTCGACGTGCCCGGCGCGCTCACCTGGAACGAGCTGAACACCCGGGATGTGGACGGCGCGCGGAGCTTCTACGGCGCGGTCTTCGGGTGGACGTTCCGGGAGGCGCAGGTGGGCAACCTGCCGTACCTGCTCTGCGACAACGCGCACCAGCCGGTCGCCGGGATCCAGCCGATGATCGGGGCGGGGTGGCCGGCCGACATCTCGCCGTACTGGCTGGTGTATTTCGCGGTCGGGGACTGCGATGTGGCGGCGGAGCACGCGTTCGCGCTCGGCGGCCGGGTGATCGATCCGCCGACGACCATCTCGATCGGGCGGTATGCGGTGCTGGCCGACCCGCAGGGGGCGACGTTCGCGGTGCTCGCCGGCCGACGTTGAGCAGCGATCCGGGCCACCGGCTTCGCGCGGTGGTGCGGGTCCGCAATGATCCGGTGCCTGCCCGGAACCGATCAGCGCAGCAGGTCGGGGATCCGGTCGAACAGCTGCGTGGTGTAGGTGATCATCTCGTGCAGCATCCAGTTGCCGGCCAGCAGCAGCACCGCGCCGATCGCGACAGCCTTCGGCACGAACGACAGCGTCGCCTCCTGGATCTGCGTCACCGATTGGAACAACGAGATGGCGAACCCGACCGCCAGCGCGGTCAGCAGCACCGGCGCGGACAGCTTCGCCGCGATCGTCATCGCCTGCAGCCCCAGCTCAACCACCATCGTGTCGGTCATACCCCACACTTCGGGCGAAACCCCGGCCCGCCGAGTGCAGACCGGTTACACCACGGTTGCCATTCGGTTCACCCGCACAGGAAACCTCAGGTCACCGCCCCCGCTGCCGCGCAGCCCGGCTCACCGGCGGACGGCGACCACCAAGGGCCCACGATCACCCGGGATGATCCGGACCTGGACCCGGTAGTGCTCGGCGAGGTTCTTCTCGGTGAGCACCTCGGCGGGGGTGCCGGCGGCGGCCACCCGGCCGGCGGACAGCAGGACCATCCGGTCGGCGTACTCGCCGGCCGTGGAAAGGTCGTGCATGGTGGCCAGCACGGTGAGCGAGCGTTCCGCGCGCAGGCGATCGACCAGTTCGAGGACCTCCTGCTGGTGGCCGATGTCCAGGGCACTGGTCGGCTCGTCCAGCAGCAGGATCTCGGCGCCCTGGGCCAGCGCACGGGCCAGGAACACCCGCTGGCGCTCGCCGCCGGAGAGGGTGTCCAGGCGGCGGGTGGCGAACGGCAGCAGGTCGAGCACGGCCAATTCCTCGTCGACCACCGCCAGGTCGGTGGCGGATTCCCGGCCGAGCGGCGCGATGTACGGCGTGCGGCCCAGCAGCACGTAGTCGAAGACGGTCATCGCGGGCGGGACCACCGGGTTCTGGACGACCACCGCGACGGTCTTGGCGCGCTCCCGGCGGTGCAGTTCGTCGACCGGGCGGCCGTGCAGGCGGACGGTGCCCTGGAACGGGAGCAGGCCGGCCACGGCGCGCAGGGCGGTGGACTTGCCGGCGCCGTTCGGACCGATCACGGTGACCCACTCGCCCTCGGCCACCTCCAGGTCGACGCCGTCGACGATGAGGGCGTGGTCCAGGCGTACCGTCAGATCGGCCACCAGGATCGCCGGGCCCGGCCGCCGGCCCGGACCGGAATCGGTCATGTCGTCACCCCGCGGCTGGTGCGCAGGACGACGATGAAGAACGGCGCGCCGAGGAACGCGGTCACCACGCCGATCGGGATCTCCGCGGCACCGCCGGCCACCCGGGCCAGCAGGTCGGTCAGGGTCAGGAAGGCCGCGCCGAACAGCAGCGACAGCGGCAGCAGCGAGCGGTAACTGGGCCCGCTGAGCAGGCGCAACGTGTGCGGGACGATGATACCGACGAAACCGATCAAGCCGGAGACGGAGACCGCCGCGGCGGTGCCCAGCGAGGCCGCGACGATCAGCAGATAGCGGCTGCGCTGCGGATGCAGGCCGAGGCTGGCGGCCTCCTCGTCACCGACGGTGAGCACGTCGAGTTCGCGGCGCTGGGCCAGCACGATCGCGGCGGTCAGGACGGTGTAGGGCAGGACGGTCAGGACGTCGTGCCAGCCGGCCGTGCCCAGGCGGCCGAGCAGCCAGGAGTACACCTCGCGCAGCGACTCCACATGGCGTTGCAGCAGATAGGTCTGTATCGCGGAGAGGAACGCGGAGACCGCGACCCCGGCCAGGATCAACGCGCCGGGTGATCGATCACGGCCACCGGCGGCGCCGAGAAGCCAGGTCAGCGCGACCGCGACCAGGGCGCCGAGAAAGGCCGCCACCGGTACGCCGATCGGCAGCCCGGCCGTCGCGTCGGCGGCCGGGCGCAGCACGATCACCGCGGTCACCCCGAGCCCGGCCCCGGCCGCGACGCCGAGCAGGTGCGGATCGGCCAGCGGGTTGCGGAACGCACCCTGATAGGCCGCCCCGGCCAGGGCCAGCATCGCGCCGACCAGCAGTCCGAGCACCACCCGGGGCAGCCGGAGCTCGGTGAGGATCGCGACCTCGCGCTCGGTCAGGCCGCTGTGCAGATCCACCCCGGGAATCAGGTTGAGCAGCTCGGCCGCTACCGCGCCGGGCGGCAGCGCGACCGAGCCGAAGGCCAGACCGGCGGTGACCGCGACCAGCACGGCCAGCACACCGGCCGCCAGCCAGGCCGGGCGAAGCCCGGCCGGCCTCATGAGGCGGGAATCGTGCGGACCGCGTCGGCCACGGCCTTCACGAGATTCACGGTACGCGGACCCCAGCGCGAGGCGATGTCGTCGTCCAGCGGGTAGATCTGCGCCTTGCGCACCGCCGTGATCGAGGACCAGCCGGTACGCGCCTTGACCGTGCCGACGGTCTGCTTGCAGCACTGCGTGTCGGCCAGGAAGACGGTGTCCGGGTTCGCCTTGACCAGTGCCTCCGCGGAGAGCTGCGGGTAACCGCCCTTGCTCCCGTCGGCGTCCGCGGGGTCGGCGACGTTCTTCATCCCGAACAGGTCGAACACCCCGCCGATGAAGGTCTTCGAAGTGGCCGAGTACAGCTCCGGGCCCAGCTCGTAGTAGTAGCTGAGCGGCTTGGCGTGTGCCGGCACCGCCTTGACCAGCTGATCGATCTCGGCCTTCATCTGCTCGTTGAGCTTGGTGGCCTCGGTACCGTGCCCGGTCAGCGTGCCGAACTCGGCGATCTCCCGGTAGGTGTCGTCAAGGGTCTGCGCGGCCGGCGACAGGAACACCGGGATCTTGAGTTTGCCGAGCTGGGCGACGATCTGGTCGGCGTCGCCGGAGAGCACCACCAGGTCCGGGTCCTTGGCGGCGATCGCCTCGGCGTTCGGCTTGAAGCCGGACAGGTCGGTCTTCGGGGCACTCGCCGGGTAGTCGGACTGGTCGTCGACGGCGGTGACCTGCGGACCGGCGCCGATCGCGAACAGCATCTCGGTGGCGGTAGGACTCAGCGAGACGATCTTCTCGGGGCGTTTGTCCAGGGTCAGCGTGCCGACCGTGACCGGGAAACTGGCGGCCGGGCCGGCCTGCGGCTCGGCGGGCGTGCCGGCCTTGTCGTCACTGCCGCATCCGGTGAGCAGCAGAGTGGCCGCCGTGGCGGCGGCGAGAAGCGCGCGCTTCATCGAGGTCCTCCTGTCGGTCGGGTGTGGTGCATCGCCGACAGGGCCTGGACGGCCGCCGCCTGCGAGACGCCCCTCCCCGGGAGCGTGGGTTCGCGACCGCTCCCAGGCGACCTGGCTAGACCTCACATGGAGGGATCACAGTTGCGGGACAGCTCCGGTTTCCCACCGGCTTCGCTGCGGCGCGGTCTCTGAAACGCTATCCCAGAGCGCGGGCGATGGTTGCTCGACCTCGGGGTCTGTTCCGTCGGACACGTCGGTTTTGCCGGCGTTTCCGGGTTCCGGGCGGGTTCTTTCCGGCCTCGGCCTTCTTCTCGCGGCCCTTTCGGCCCTCGCCCCTGCTCCGGGCCGACCCTCGGTTCGTACTTGTCGGCTTCGGTCTTGCTCTCGCGGCCCTTTCGGCCCTCGCTCGTGCTCCGGGCCGGCCCGCGGTTCTTACTTGTCGGCTTCGGTCTTGTTCTCGCCGGGCGCGGTGTCGGATTGCGCGTCGGCGGCAGCGACCCGGTCCCCGGCCGCGGCAGCGACGTCGTCACCGGCCAGGGCGGAGCGCAGCCGAGCCTTCTCCGCGGCGCGGCGCTGGGCGGCCGAGCCGAGCTGCTCGGCCATCTGGTCGCGCCACTTGCGCAGCAGGAAGAACGCGAAGCCGGCCGAGGCGACGAACGCGATCATCGCTTTCACCAGGATGTTCAGCGGCAGCGGGAAGAGCGCGGCGAACACCACCACGAACAGGCCGAGGCGGCCCAACGTGTACTTGACGGCGGGACTCATGATCTCTCTCCCTCAGCCGGACCGCTGGCGGAGCCAGCGGAGGCCGTAGAACCAGACGAAGCAGTACACGACCGTAGCGGTCACGGCGCCGGCGCCGCCGCTCACCAGGGGTGGAGTGTACGGCGCGACCACGCCGGCGACGGTCATGCCGGCCGCCGCGCCGAAGCCGATGCCGAGTGCGGCCGCCAGCACCCGGTCGGCGCCGAAGCCGGCGGCCCGGAACTGCTCGACGAAGAGCCAGGTCGGCAGGATCAGGATCAGCCAGCCGTTGGTCCGGCCGAAGTCCGCGACCCGGGTCAGCGCCAGCACGCCCTCCAGGACGAGCACCACGGCGATGCCGACGACCAGGCCGGCGAACGCCGCGCCAAGCAGGTCGCCGACCGTCTCCACCGGGCCCGGGTCGCGCCGCAGGCCGCGAGAGCTCCGCTGCTGAGTCATCCGGAAACCCTAGGCCCAGACCTTCTGCGGCTCGCTGCGCCGCTCGGCGAGGCTGGCCGGCTTGTCATACTCCCGGACGACCTCGTACCGCGTGTTGCGCTCGACCGGCTGGAATCCGGCATCCCAGATCAGGTGTAGCAGGTCGTCGCGGTGCATGGTGCTGGGCGTGCCGTACGAGTCGGCGTCGTGGGTGATCTTGTATTCCACCACCGAGCCGTCCAGGTCGTCGGCGCCGAAGTTCAGCGAGAGCTGGGCGACGGACAGGCCGTGCATGACCCAGAAGCACTTCACGTGCGGCACGTTGTCGAAGAGCAGCCGGGAGACGGCGAACGTCTTGAGCGACTCGGCCGGCGCGGCCATCGTGGTGCGCTCCTGGATCCGGTTACGGACCTTGCCGTCCGCCGAGTCGTGGAAGTCGTGCTGGTAGCGCAGCGGGATGAAGACGGCGAAGCCACCCGTCTCGTCCTGCAGCTCACGCAGCCGCAGGACGTGATCGACCCGGTGCCGGGGCTCCTCGATGTGCCCGTAGAGCATGGTGGCCGGCGTCTTCATGCCTTTCTGGTGGGCCAGCCGGTGGATCCGCGACCAGTCCTCCCAGTGGCAGGCGTGGTCGACGATGTGCTGCCGGACCTCCCAGTCGAAGATCTCGGCGCCACCACCGGTCAGCGACTCCAGCCCGGCGTCCATCAGCTCGTCGAGGATCTCGCTGGCGGAGAGGCCGCTGATCTTCTCGAACCACTGCACCTCGGTGGCGGTGAAGCACTTGAGCTTGACGTTGGGCAGGGCGGCTTTCAGCTCGCGCAGCACCTTCGGGTAATAGCGCCAGGGCAGCGAGGGGTGCAGGCCGTTGACGATGTGCAGCTCGGTGAGCTGCTCGTCCTCCATCTCCTTGGCCTTGGCGACCGCCTCGTCGATGCGCATCGTGTACGCGTCCTTCTCCCCCGGCTTGCGCTGGAAGGAGCAGTAGGCACAGCTGGCGGAGCAGACATTCGTCAGGTTCAGGTGCCGGTTGACGTTGAACATCACCCGGTCGCCGTTCAGCTCGGTACGCTTGTGGTGCGCCAGCCGGCCGAGCCAGGCCAGGTCGTCGCTCTCGTAAAGCGCGACACCGTCCGCGCGGCTGAGCCGCTCACCGGCGTAGACCTTCGCCTCCAGGTCACGCTTCAGCCCGGCATCCATGTGCGCCCCTCTCCCGTCGTCGCCGTCGAGACTACGTCCCGGGTCTGACAACCGGCACGCCGCCGGGCAACGGGAGGACGTGTCTCACGTACTGGGAAGTAACCGAAATTGATGATCTTAAAGTTTCTGAGACGTGCCGCCGACCTGCGCAAACAAGCATGATCAACAATAAGTCGAAAGATTCTCAGGGTCCTTTCATCTTCTTTCGATCGACAGCGGTGCGCCGCCTGAGGTATGAACCTTTAGGAACGACTAGCGACGGTCAGCCGACCGCCGCGGACGGGGAGCTCATGTCGAAGGCATTGCGGTACGGACGGCGTCCCACTCGCTCCGTGCATGCGCGACTCCGCCCCGTGACCTATTCGGCGGCGGTAGCCGCAGCGCTCGCTGCGCTGTTCCAGCCGATCCCGGCCATGGCCGCGCCCGGCGACGACCCGGTGCTCGCCGCCGGCATCCCGGACACCGGCTCGCGACCCACCACCGTCGGCGCGCTGGTGCTGCCCGGCACCCCGGTCAGCCCGACCGCCACGCCCAGCACCATCCCCGGCTCGGCCACCAACCCGGCCCTGCAGAAAATCGAGAAGGGTCGCTTCGAGGTCGACCAGCTCGGCGACGAGTTGCTCAAGCTGAAAACCGACCGCGACCTCGCGCAGTCCCAGGTGACCACCGCCCTGCAGCGGGTCACCGACGCGCAGGCCAACCTGCGGGACGCGCAGACCAACGCGACAGCCGCCGCCGGCGAGGCCATGCAGCAGGCCGCTGCGGTTCCGCCGGGCGCGCTCGACTCCGGGCTGATCGGCCTCGACCAGCTCGCCCGCCTGCAGCGCGGCGAGGCGCCGAGCGACGACACCGCGGCCCGCCGCCTGGAGGCCGCGCAGGTGGCCGCCCAGGTCGCGCTCGACGAGCAGACCACCACCGCGACCAAGCACGACAACCTGGTCGCGCAGTACACCAAGCTGAACGCGCAGCTCACCCAGAAGCAGACGGCGCTCACCGCGCTGGAGAACGCGCACCGCGACGAGCTGAACGCCGCGGAGGCCGCCGCCAGCGTGACCGACCAGGCGCTCGGCTCGGAGTACCTCGCCGGTTCGAACAACGGCCGGGGTGCCGACCCGCGGGCGGTCAAGGCCCTGCAGTTCGCGCTGGCCCAGCGCGGCGACCCGTATGTCTGGTCCGAGGAGGGCCCGGATCGGTACGACTGCTCCGGCCTGATGTACGCGGCGTACCGCCAGCCCAGCGTGGGCTTCCCGCTGATGCGCGTCTCCCGCGACCAGTACTGGCAGACCCGCAACAAGGTCGTCGACCGCTACTCGCTGCTCCCCGGTGACCTGCTGTTCTTCAGCTACAGCAACAGCTGGACCGGCATTCACCACGTCGCCATGTACGCCGGCGACGGCATGATGGTCGAGGCGCCGCGGACCGGGCTGAACGTGCGCCTCGTCCCGGTGCGCTGGAGCCGCCTGTTCCAGGCCACCCGGGTGTTCGGCGCGGTCGAGGGCGGCGCGGACGACGTACCCCTCGGCTCGCCCGACCCGGAGGAGCCGGCCACCGGCGGGACCTCCACCGGGACGCCGTCGCCGTCACCGTCGGCGACCCGGACCAGCAAGCCGGGCACGTCGCCGAGCACGAAACCGACAGGCAGCAAGTCGCCGAAACCGACCAAGTCGGGCACCCCGTCCCCGACTCCGAGCCCGAGCTCCTCGACGCCGAAGCCGGGCGGGTCCACGCCGAGTGGCGGTGGCTCGTCGAGTTCCAGCTCCGGCTCGACCGGCGGGACGACTCCGACCGGTGGCTCGAGTCCGACCGGCGGCGGCAATGCCGAGCCGACCGGCGCGACCAGCACCGGCGCCACCGCGACCGCCACCTCCTCGGCGAACGCGACGGAGAACGCCACGAAGTCCGCGGAGGCGACGACGGCGGCTGCCTCGGCCTCCAGTTCGCCCGACAAGTAATCGGATCGTCGATCGGGAAAGGCCGTCCATCGAGGGGCCGGCTGGCCTTCGGGGCCAGCCGGCGGAGCACGCGCCGGCGGGGGATGGTCGGCAGTGCCCGGTTCCGTGGGGCCGGCAGGCAGGACCCCGGCCCGCTTGGGGCGGCAGGCAGGACCCCGGCCCGCTTGGGGCGGCAGACAGGACCCCCGGCCCGCGCGTGGGACGGCAGGGAGGACGCCGATTCATGGCGCGCATCGGTTGCTCCGGTGGGAGCGATGACGGTCTCGGTGCGGGCCTGCGGTCCGGTTTCGGAACCGGCGCTAAGTCCGGATATCAAGTAATAAGGCAGCCGGAAAACCATCCGAACCGGTCATCGGCTGTCTGGCCCCTTCGTCGTAGGGTTGGTCGGGTCGATGCCGGGTGCGTTCACACCGACTGATGTGGCACGGTTAAGGTCAGCGACCGACGTCCAAAAGCCGTCGGCAGCCGCGGTCGGGAGGACCCATGGACGAGCAGCAGGCGACCAGGGACGGCGCGAGCTCCGCACCGCCGCCCACCCGGCCGCCCGCCGACGATGCCGAGGGTTTCGCACCTCCCCCGCCGCCGGGGCCCGGCGCCCTGTGGGCCACCGCGAGTCCGAAAGTGGCCGCGTCCGCCCCGGTCTCCGCCAGCCCCGCTTCCGGCTCCGCCCAGGCATCGGTCTCCGCAGTGCCCGCCTCCGGCTCCGCCGCGGTGCCCAGCCGCCCGGTGGTCGCCTCCACCCCGGTTTCCGCAGCGCCCGTCTCCGCAGCGCCCGTCTCCGCAGCACCGGTCTCCGCAGCACCGGTCTCCGCAGCGCCGGTGAGCGGCACCGCCGCGGTTCCCGCCCGCCCGGTCGTCGCCTCCGCTCCGGTGTCTGCGGCACCGGTGTCCACCGCTTCAGCGAGCGGCTCCGCGCCGGTCCCCGCAGCATCGGGCTCCGCCGCACCAGCGCCCGCCGCACCGGCGAGCGGCTCCGCCACCGTGCCGGCGAAAGGGTCCGCCGCCGTGCCGGAAGCCGGCCGGTCGAAAACCGTTGAACCGAAAGCTCCCGCCTCGAGCCCGCCACCGGCGGGCTCGGCCGTGGTGGCCAGCGCGAAAGCCTTCGGTTCCGCCCCGGTCTCCGCCCCACCCGCAGCCGACTCTGCGAAACCGGCCGCCAACGGCACAGCCAAGGCCGCTTCCGCACCGCCCGCCATCGGCACGGCGAAACCGGCCACCAACGGCACAGCCAAGCCTGTCTCCGCGCCACCAGCCACCGGCACAGCCAAGCCGGTCTCCGCGCCACCAGCCACCGGCACGGTGAAAGCCGACGCCCAGCCGGAGCCCAGCGAGCCGACCCCGAAGCCCGCCGACCCGGAGCCGATCGAGCCCGCCGACCCGACCCCGGCCGAGCCCGAGCCATCGGACCCGGCCCCGGCCGAACCCGAACCGGACAAGCCGCAGCCGGACGAGCCCCGGCCCGCCGAGCCGAAACCGGACGAGCCCAAGCCGGACGAGCCCAAGCCCGCCGAGCCCCGGCCGGTCCCGGTCCCGCCCAAACCCGCCGAGCCGAAACCGGTCAAGCCCGAGCCGACCGTCCCCGACCCCGTCAAGCCGGAGCCGATCAAGCCGCCGCCGCCCGGACCGATCCCCGGTCCGCAGCCCGGGCCGTTCCCCACGCCGTCGCCCCAGCCGGGGCCGGCACCCACGCCGCCCGGCCCCGCGCCGGACCCCTACCCGCCGAGCCCGATCCCCCCGGGCCCCGGACCTTCGCCGGTGCCACCGACGCCCGGCCCGAGCCCGGTGCCGCCCGGCCCCGGACCGTCCCCGGTCCCACCCGGCCCGGGTCCCAGCCCGGTGCCCGGTCCGCCCGGGCCGAGCCCGGTTCCCGTGCCACCCGGCCCGGGTCCGGTGTTCCCGCCGCCCCCGGTGATCGGGAACGGCCTGCCTTCGTACACGATGCCGCCGGAGGGCGGCGGCCCGACGGGAGTTCTTCCGCCCATGTCCCACGGCACCCCCGGTTTCCCACCGGCCTCGGGAAACAGCGACATGACCATGCCGATCACCACCGCCGCCGCGAACAACGCCGATCTCACGATGCCCGTCGTCCCGGCGTCGAACGACAGCGACATGACCATGCCGGTCAGCCTCGCCACGCCCGGCGGTAGCGACATGACCATGCCGGTGAACCTCGCCACGTCGAACATCGACGCCACCATGCCGGTGAACCTCGCCACGTCGAACATCGACGCGACGATGCCGGTGAACGTGGTGGCGATGCCGCCCGGCGCGGTACCCGGGCAGCGCGGGCAGGGTGGCCAGCCGGGGCAGTTGGCGCCCGGCACGCTGTACAGCACCGGCGGCTACCCGTCGATCGACATGACCATGCCGGTGAGTGACCCGGCGGAGAACTCCGGCTCGCTCACCGGGCACATCCTGGCCCAGGGCTGGTACGACGCGCCGGTCGAGCAGCGCCGCGGGAACTTCAAGGTGGTTCTCGCCATGCTGGTCGTGCTGGGCCTGCTGGTCACGGTGAGCCTGGTCTTCCTGTTCACCGTCGGCGACAGCTTCAGCGACATGCTCAAGGGCATCGCGAACTGAGCTGAACCGGGCTGACCTGAGCCGACGCGGACCGATCCGAGCAGATCTCAGCCGGGCCGGCCCGGGCCGGCTTGACCGGAACCGAGCACGGCGTCGAACCGGCGATCCCCGGGTATTTGCCGCCCGGGGACACCTGCCCTAAGCTGGCGAGGTTGTGCTCCGAGGTGAGCCTCCCCACTACCCGGCCGGAATGCGGTCGGGAGCGCGAGCGTTCACCCGTACACTTATGGCAGTTATTGACGCGGCGTGCCCACCCGGTGCACGCCACGGGCGTTCTTGCGGGCATTTCAGCGGGCGGTTCCACACCACCGCGGCGGGCCATTCGCGAGCATGCGCCCCCGTAGAGAGGTTCTCTTGACCACTTTCGCTGACCCCAGCACGTTCCCGTCCGTTTTCGACAGCAACAACACTGACGAGACCCCCGCCGCCACCGAGGTCGTCGCCGAGGCCGTCGCCACCGAGACCGTCGTGACCGAGACGGTTGCGGCCGAGACCGCCGCGACCGAGGTCGCCGCCGCCGAGCCGGTCCGCAGCTTCGCCGACCTGGGCCTGCCGGCCGAGATCGTGCGCGTCCTCACCCGTGAGGGCATCACCACCCCGTTCGAGATCCAGGCCGCCACCGTGCCGGACGCGCTGGCCGGCCGTGACGTGCTGGGCCGCGGTCAGACCGGCTCCGGCAAGACGCTCGCCTTCGGCCTGCCGGTGCTCGCCCGCACCGCCCAGGGCGGCAAGGCGCGCCCGCACCACCCCAAGGCGCTGATCCTGGTCCCGACCCGCGAGCTGGCCATGCAGGTCGCCGACTCGCTGATGCCGGTCGGCCGCGCCGTCGGCGTCTTCCTGAAAACCGCCGTCGGCGGGGTTCCGTACGACCGGCAGATGGACGCGCTGCGCCGCGGCGTCGAGGTGATCGTCGCCACGCCGGGCCGGCTCGCCGACCTGATCGAGCGGGGCGCCTGCAAGCTCGACGACGTCGAGATCACCGTGCTGGACGAGGCCGACCAGATGGCCGACATGGGCTTCCTGCCCGAGGTCACCGACCTGCTGGCCAAGACGCCGGAGAACGCGCAGCGGCTGCTCTTCTCGGCCACTCTGGACGGTGACGTCGACACCCTGGTCAAGCGCTTCATGCACGACCCGGTGACGCACTCCACCGCGCCGGCCGAGGCCAGCGTGTCCACGATGGATCACCACCTGCTGCTGATCCCGCCGTCCGACAAGTTCCCGATCACCTCGTGGATCGCGAACCGGTCCGGCAAGACCATCGTCTTCGCCCGCACCCAGATGGGCGTGGACCGGCTGGTCGAGCAGCTCGCCGCGGTCGGCGTCCGGGCCGGCGCGCTGCACGGCGGCAAGACCCAGCGGGTGCGTACCCGCACGCTGGCCGAGTTCAAGGAAGGCCGGACGAACGTCCTGGTCGCCACGGACGTGGCCGCCCGCGGTATCCACGTCGACGGGGTCTCCCTGGTCGTGCACGTGGACCCGCCGAAGGACCCGAAGGACTACCTGCACCGGGCCGGCCGCACGGCGCGGGCCGGCGAGTCCGGCGCGGTGGTCACCCTGGTGCTGCCCAAGCAGCGCCGGTCCACCCAGGCGATGATGGCCAAGGCGGGCGTCGCCCCGGCCGAGATCCGGGTCCGGCTGGGTGACGAGAAACTGGCCGAGATCACCGGCGCGCAGGAGCCCAGCGGCGTCCCGGTGGTGGAGGAGCCGGAGCCGCGCCGGGAGCGGTCCGGTGGCGGGCGTCGCTTCGGCGGCGACCGCGGCGACCGTCCGCGCTACGGTGACCGCCCGCAGCGGTCCTACGGCGACCGCCCGCAGCGGCCGTACGGTGACCGCGACCGCAACGAGCGGTTCGGCGACCGGCCGGAGCGTGGTGGCTACCGCGGTGACCGGCCGGCCGGCGAGCGCTCCGAGCGCGGCTACGGCGACCGGAACGCCACCACCGAGCGGTCCGGCGAGCGCGGCACCTTCGGCGAGCGCTCCGGCGATCGTGGCGGCTTCGGCGAGCGTGGCGGGGACCGCCGGTTCGGCGACCGGCCGCGCGCCGAGCGGACCTTCGGCGACCGGCCGGCCCGCACCGGGGACCGTCCCGCGGTGCAGCGCCGGGACGGGCAGCGGACCGACCGCCGCGAGGCCCCGGGTCGCTTCACCACCAACCGGCCGGCTCGTAGCCACTGACGTCGGCTGAGACACAACGGAACCCCGGTTCGCCTCGGCGAGCCGGGGTTCCGCTTTTCCACACCTTTATCCACAGGACTTCACCGCCGTACCGAAAAGAAGATGCTTTTATCGGGCGGAAGGCGGGTAGCTTGCCGGTATGGGGCTGTTGTCTGCGGGATTGTTCTGGGAACGCCGGGATGTCCCGGGTGCGGAACAGGTACGGCTGGACGCGCGGAACGGGCTGTACGCGCAGGGCACCGCGCTGGCCGCCGCCCCGGTGGCCTACGCCTGTCACTACGAGATCCAGACCGATCCCGGCTGGACGACAGCGCGGCTCGACGTGCGGACCGAGGGTGCCGGTTGGGCGCGCGGGGTGCGGCTGGAGCTGGCCGCCGGGCGCTGGCGGGTGACCACCTCCGAGCAGGGCGATCTGGACGGCGCCCTGACGGCGGCCGGGCACGCCGGGGCGGGGCTGCCCGGGATCGAGGACCCGGATCAGCTCTACGGCGTGTTCGACGCGGACCTGGGCGGGTCGCCGCTGACCAACACGTTGCCGATCCGCCGGCTGAACCTGCTCGGGCAGGAGGCGGTGGCGCACCGGCTGAGCGTCGCGTGGGTGCTGGTCCCGAGCCTGGAGGTGGTGCAGGCGGACCAGATCTACACGCCGCTGGGTGACGGCCGGATCAGGTTCGCGAGCGAGACCTTCGCCGCCGACCTGACTGTCGACGACGACGGCTTCGTTGTCGATTACCCGGGGCTGGCCCGGCGGATCACACCCGGTCGCGGATCCAGCTGAGGCACGCTTTGTCGACGACCGCGAAGGGCTTTCCGTACGCGGTACGCGCCGCCTCGTCCGGTTTCTTGGCCTCGCGCAGCACCAGGTCGGTGAACCGCATCAGCTTCTGGTCACCGAACTTGTCGGCCATGCACGCCGTCGCGTAGTGCCCCATCGCGTAGAGCGTGGCGACGGTCAGGTCGTCCGCGTCGTCCGGCAACGGCGGCACCGCTATTGTCTTCGGCTTGCCGTGCCGGCGGAACGACTCGGCGAGCACGTCGTGGTTGCCGGTGTTCTGCGGACCGCGGGGCAGCGCGCCGACGTACTCGGCGATCCCCTCGACGAGCCACTGGTCGTCGGTGTTCTCCCAGTGCCCGCCGGCCAGGGTGACCACGTGGGTCAGCTCGTGCTGGATGGTGACGGCGAGTTGCCGCTGGTCGCCGCTGGCCTTGGCGCGCAGGATGATGTCGCCGCCGGTGGCGTTGAGCGGCATCTCGTAGCCGATCACCCACTTCTCGTCGATGCCGCCGTACCACTTCTTCCAGCCGCTCTCGTCGGCGACGTAGACGCGGTATCGGCGCTGCGGGTTGTTCACGTAGCCGGCGTACTTGTCGGTTACCTTGGCGGCTTTCTCGGCCAGGGCGAGCACCTGCTCGAGCCGCTTGGCCTGGCTGCGCGGGCCGGCCACGATGACCCGCTTGCCCTTGACGAAGGTGAGTGCCCGGTTGTCCCACGGGGCCGGCTGCAGGTAGTTGTGCTCCACGCCGGCCGCGTCGTTCAGCTCGGTGATCCGCCAGGCGGTGCCGGTCAGCGTGAAGGTGAGCCGGTAGGTCGTCTTGGCCGGGCCCTCGTCGTAGTTGTTGCGCCAGGCCGGGCAGCTGACGCCGGAGAAGCAGTAGCCGAGGGCCGCCTGGGCGACCACCTTCCGCGCGGTGCCGCCCTCCAGCTTGTCGGCGTGGTACTCGGCGTGGCTGATCTCCAGTGTCCGCAGGTTCGTGAACATCGTGCGGTAGCGGGTGACGAGCGTCTTGTTCTTCGGGTCGACCGGCGCCAGCCAGCCCTTCTCGTCGCCCTTGACCAGCGCGTCGGCCTGCTTGTGCAGGGTCTCCAGGGCCATTTCGAAGGGGGTCGCCGGCCGGGCCGGCCTGGACGCGTCGCCGGCCTGCGCGGTCTCGTCCCGATCCGGCCACAGGACGACCGCGGCGGCCGCGGCGGCCAGCAGGACGGCGGCCAGCGCCGCCAGGATCCCGGTGGCGTGTGATCGCTTCGGCGGTGCCGGCGGCGGCGCGAACGCCGGCGGCCACCCGGGTGGTTGCGGCCCATACGCGGGTACGAAGTGGGGCGGCACACCCGGATACGAAGGATCTTCCACGGGCCGGATCTAATCACGCCCCGTCGATGCCCGACTAGTCCGGCCAGGTGCCATCCCGCAGGAACGTGTCGATCGTCGCAGCGTGCGGGGCGAGCCGCAGCCCCTGGGCGCTCACCCAGTCGTCGGAGTAGTACGTGTGCGCGTAGCGTTCGCCGCCGTCGCAGATCAGCGTGACCACCGATCCGGTGCGCCCGGCCGCCCGCATCTCGGCGATCAGCCCGAAGGCGCCCCACAGGTTGGTACCGGTGGATCCGCCGAGACGCCGCCCGAGCACCGCCGAGCCGGCCCGCATCGCGGCGAGCGACGCGGCGTCCGGGACCTGCATCATCCGGTCGACCACCGCGGGCTGGAAGGACGGCTCCACCCGGGGCCGGCCGATCCCCTCGATCCGCGACCCCTTGCCGGTCACCAGCTCCCAGTCGGCGGCGACATAAGCCTGCCAGAACGCCGAGCCCTCCGGGTCGACAACGCAGACCTTGGTGGGGAAGCGGCGGTACCGCGCGTACCGGCCGATGGTGGCGCTGGTCCCGCCGGTGCCGGCACCGACCACGATCCAGGCCGGGATCGGGTGGCGTTCCAGCGACAGCTGGCTGTAGATCGACTCGGCGATGTTGTTGTTGCCCCGCCAGTCGGTGGCCCGCTCGGCGTGGGTGAACTGGTCCATGAAGTGGCCGCCGAGGTCGTCGGCGAGCCGGCGCGCCTCGGCCACCACCGTGGTCGGATCGGCGACCAGGTGACACTTGCCGCCCTGGAACTCGATCAGCGCGATCTTCTCGGGCGAGGTGGCGGCCGGCATCACCGCGATGAACGGCACGCCCAGCATCCGGGCGAAGTACGCCTCGCTGACCGCTGTCGAGCCGGACGAGGCCTCGACCACCGTGGTGTGCGGGCCGATCCAGCCGTTGCACAGCGCGTACAGGAAGAGCGAGCGGGCCAGGCGGTGCTTGAGCGAGCCGGTCGGGTGCGACGACTCGTCCTTGAGGTAGAGGTCGATGCCCCACGAGGCGGGCAGCGGGAACGGCAGCAGGTGGGTGTCCGCGGAGCGGTTGGCATCCGCCTCGACCAGGGCGATCGCGTTGCGCGCCCAGTCCCGGGCGGCGTCGTCGCAACGGTCCAGCGACAGGCTCATCTCAGCCCAGACCCGGCTGCGGACGGTTCTCCCACTTGGTGCTGAGAGCGATGCCGGTGCGGGTGGAGGCGACGCCGGGGGTTCGGTTGATCCGGACAATCAACTGCTCCAGTTCCGCGATCGTGCCGACTCGGACGATGAGCTGGTACGACTCGACGCCGGCCATGAAATAGCAGCTCTCCACCTCGGGCATCGCCCGCACCGCGGTGAGCACGTCATCGGTGTCCGCGCCGGAGTCCTCGACGATGCCGATCAGCGCGGTGACGCCGAGGCCGACCGCCTCGTGGTCGACGTCGGCCCGGTAACCGCGGATGGTCCCGGCGGCTTCGAGCTTACCGACTCGCTCGTGCACCGCGGGGGCGGAGAGCCCGACCTTGCGCGCCAACTCGGCGTACGACGAGCGCGCGTTCTCCCGGAGCAGGTCGATCAGCCGGAGGTCGATGGAGTCCATGCCTGAAACCCTAATCGGGTGGCCGGTCGGCACTCACGCCCGGTAGCGGCGAATGGGGGGCAGGATAATGATCGTTGTCGCAATCGGGGCTTTTTCCGTATTTCACGGACTTGGTTCAGGGGCGGTGCTCTAATGGCTTTACGTCCCGATCGAGCATGCCGACACTCACCGTGACCACCGGCCGCTCCAGAAAACAGAACCGAGGAGGGGGTTGTGGACACTGGAGACCGTCTGCTGACGCCGGGTGAGGTGGCCGCGTTGTTCCGCGTCGATCCGAAAACGGTCACGCGTTGGGCCGCAGCCGGGCGTATCGGCAGCATCCGTACTCCGGGTGGACACCGCCGATTCCGCGAATCCGAAGTCAAGGCCCTGCTTGAGGGCGACGGCGTGATCGAGGAGATGCGCGAGGACGACGCGGCGAACAAGCCGCGGAACAGCGGCCCGACCAACCCGGGTGCGGGTTACGGCCCGCCGAACGGTCTGCGCTGAACTAGCGCTCACCGAGCCGTCCGCTCCATCGCCGCATCAGGGTGTGTGACACACCCAGCGAGTCCAGCACTTTGCCCGCAATGAAATCGACGAGTTGCTGTGCGGTGGCGTCTGCCCCGGACCCGTAGAAACCGGGACTGGCCGGCAGCACCACCGCACCGGCATCCAGCAGGGCGATCAGATGCTCGAGGTGACTGCGCGTCACCGGCGTCTCCCTCGGCACCAGCACGGTCCGTCGCCGCTCCTTCAGGTTGACCTCGGCAGCGCGCTGCAGCAGGTCCTTGGAGAGCCCGATGGCGATGCCGGCACACGCCGCCGTGCTGGCCGGCACCACCGCCATCCCGCGCGCCGGATAGGAGCCGCTGCTCGGCCCGGCCGCCAGGTCACCGGCCGGCCAGTACGCCAGGTCGCCGAGATCCCGCCCCAGCCACGCTGCCACGTCGTCCTTCCAGTGCGCGTCCCGGATCGTCGCACCGGTCTCGTCCAGCAGGGTGAGCCGGGCGGCCCGGGAGACGACCAGGTCGACGGGCTCACCGGCGTCCAGCAGTCCGGTGATCACCGCCTTGGCGTAGGGGGTGCCGGAGGCGCCGGAGACACCGATGATCCAGGGTTGCCGCATCCCTCCAGTGTGCTACTTGACCACGGTGAGCTGCGCGGAGGCACGAGGGCCGATCCGGTTACATCCCGATACCCGCCGCCAGGGGCGTGAACCGGCCGGCGACGAGCAGGTCGAGGACCGCGAACAGGAAGAGCGCGATGCCGACGAAGCCGTTCGCGGTAAAGAACGCGCGGTTGACCTTGGAGAGGTCGTCCGCGGTGACCACCACGTGCTGGTAGACGAAGGCCACCGCGGTCAGGGCCAGGCCGATCCACCAGAACCAGCTGAGCTCGACCAGCTGACCGAACCAGACGAAGAGCGCGAACGTGACGATGTGCGTGGCGGTCGAGATGTGCAGCGCGGTACGCACGCCGAACCGGGCCGGCGTCGAGTGCACCCCGATCTTCCGGTCGATCTCCACGTCCTGGCAGGCGTAGATGATGTCGAACCCGCCGATCCACAGGCCGACCGCGACGCCCAGCACCCAGGCCGGGCCGGAGCCGTGGAACGTGCCGGTCATCGCCAGCCAGGCGCCGACCGGGGCGACCGCCTGGGCCAGCGCCAGCACGTAGTGCGGGAAGTTGGTGAACCGCTTGGCGTACGGGTAGATCACCAGCGGGATCACCGCGAGCGGGGAGAGCGCCAGGCAGAGCGGGTTCAGCAGGCCGGCCGCGACGACCAGCAGCACCAGCGAGATCAGCGCACCGGTCCAGGCGGTACGCAGGCTCACCGCGCCGGTGACCAGCTCGCGGTTCTGGGTACGCGGGTTGAGCGCGTCGATCTTGCGGTCCAGGATCCGGTTCGCCGCCATCGCGAACGTCCGTCCCGACACCATGGCGACCGTCACCAGCAGCAGGTCGACCCAGTGGATGCCGGTCGAGTAGTACCCGTCGGCGTCCGGCTCCAGCCCGGTCAGGTCGACCGGCTGCGCCGTCGCGACCAGCGCGGACAGGTAGGCGAACGGCAGCGCGAAGACCGAGTGCTCGATCGCCACCAGCCGCAGGAAGGCTTTGATCTTGCCAGGAGGTGCTTCCAAAGCCGTCACAGCCCGTATTCCTTCCACCGCTTGTCGACCAGGGAGACGACCTCCGGCGACATCACCATCTCCTCCGGCCAGCCCCGGGTGTAGCCCTCGGCGGGCAGCTTACGGGTGGCGTCGACGCCCGCCTTGCCACCCCAGAACTGCTGGTACGACGAGTGGTCCAGGTGGTCCACCGGCCCCTCGGTGAGCAGCAGGTCGCGGGCGTAGTCGACGTTGCCGAACGCGCGGAACGCGACCTCGTTGTAGTCGTGCACGTCGCAGTCCTCGTCGACCACCACGATCAGCTTGGTCAGCGACAGCAGGTGCGCGCCCCAGATCGCGTTCATCACCTTCTGCGCGTGCTTCGGGTAGCGCTTGCGGATCGACACGATCAGGCAGTTGTGGAAGACGCCGGCGGCCGGCATGTCGTAGTCGACGATGTCCGGGATCAGGATCTTGGCCAGCGGCAGGAAGATCCGCTCGGTGGCCTTGCCCAGGCCGTGGTCCTCCTGCGGCGGCTGGGACGTGACGATCGAGTGGTAGACCGGGTCCTTGCGCATGGTCATGCACTCGATGTGCAGCACCGGGAACGGCTCGACGGGCGTGTAGTAGCCGGTGTGGTCGCCGAACGGGCCCTCCGGGTGCCGCTCCCCCGGCTCCAGGTAACCCTCGAGGATCACCTGCGCGTTCGCCGGGACCTGCAGCGGCACGGTCAGGCAGTCCACCATCTCCACCCGCTCGCCGCGCAGGAACCCGGCAAACAGGTACTCGTCGATGTCGCCGGGCAGTGGCGCGCTGGCCGCGTAACAGACCACCGGGTCGGCGCCGATCGCGATCGCCACCGGCAGGCGCTGCCCGAGCCGCTCGGCGACCGCGTGGTGCGCCGTCGAGTCCTTGTGGATCTGCCAGTGCATGCCGAGCGTGTTCCTCGAGTGCTGCTGCAGGCGGTACAGGCCCAGATTGCGCTTGCCGGTCTCCGGGTGCTTGGTGTGGGTCAGCCCGAAGTTGTGGAAGATGCCGCCGTCGCCGGGCCAGACCTGCAGCCCGGGAAGCTTGTTCAGATCGACCTGGTCGCCCTTGAGCACGATCTCCTGGCAGGGCGCGACCTTGACCTTTTTCGGCGGCACCGACTTGAGCTGCAGCACCTTGGCGATGCCCTCGCGGATCCCGGCCCAGCCGACCGGCAACTCCGGCCTGGCCAGCTCGCCGATCCGGTCACCGACCTCGTCCAGCGACCCGACGCCGAGCGCCATCGCCATCCGCTTCTCGGTGCCGAACAGGTTGATCGCCACCGGCATCTCACCGCGCGTCGGCTTCTCGAAGAGCAGGGCCGGCCCACCGGCCCGGACCGTGCGGGTCACCACCTCGCTGATCTCCAGCGTCGGATCCACCGGAACGGTGATCCGGCGCAGCTCACCGGCGGACTCCAGGGCGGCGAGGAAGCTCTGCAGATCGGCATAGGGAAACCCACGAGACGCCATGACCCACAGTCTGGCACCGCACCGGCTTATTCCGGAGTTCAGGTCCGTCACTCTTGATCTGCGCCTCACGTTGAGGAGGACGTGAAGCGGCGGAACGTGATCAGGTGGTGGGCTCTGCTCGGGCTGCTGGCCGGGGTCGCGATCGCCGCGCCGGCCGTCTCCGCGCGCGCGGATCGGCTGCCGGCCTGCGGCTCTCCCGGACCGGCCTCCCGCCGGCCACCTCCGGTGCGGGCTTCGCTGTCGGCTCGCGGCGCCTGCCGGGCCGCGGTTCTCGAGTCTTCGGTACGCCAGGTCAAGCCGCCCGGGTTCACCCCGAGTGGCTATCACCACCTGGGCGCCGCCACCGCTACCGAGTGGAGTGGGGTCTCCGGCCGGTTCGCCGTGGTGGACGGCTCCATCCGGCCCGGCACGTACGACTTCATCGCCGGCCGCTTCATGGTCAAGCGGGACCTGGGCAAGGGTGGCATCGCGTGGCTGGAGGCCGGGTGGGCGGAGACCGGGTGGCGGTCGCCGGGGCAGCCGCACATCTACACGTACAACACGAACACCCGGTCCTGGCAGTTCTACGACCAGTACCAGGTGCGGCCGGGCGACACGGTGTGGCTGGACGTGCACACCGACGCCGGTGGGATGTGGCAGGCCTGGCTGTGGTGGAACGACCGCTGGAACCTGCTGACCGCCCAGAAACTGCCGATCGGCACCTCCGCCTCCGTCGAGCAGTACGTCGAGGTGCACGTCGACGACAAGAAGCCCGGCCGCATCGACGTCCCCTCGGTCAAGGTGGACAACGTCCAGCTGCGCCCACCCGACGGCGGCCCGCCCCGCTTCTGGCGCGAGGACGTGCCCACGCTGACCGGCGTCACCCCCGGCCAGCAGCAGCGCAGCGGCGGCTTCTGCCTCGACTGGACCACCCGCTACGACACCTGGACCGCCGGCGACTGTGTTTGATTGCTCCGCTTCGCTCCGCGCGCGAAACGCCTGGTGACCGGTGAGGAGGCAGCGTTTCGCGGGACAAAGCGGGGTGGAGCGGGGTTTTGATCTCCGGAACCACCCACGGGCAGTGCAGGGTGGGCTGATCGCCATGGACGCGCAGCGGCCAGATCAGCCCGCCCGGCCCGCGCGGGAGCATGCGATCCGCACCCCCGCGGACCTGCGTAAATAAAGATCTTTATGGGGTCCTACCGGCGTCAGCGATCAACCCGCATTGGCATAGCTGTGGAGGCCTTCGAAGAACAGGTTGACGCCGAAGAGGTTCATCAGCATCGTCACGAAGCCGAGCAGGGCGATCCACGTCGCCACCGTCCGCTTCACGCTCGGCGTCGCGCGGGCGTGCAGGTAGGCCGCGTAGACGATCCAGGAGATGAACGCCCAGACCTCTTTCGGGTCCCAGCCCCAGTAACGCCCCCAGGACGCCTCGGCCCACAGCGGCCCGGCGATCAGCGCGCCGAAGGTGAACAGCGGGAAGGCGAACGCGTGCAGCCGGAAGGTGAGCCGCTCCAGAGCTGTCGCCGAGGTCGGCACCCGCTTGCCGAGGGTGAAGGGGAAGCTGCGCTTGCCCTGGTCATAGCCGTTTTTGACGAGGAACATGGCGGCCGGCACCGCACCGATCAGGAAGATGCCGGACGAGATGATGATCGTCGAGACGTGGAAGATGAACCAGTACGAGTGCAGGGCCGGGACCAGCGGGCCGACCGGGGTGTAGGCGATCAGCGCGGCCGCGCCGAGCAGCATCACCAGGGCCAGCGAGGAGAACAGGCCGAGGTGCCGCAGGGCCGGGCGGCGCAGCAGCACCGCCATGAAGACCGTCGAGCCGACGAAGGTGGCCGAGAGGATGTACTCGTACATGTTGCCCCACGGCATCCGGTCGGCGGCGATTCCGCGGGTGACCAGGGTGCCCAGGTGCAGGGCAAGGGCGACGACGTTGAGCACCACGGCGATCCGGCCGACGATCTCGCCGCGCCCCGGCTTGACCGGCGAGTCGGAGGTGACCGGCGGGTCGGACGGGACCTCGGTGACCGGCTCGTCGCCGGCCGGCGCGCCGGCGCCCACCAGCTGCCGGGCCGGGCGGACCGCCGCCTTGCCGATCCGGCTGCGGCGGCCGAACGCGTACTCCCCCGCGTAACAGACCATGGCGGCCAGGTAGGCCAGCACAGCCAGCGCCATGAGCTGGTCGGACACATTCGCCATCAGGGCGTTCCCTCCTCGGCGGCGGGCTGGGTCAGCGCGGCGAACTCGGCCGCGAAGCCCGGATAATCGGTACGGGGCAGACCACCGGCTTCGATTACGCTACCGCCGGCTTCCTGACCGTTGGCTGGAAGCACCCGGAACCACACGCGACGCCGGTGCCCGAACAGCGAGAGCATCAGGCCGAGCAGGCCGAGCACCGCGCCGACCAGCAGCAACGACTGCGTCGGGTCGTACCGGATGGAGAGCGTGGCGAACTGCCGGGTGCCCAGGAACTCCAGTTTGGTGCCGTCGTCGAGGGTCCACGTCTCGCCGGGACGCAGCGCGTGCGGCCGCTCGCCGCTGACCTTGGTCAGCTCGTGGTTGGTGATCTGGCCGCGGTTCAGGGCGTAGACCGAGCCGGCCTTGCCCACGTCCAGACCCAGGTTGCCGCGGTAGGCGGCGAGGTAGAGGACCGGGTTGCGCTCGGCCGGGAACTTCGAGACGGCGCTGCCGTCGGTGCCGCCGGTCGGCAGGTAGACGCCCTCGAAGCCGACCTGGAGCTTGTCGTCGCGCCGGTTCGTTTTCGGGTCGACGTTGACGTCCGGGAACTGGGCGACGCCCGTGCTGGTCTGCATCGCGTCGGTGGGCAGGAACGGGATGATCTTGGTCTGGCTGACGCCGTACCGGTCGGTGTAGCGCAGGATCGGGGCGTAGCCCTGGCCGATCAGGTGCACGTTGGCGTGGTGCAGCCGGAGCGGGTCGTTGACCGTGAAGCTCTCCGTCCGGTACTGCCCATCACCCTCTTTGACCTGCACCGTGGCCAGGAACGACTTGGGCTGTCCGGTGGTCTGGTAGGTGGCCTCGAAGCCGGTCATCCGCATGCAGAATTTCGGCAGGTCGGCGGCGGTCACCTTGGGACCGAGCGTCGAGTCGTCGTACTGGATGATCGAGTTGCAGAAGCCCTGGTCCTCGCCGGCGACCAGCAGCCGGTTGCCGTGCCAGCCGTACCAGTGACCGAAACCGACGCCGATCAGCACCGCCAGCATGGCGATGTGGAAGAGCAGGTTGCCGGTCTCCTTGAGGTAGCCCTTCTCCGCGGCGACGGTGAACCCGCCGTCCGGCAGTTCCCGCATCCGGGTCCGCCACAGCTTGCGGCGCAGCGTCCGGGCCAGGTCGCCGGCCGCGGCGGCCGGCTCCGCCGGCCGCTCGGCCGCGGGGGCATGCTGCGGCAGGCGGTCCAGCCGTTTCGGGGCCTCCGGGGGTACGGTCCGCAGCGCCCGCACGTGGTCCCGCAGCCGGGGCAGCACGCAGCCGATCAGCGAGGTGAACAGCAGCAGGTAGATCGCCGCGAACCAGGGTGACGCGAAGACGTCGAAGCCACCCAGCCGGTCCACCCAGGGCGCCAGCTGCGGATGCGCGGTGTAGTACTGCGTCACCCGCTCCCGGTTCACCGAGGTCTGCGGGAAGTACGAGCCCGGAATCGCCGCGACGGCGAGCAGGAAGAGCAGGATCAGCGCGGTACGCATGCTGGTCAGCTGCCGCCACGAGTTGCGCAGCAGCGCCCAGAGCGGGTTGATCCGGCGCGGCGGCGGGGCGTCGGCGGTGGCCGGGCGGTCCTCGACGACTGTCACAGCAGCGTCACCTCACCGAAGTTGAGCGTGGTCTGCAGCCAGGTCAGGAAGTGCAGCCACTGGCCACTGACCAGGGTGACCCCGACGACGATGAGCAGCACGCCGCCGACCCGGGTGACCCACCGGCTGTTCCGCCGGATCGCCTTGAAGACCCCGAGGAGCTTGCGGAAGAAGAGCCCGAAGAGCACGAACGGGATGCCCAGCCCCAGGCTGAACGCGAGCGCCAGGATCACCGCCCGGTCGGTCCCGCCGGTGGTGGCGGCCAGGCTGGTCACCGCCCCCAGCGTCGGGCCGGTGCAGGGCAGCCAGGAGACCGCGAAGGCGGCGCCGAACACCGGGGCGCCGAGCAGCCCGGCCGACGGGAGTTTGCTGATCCGGGCCTCTCGCTGCAGGCCCGGGATCCAGCCGAGGTAGACCACGCCGAGCACGATGATCAGGAGGCCGACGACCAGGTTGAGCGTGTCGCGGTTGGTCAGCAGCGTGGTGGCGACGTTGGCCACCAGGGTGACCATCAGCGAGAAGACCACCGAGAAGCCGAGCACGAACAGCAGACTGCCGGCCAGCACCCGGCTTTTCAGGGCCACCGTGCGGGTCTTGGTGACGGTGCCGGCCGAGGTGCCGATCGCCGCTTCCAGGTCCGCGCCGGCCAGGCCGGTGACGTACGAGAGGTAGCCCGGGACCAGCGGCAGCACGCACGGCGACAGGATGCTGACCAGGCCGGCGATCATGGCGGCGCCGATGGCCAGCAGCAGCGGGCCGCCGGACGCCGTGGTGGAGAAGACGTTGCTTTCCATCAGCCGGTCGCCTCCGCCGCCACCCGTTCCACCAGGGGCTGCAGCTCACCGGCGGTGGTCGAGCGGCGCAGCGCGACAGCGATCCGGCCCTGCCGGTCCAGGATCAGGGTGGCCGGCGTGGTGGTCTGGGTGACGTCGAACTTGAGCGCGACGTCGCCCTCGAAGTCGTAGATGCTCGGGTAGGTGACCCGGCCGCGCTCGAACGCTTTCGCCGAGTCCCGGTCGTCGCGCGAGTTGATCCCGAGGAAGGTCACGTTGCTCGCCTTGGTGGCCTGGTAGACCTTTTCCAGGTCGGGCGCCTCGGCCCGGCAGGGCGAGCACCAGGAGCCCCAGAAGTTGACGACCACGACCTTGCCGCGATCGTTTGCCACGTCGTAGGTCCCGCCGTCGAGCAGCTCGCCGGTGACCGCGTCGACCTGCGGGCGGTCCGCCACCGCGCACTCCACCACGCCGTTGGTGGTGGTGCACTTCTTCGCCCAGTTCTCCTCGCCGCCGCAGCCGGCCAGGACGCCGGCGGTGGCGGCCAGGGCGGCGGTGACGGCGAGGAGACGGCGCACGTCAGGCTCCCTTGGCGGTCTTGGCGGTGGCGGAGAGCGCGACCAGGTGTGCGGCCGGCTCGGTGTAGTCGATGCCGACCACCTTGGACCCCTCGAAGCGGAACGAGGTGAGGCTGGCCAGCCCGCACTGCCGCTTACGCGGATCGTGCCAGAGGCGCTTGCCCTCCACGTAGCGCCGCAGCGTCCAGATCGGCAGCTGGTGCGAGACGCAGACCGCCTCGTGGCCCTCGGCCGCCACCCGGGCCGCCTGCAGCGCCTCGAACATCCGCTGTGCGATCACCAGGTAGGGCTCGCCCCAGGACGGGGTGATCGGGTCGCGCAGCACCCACCAGTGCCGGGGGTTGCTGAACGCGCCGTCGCCGACCGAGACCCGCTTGCCCTCGAAGTAGTTCGCGCTCTCGATCAGCCGGACGTCGGTAGCGGTCTCCAGCTCGAACTCGGCGGAGATCGGCGCGGCGGTCTCCTGCGCGCGCTCCAGCGGGCTGGCCACCACGTGCGTGACGTCCCGGCCGGCGAGCGCCTGGGCTGCCGCTTTCGCCATCTGGTGGCCCAGCTCGGAGAGGTGGAAGTCGGGCAGCCGGCCGTACAGGATCTTGGTGGGGTTGAAGACCTCACCGTGCCGGAACACGTGGACGGTCGTCGTGGTCAGCTCGGTCACGCGTTACTCCCTGCGGCTGCGGCCCGCGCCGCGTGTGGCAGCGCGGAAGCGATCTGCTCCAGCGCGGCGTCGTCGATCGCTGTCGAGACGAACCACGACTCGAAGGCGCTCGGCGGCAGGTAGACCCCGCGCGCCAGCATGGTGTGGAAGAACGCCTTGAACGCCGCGGCGTCCTGGGTCCGCGCCGAGTCGTAGTCGGTGACCTCGTTCTCGGTGAAGAAGATCGAGAACATGTTTCCCGCGTACGACAACCGGTGCGGCACTCCCGCCTCGGCCAGGGCGGCCGAGGAGAGCGAGCCGATCGTGGTCGCCAGCTCGTCGAGGCGCTTGTAGACGTCGGCGTCGGCCAGCCGCAGCGAGGTCAGGCCGGCCGCGCAGGCCAGCGGGTTCCCGGAGAGCGTGCCGGCCTGGTAGACCGGGCCGGCCGGGGCGAGCCGGGACATGATCTCCCGGCGGCCGCCGAACGCCGCGGCGGGCAGGCCGCCGCCCATCACCTTGCCGAAGGTGTAGAGGTCGGCGTCGACCGGGTGCAGCCCGGCCCAGCCGCCGGCGGACACCCGGAAGCCGGTCATCACTTCGTCCACGATCAGCAGCGCGCCGTTCGCGTGGGCGATCTCGGCCAGTCTCTGGTTGAAGCCGTCCCGCGGGGCGACCACACCCATGTTGCCCGGCGCGGCCTCGGTGATGATCGCCGCGATCTCGCCGCCGTCCTGGGCGAACGCAGCGGCCACCGCGTCGACGTCGTTGTACGGCAGCACGATGGTCTCGGCGGCCGCCGCACCGGTGACGCCCGGCGAGTCGGGCAGCCCCAGCGTGGCCACGCCGGAGCCGGCCGCGGCCAGCAGCGCGTCCACGTGCCCGTGGTAGCAGCCGGCGAACTTCACGATCTTGGAACGGCCGGTGTAGCCGCGGGCCAGCCGGATCGCCGTCATGGTGGCCTCGGTGCCCGAGTTCACCAGGCGGACCTCGTCGACGGCGGTCCGCCGGACGATCTCCTCGGCCAGGTCGACCTCGCCCGCGGTGGGCGTGCCGAAGCTGGTGCCGAGCGCGGCGGCCCGCTGCACCGCCGCGATGATCTCCGGATGGGCGTGGCCGTGGATCAGCGGGCCCCAGGAGCAGACCAGGTCGACATAACGCCGGCCGTCGACGTCGGTCAGCCACGGACCGCTGCCCTGGGCCATGAAGCGGGGCGTGCCGCCGACCGCGCGGAACGCACGCACAGGTGAATTGACCCCGCCGGGAACGATGGTCTGGGCGCGGTCGAACAGGGCTTGGGAGACCGGGGCGTCCTCCGGGTACGGAAGATCCACGGTGGGATATGTCGTGGTCACAGCGGTTCCCATTCTGTCAGCGGGCACGAGCGCCTATGTTGAGAGGGTTGTTCACGTCACCGGATGATGTCCGGAACAACCCGATCTGACCGCGCCGGACGGGCCGATTCGCGTGTAAGAGGATAGGCTGACCGGCGTGGAGCGACCCGAGCTGTCCATCACGGTTCAGCGCGCCCCCGACGAGGTGATCATGCAGCTCGCCGGGGAGATCGACGTGCTCACGGTCACCGAGCTGTCCACCCTCGTCAACGATCTGCTCGCCGCCGAGCCGCCCGGGCGCATCGTGCTGGACATGTCCGGAGTCACCTTCTGCGACTCCCAGGGCCTGGGCACGCTGGTGGTACTCAGCCGCAAGGCCCAGCACAACCAGACGGTGCTGGCGCTGGCCAACGTGGGCGATTTCCTGATGCGGGTGCTGGACATCACCGGGCTGCGGTCAGCCCTCATGATCAGCACTTCCTGACCCCAGGTCCTTGCGCATCTGCTGGGTGATCACCCGGTAACCGGACGACGCGTAGAGCTTCATGGCGCGGGCGTTGTCGCCGTGGACGTTGAGCTCCAGCGCGCCGATCCCGCGCTCGCGCACGAAGCTCTCGGCGGCGGTGAGCAGGGCCCGTCCGTAGCCGGCCGAGCGATGCTCCTCGACGACCTCGATGTCGAACAGGAAGGCGCAGTCCGCGACGCCGCGCGGATGCTCGAGGGCGATCCACAGCGTGCCGATCACCGCGCCGTCCGGGCGCACCCCGCGCAGGAAGACCATCCCCGGGGTGGCCAGGCCGGCCGGCAGCAGGCTGTCGTGCAGCTCGGCGGAACGCCGCAGCGCCTCGCCGGGACCCCAGACCCCGGCGGTGACCTGGGCATCCGCGTAACCACGCACCTCGGCGCCGCGCCACTCGTCGAACTCCTGCGCGGTCATCTCCCGCAACGTCAGGTCGGGCATACCGCGATGCTGTCACATCCGTCTGAGAGCCCGCCCGGCCATCGCGTCGCCTGTGGACAACGCCTCAGCCGAACGCGCCGCCGGCCTTCAGCGCCGCACCGTTCCCGCTGGTAGCGGTCGCGGCGTAGGTGTCCGCTCCGGCATCGCGACCACCCGGGGCGTACGTGTACCGCGCGAAGAACGTGTACGTCCCCGGCGCCAGCGTGTCCCCGGAGGACAGCGTGAACCGGTAGACCAGCGCATCCGCCTCCTCGGTGACGTCGCTGGTCACGCTCGCGCCGGGCACCTGCTGGCTGCCACCGCGGGAGACCAGCCCGGTCGTCCGGGCCAGCCGGATCGTCACCGACAGCGCGGTCAGCCGCTCGGTGGTCTTGATCGTCACCACGCTGCTGGCCTGCGTCTTGCCGCCCACGTCGACGGACCCGTCCGACCAGAGCGCGGTGGCCGGCGACGCGCCCGGCGTCCGGCTCCGGGTGGGCCGGTGGGTCGCCGGCGGCGACGACGGCGAGCGGCTCGGCGAGGGCGCCGGCCTGGCGGTCTCGGTGACCGCCGGGGCCACCGAGGCGGTGACCACCGGGACCGGCGGCGGGGTGGGGCGTTCCGCACCCATCCCGGCCAGCGCCCACTGGGCGAAGCCACCGCCCCCGACCACGGCGGCCACCGCGGCCGCGGCTCCGGCGATCCGGATCCGCGGCCCGCGCCTCCGCGCGGCCTGGTTCCGCATCGCCGTCCCGGTCACCCGGCTGAGGATCGCGGCCCGGTCGGGCGTGTGTGCCGCCGCCTCGGCGCGCAGCACCGCGCGCAGCTCGTCCTCGGTGAGCGTCACCGCGCCGCCTCCCAACCGTTGATTCGAGCCAGACTGCCGCCGAGCATCTCGGCCAGCTGCTTCGCGCCGCGCGAGGTGGCGCTCTTCACCGCGCCCTCGGAGATCCCCAGGGTGGTGGCCACCTCACGTTCGGACATGTCGAACGCGTACCGCAGCACCACGCAGGCCCGCCGCCGGTGCGGCAGCTTGGCCAGGGCGCGACGCACGTCCAGCACCACGGGCACGTCGGATTCCGGCGCCCGTTTCAGGACTTCCAGGGAGAACAGACGTTCCCGGCTTCGCCTGCGGATCCAGTTGCGGGCCAGGTTCATCAGGATGCCGTGGCCGTACGCCGCCGGGTCGTCAGCGGCCCGCACCCGGTCCCAGTGCCGCCACGCCTCGGTCATCGCGTCGGCGGCCAGGTCGTCGGCGGCCGAGGCGTCCCCGATCATGAGGTACGCGAGCCGCGACAACGAGTCGTAGTGCCGCTCGAAGTAGGCGTGATAGGCGGCGTCGCGCATCGGGACCCTTCAGGCCGGGGTGGCCGCCGGGCTGGCACCCGGCGGCCACGGACATCACTTGAAGGTGATGTCGGAATCCGAGAACTTGCAGTTGACGCCGTCCGCGCCGGTGCCGATCTCGGTCGGTTCCGCGCCGGTGTTGTTGCCCTTGAACTTCACGCAGACCTTGAGGTCGGCGGAACCGACGACGGTGATGCCGGAGAGCGTCGCGGTGTCACCGAAGTTGGTGTTGATGCCGACCAGCGCCTTGGCCTTGCCGGTGGCGGTGACGTTCTGCAGCACTACCGAGCGCTTGTACTGCGTCTTGCAGTTGCCGCACGAGCGGTACAGCTTGCCGTAGTCGCTGACCTGGAAGTTCTTGATGGTCAGCGTGCCGCCGCCGTTGTGCTGGAAGACCTTGTCGTCGGCACCCTTGGCCCCGCCGCCGTTCACCGTGTAGACGGCCGAGGTCCCGCCCTTGAAGGTGGCGGCGTCCTCGCCGACGTTCTCCCACCAGACGTTGGTCAGCGTGCAGGAGCCGAGGCAGTGCACGCCGTCGGCGGCCGGGTCACCCAGGATGACGTTGGACAGGGTGGCGCCGTCGGCCAGCTCGAACAGCGGGCCCTGGTCCTCGTCCTGCGAGCCGCTGCCCAGGGCGCCGCTGCCGAAGTAGCGGACGTTGCCGCCGTCCAGGCTGCTGGTGACCTTGATGGTCGAGGTCACCGGCTTGGATCCGGTCGCGGCCGGCCACGAGGTGGCGGCGGTAGCGGTCTTGGTCGGAACCGGCGAAGCGGTGGCCGTCTTGGAAGCCGTCGGCGAAGCGGTGGCCGTCTTGGTAGCGGTGGGCGAGACGGTCGCGGTCTTCGTAGCCGCCGGTGACGCCGTAGCGGTCTTGGTAGCCGCCGGTGACGCGGTCGCCGTCGCCGGGGAACCGGCCAGCGGGCTCACCGCGACGTCGTCGAACAACGCCGACGCGTGGCTGGTGACCAGCCCGATCCGCCCGGTGCCGGGCAGGGTCCCGGCCCCGGCGCCGATCACGGTCCCGTCCACGTACCCGGTGATCTCGCTGCCCGCGGCGTCGATCCGCAGCGTGTGCCACGAGGTCACCCCGCTCACCGGGGCCGACCCGAGTACCGACACCGCGCTGCCCTTGACCGCCTGCAGTTCCGCCTTCCCGGCGCCCAGCAGGGCCAGCCGGTACATGGTCGAGGAACCGCTGGCCCGGGCGGCCACCCCGGCCAGGCCGCTGCCCAGGCTGACGCCCTTGACCTTGGCCTGCACCGAGTAGTCGGACCACGAGGCCTCGCCGGCGAACACCCGGGCGAGCTCGCTGTCCGTCTTGGCCTGCCGGTACGCCTTCGACCCGTCGGTCACCACCGACCAGGTGCCGCCGGACTTGGTCCAGCCGCTGGCGCCGTTCTCGAAGTCGTCGCTGAACAGCGTGCTGCCGGCCGACGCGTTGGGTACGAGGACCGCCACGAGCGCGGTGACCGCACCGGCGGCACCGGCCGCGCCAAGACCCGTGATCATCCGGCGACGACGCCGGCTCGCGGCCATGGCGTCGTCGGGGTGTGCGTGCCGCATGTTGCTCCTAGCTCCTGGGGGATGAGGCTTCGACCGCTTGTGGCATCGGCGATCAACTTCGTTGCCTCACGTGACCCAGGTCACACCGGAGCTAACTTCCCCAGCGCGCCTTCTCCAGGAGTGCGAGCGCCTCGGTCGCCGCGTCCTCGCCACCGGCCCGCAGCACCCGGGCGGCCTCGTCGACCGTCTCGGTCAGCCGCTCCCACTGCGCATCGCGCTCCCGGGTCGCCTCGGCCTGCGCCTTGAGCTGCTGACTTTTCCCCCACAGCTCGACGAAGATGGAGACCTTGGCGCGCAGCACCCACGGGTCGAACGGCTTGGTCAGGTAATCCACCGCGCCCACCGCGTAACCCCGCAGGGCGAGCTGGGCGTCCCGGTCGGCAGCGGTCAGGAAGAGAATCGGCACGTGCCGGGTCCGCTCCCGCCGCTTGATGTGACTGGCCGTCTCGAAGCCGTCCATGTTGGGCATGTGCGCGTCCAGCAGGATCACCGCGAAATCGTCGGTGAGCAGCTGCTTGAGCGCGGCCTCGCCGCTTTCCACGGCCACCGCCGTGACCGGCAGGCCCTGCAGGATCGCCTCCAGGGCCAGCAGGTTGTCCTTCCGGTCGTCGACCAGCAGTGCTTTGGCGCGCTCACCCACGCGTGCTCACCTCGTTCCCTCCCACCGGTCAGCCGTCCTCCGGCTCGGCGGTCTCCTCGGCGTTCACCCAGCGCGCCATCAACTCGATCAGCTCGTCCAGGTCCACTGGCTTGGTGATGTAGTCGCTCGCTCCGGCGGCGAGAGCCGACTCCCGGTCACCGGGCATCGCCTTCGCCGTGAGAAACACTACCGGCAGGTCGCGGAAACGCTGATTCCGCCGGATACCCCGGGTGGTCTCGTAGCCGTCCTGGTCCGGCATCATCGCGTCCATCAGCACGATGTCCACTTCGGGATGTTCGTTCAGGATGCGTACGCCATCCACCCCGTTGTCCGAGTACAGGACGTGCAGCCCGTGCATCTCCAGCGCGCTGGTCAGGGCGAACACGTTCCGCACGTCGTCGTCGACGATCAGCACCGTGGCGCCGTCCAGCTGCCGGCCGGCCGGGTGGGTCGCGGCCGGCTCCTCGGGGCGCGGCGTGACCAGCGAGGGCAGCTCCATCAGCGGCATGCTCAGCGGCGCGACCGGACGGACCGACACCGCCTTGGCCGGCGCCGCGGGCAGCACCGGCATCGGGATCGCGTCCGGGGTCAGCGCCTCCGGCATGTAGAGCGTGAACGTCGACCCCTCACCCGGCACCGAGCGGACCGCGATGGTGCCGCCGAGCAGCGCGGCGAACTCCCGGCTGATCGACAGGCCCAGGCCGGTGCCGCCGTATTTCCGGGTGGTGGTGCCGTCGGCCTGCTGGAACGGCTCGAAGATGATCGCCAGTTTCTCGTCCGAGATGCCGATGCCGGTGTCCCGCACCGCGAACGCGACCACCTGATGCGACGAGACCAGCGACGGTACGTCCAGGTCGGTGTCCCGGGAGGCGGCGAAGATGCTCAGCGTCACCGAGCCGCTGTCGGTGAACTTGACCGCGTTGGACAGCAGGTTGCGCAGGATCTGCTGGAGCCGCTGCGGGTCGGTGACGATCGAGTCCGGCAGGTCGGGGGCCAGCTCGACCTCGAAGTGCAGGCCTTTCTCCTCGGCCTGCGGCACGAACGCCTGCTCGACGTAACTGCGGATGCCGTCGAAGTCGACAACGTCCGGCTCGACGTCCATCCGGCCGGCCTCGATCTTCGACAGGTCCAGGATGTCGTCGATCAGCGAGAGCAGATCGGAACCGGCACTGTGGATGGTGCGGGCGAACTCGATCTGCTTCTCGGTCAGGTTCTGATCGGTGTTGTCCGCCAGCAGCCGGGCCAGCAGCAGCAACGAGTTGAGCGGGGTACGCAGCTCGTGGCTCATGTTGGCGAGGAACTCGGACTTGTAGGTGTTGGCCCGGGACAGCTGCTGGGCCTTCTCCTCCAGGCCGAGCCGGGCCAGCTCGATCTCCCGGTTCTTCAGCTCGATGTTCGCCTTCTGCTCGCTGAGCAGCTTGGCCTTGTCCTCCAGCTCGGCGTTGGTGCGCTGCAGCTCGGCCGACTGGTCCTGCATCTCCCGGGCCAGGCGCTGCGACTGCGTCAGGAGCTCTTCGGTACGCCGGTTCGCCTGGATCGTGTTCAGCGCGACACCGATCGTGGCGACCAGCCGCTCCAGGAACGTCAGGTGCAGGCCGGAGAACGCTGCCACCGACGCGAACTCGATCACCCCGAGCATCTCGCCCTCGAACAGCACCGGCAGCACCACCAGGTCGTTCGGCGGCATGGCGAGCAGCCCGGAACGCATGGTCAGGATGCCGTCGTGGGTGGCCCGGACCCGGATCGTGCGGCGGGACACCGCGGCCTGCCCGACCAGGCCCTCACCCGGCCCGAAGGTGACCTCGTGGTCGCGGGCCACGTAGCCGTACGCCGCGGCCAGCCGCAGGCGCGTCACCGCTTCCTCGTTGTCGACCAGGAAGAACGCACCGAGCTGGGCGTCCACCAGCGGGGTCACCTCGGTCATGATCATGCGGCAGACCTCGCCGACGTCCCGCTGGCCCTGCAGCAGGCCACCGATCCGGGCCAGGTTCGAATCGAGCCAGCCCTGCTCCGCGTTCGTCTTGGTGGTGTCGCGGAGCGTCACGATCATCTGGTTGATGTTGTCCTTGAGCTCGGCCACCTCGCCCTGCGCCTCGACCGCGACGCTCTGCGTGAGGTCGCCGCGGGTCACCGCGGTGGACACCTCGGCGATCGCCCGAAGCTGGATGGTGAGCGTCGAGGCGAGCTGGTTGACGTTGTCGGTGAGGTCGCGCCACGTACCGGAAACGCCTTTGACCTGGGCCTGTCCGCCGAGCTTGCCCTCCGAGCCGACCTCGCGGGCCACCCGGGTCACCTCGTCGGCGAACGACGAGAGCTGGTCGACCATGGTGTTCACGGTGTTCTTCAGTTCGAGGATCTCGCCGCGGGCGTCGACGGTGATTTTCTGCGACAGGTCGCCCTTGGCCACCGCCGTGGTGACCGAGGCGATGTTGCGCACCTGGCCGGTCAGGTTAGAGGCCATGTAGTTGACGTTGTCGGTCAGGTCGCGCCAGGTGCCGGCCACCCCGCGCACCTGCGCCTGGCCGCCCAGCTTGCCCTCGGAACCGACCTCGCGGGCCACCCGGGTCACCTCGTCGGCGAACGACGACAGCTGATCCACCATGGTGTTCACGGTGTTCTTCAGCTCCAGGATCTCGCCCTGCGCGTCGACCGTGATCTTCTGCGACAGGTCACCTTTGGCCACCGCCGTGGAGACCTGGGCGATGTTGCGCACCTGGCTCGTCAGGTTGGACGCCATCGAGTTGACGTTGTCGGTCAGGTCGCGCCAGGTGCCGGCCACCCCGCGCACCTGCGCCTGGCCGCCCAGCTTGCCCTCGGTGCCCACCTCGCGGGCCACCCGGGTCACCTCGTCGGCGAACGACGACAGCTGATCCACCATGGTGTTGACAGTGGACTTGAGCTCGAGGATCTCGCCGCGCGCGTCGACCGTGATCTTCTGCGACAGGTCGCCCTTGGCCACCGCGGTGGTGACCGAGGCGATGTTGCGCACCTGGCTGGTCAGGTTCGAGGCCATGTAGTTGACGTTGTCGGTGAGGTCGCGCCACGTACCGGAAACGCCTTTGACCTGGGCCTGTCCGCCGAGCTTGCCCTCCGAGCCGACCTCGCGGGCCACCCGGGTCACCTCGTCGGCGAACGACGACAGCTGATCCACCATGGTGTTCACGGTGTTCTTCAGCTCCGCGATCTCGCCGCGCGCGTCGACGGTGATCTTCTGCGACAGATCACCTTTGGCCACCGCCGTGGAGACCTGGGAGATGTTGCGCACCTGGGCGGTCAGGTTGGCGGCCAGCTGGTTGACGTTCTCGGTCAGGTCGCGCCAGGTGCCGGAGACGCCGCGGACCTGGGCCTGACCGCCCAGCCGCCCCTCGGTGCCCACCTCGCGGGCCACCCGGGTCACCTCGTCGGCGAACGACGACAGCTGATCCACCATGGTGTTCACGGTGTCCTTGAGCTCCAGGATCTCGCCCTGGGCGGCCACCGTGATCTTCTGCGACAGGTCACCTTTGGCCACCGCCGTGGAGACCTGGGCGATGTTGCGCACCTGACTCGTCAGGTTCGACGCCATCGAGTTCACCGAGTCGGTGAGGTCCTTCCAGGTGCCGGCCACGTTCGGCACGTCGGCCTGGCCGCCCAGCTTGCCCTCGGTGCCCACCTCGCGGGCCACCCGGGTGACCTGCTCGGCGAAGAGCCGCAGGGTGTCGGTCAGCCCGTTCATCGTGTCGGACAGCTCGGCCACCTCGCCGCGGGCCGACACGGTGATCTTCTGCGACAGGTCGCCGCGGGCCATCGCGGTGGCCACCTGGGAGATCGAGCGCACCTGGTGGGTCAGGTTCGACGCCATCGTGTTCACCGAGTCGGTGAGGTCCTTCCAGGTGCCGGCCACGCCCCGGACGTCGGCCTGGCCGCCCAGCTCGCCCTCGGTGCCCACCTCGCGGGCCACCCGGGTCACCTCGTCGGCGAACGACGACAGCTGATCGACCATGGTGTTCACGGTCCGGCCGATCCGCAGGAATTCACCCCGGAGTGGGCGGCCGTCCATTTCCAGCGCCATGTGCTGGGAGAGGTCACCCTCAGCGACCGCGCCGACCACCCGGGAGATCTCCGTGGTGGGCCGCCCCAGGTCGTCGATCAGCGAGTTGACCGAGCGGACGCTGTCCGCCCAGGCGCCGTCCAGGCCCTCCTCGTCGAGACGCTCGGTGAGCCGGCCGTCCCGGCCGACGATCCGGCTGATCCGCCGGAGGTCGAGGTTCTGCCGCTCCTGCAGCGACACCACCTCGTTGAACGCTTCGGCGACCGACCCGGCCAGGCCGTCCCGCCGGGGCAGCCGCACCTTGAGATCGCCACGCCGGACCCGGCGCAAGGCGTCAGCGAGTTCACTGAGCAACACGGTTTCGTCGGGCCCGCCGACGGTGGCTTCTTTGGCCGCAGTCATGCTGTCCTCACTCGCTGTCCTACTGCCGGGGCTACCTATCCTCTCTCGCCCGACCGGGTCAATGCGAGAGACGACTTTGTGCATACACCCACCAACGGGAGAGGATGCATGCTGTGCCAGCGGAGGTCGGAACCAGGACGAGCGTCCCGTCGGGAGCGTCGTCCGGCACCCTCGTGCGCAAAGCCCGCCTGCCCAACGACCGGCGGACCCCGGCGGCGGCGCGGGCGCTGGTCCGCTCGGTGCTCGAGGAGGCCGGACTGGACGGTCTGCTCAACGAGGCTCTGCTGCTGACCACCGAGCTCTCCACGAACGCCGTGGTGCACGCCAACACCGACCTCGACATCGAGGTGACGGCCGATCCGGGCGGGCTGACCGTGACGGTCACCGACTTCGCCCCCGGGCCGGTCGAGCAGCTCGCCGTCGGCCCCAAGAACGAGAGCCCGAACATCGGCGAGGTCGCCGAGCGCGGCCGCGGCCTGCTGCTGGTCGATCACTTCGCCAGCCGGTGGGGCACCGTGCACGAGGGCGACGGCAAGGGCGTCTGGTTCCACCTGGACCACCGGGGCACCGGCGAGGAGGCCGGCCGGATCCCGGCACCGGCCGACGCGCCCAGCCTCGGCGCGCTGACCGGGTTGCTGCGCAGCGGCTCCGACCGGCAGACCGAGGACGGGCAGGCCGACCTGACCGATCTCGCCACCGACCTGCTCTCCCGGCTGGCCCGGCTGACCGGCGCGGCGGGCGGGGTGCTGCGGGTGGACCGTGGCGACGGCATGGGCCGGCAGCTGCTCGCCCGGTACGGCCGGGCCCCCCGGGACAACGCGGACACCATCCGGGTCCCGCTGACCGTCTACCGGCCGTACTCCGGCGAGCTGGAGCTGGACGCCGCCCCGGTCGGGTACGCCCAGTCCCTCGCCGTCATGGTCGCCGAACGCTTCTCGCTGCACCTGGAGAACGACCGGTTGCGCCGCGCCGACGTACGCCGGCAGACCTGGATCACGTTCCTGGCCGAGGCCAGCGAGCTGCTCGCCCAGTCCCTCGACGTGAACCTCACGATGGCCCTGATCCCGCAGCTGGTGGTGCCCCGGCTGGGCCAGTGGTGCGCGGTGCACACCACCGACACCTGGGGCCGGCTGCAGCTGGCCGCGGCCACCCACGCCGACGAGTCCGCGCTGGTCAACCTGCACGCCACGCTCGCCGAGTCCGGACCGGAGTCGATACTGGCCCGGCTGGAGGAGGCGTCCCGGCTGGGCAGCCAGGTGATGTTCGGGGCGCCGATGGAGGGCTTCGCGGTGCCGCTGGTGGCCCGCGGCGCCCGGCTGGGCACGCTCGCTGTCGGCCGGCACGTCAAGCACCGGCACGACGCCGACGAGGTGGCGGTGCTGGAGGACGTGGCCCGCCGGGCGGCGCTGGCCATCGACAACGCCCGGATCCACGACGAGCGGCGGACCGTCGCCCGGACCCTGCAGGCCTCGCTGCTGCCGCCGGCGCTGCCGCACGTCGAGGGCATCGGCTTCGCCGCCGAATACGTGCCGACCGGCTCCGAGGTGGGCGGCGACTTCTACGACGTGATGCCGTTCGGCGAGGACCGCTGGCTGGTGGTGGTCGGTGACGTCTCCGGCAAGGGCGTCCAGGCGGCCACGGTGACCGGCCTGGTCCGGGACGTGATCCGGATCCTGGTCGACGACGGCAAGTCGCTCAGCGACATCCTCCAGCGGGTGAACCGCACGCTGGTGCAGCGCGGCGGCGGGCGGTACTGCACGCTCGCGATGGCCTCGGTGACCCGGCTGGCCGACGCGCGGCTCGGCGTCTGCCTGCATCTGGCCGGGCACGACCGGGCGGTGCTGGTCCGGGCGGACGGCAAGACGTCGTTCGTCGGCGAGGGCGGCACCGCGCTCGGCCTGCTGGAGGCGATCACCTCGCCGGACGCCGAGGTCACGCTCGGCCGCGGCGACTCGTTGATCTTCTACACCGACGGGGTCACCGAGCGGCGGCGCGGCCGGGAGTTGTTCGGCTCGACCCGGTTGCGTGACGCGGCGGCCCCGTTGGCCGGTTATCCCGCTGACGCGATGGCGGCCCGGCTGCGCTCCACCACGATCAACTTCTCGGTGGAGGAGCCACGGGACGACATCGCGATCCTGGTGTTGCGCAACGACGCGTGAGGGTGGGTGGATGAAGACTCAGTACTACACCGCGACCACTATCGACGGCTATATCGCCGACGACCACAACTCGCTCGACTGGCTCTTCGAGGTGGCCGGCGGCGACGAGCATCCGTTCGGCGAGTTCTTCGCCGAGATCGGTGCGTTCGCGATGGGCTCCACGACGTACGAGTGGATCCTCGACCACGAGAACGCGCTGGTGCACCCGGAGAACTGGCTCGAGCCGTACGGCGACACCCCCGCATGGATCTTCACGCACCGCGAGCTGCCCGGCATCCCGGGGGCGAACCTCCACTTCGCCAGCGGTGACGTCGCCACCGTGCACAAGGAGATGGTGGCCGCCGCCGGCGGGAAGAACGTCTGGCTGGTCGGTGGCGGTGAGCTGGTCGGCTCGTTCGCCGACGCCGGGCTGCTGGACGAGCTGATCCTCGGGGTGGCGCCGGTGACGCTCGGGTCCGGGGCGCCGCTGCTGCCCCGCCGGCTCTCCTCGCAGCGGCTCACGCTGACCGACGTCACCCGGCTCGGCCAGTTCGCCAACCTGAGGTACTCGGTCGGTCCACCGACCTCCTGATCGATCTGCCCCTTTTGTCGCCGTCGGCGTGGCATGGTGTTGGCATGGCGAAGACGCAGTACTACACCGCCACCAGCATCGACGGCTTCATCGCCGACGAACGCAACTCGCTGGACTGGCTCTTCGAGGTGGATGAGGGCACCCAGAACCCGTTCGGCGAGTTCTTCGCCGGCGTCGGCGCGTTCGCCATGGGCGCGACCACCTACGAGTGGGTGCTGGAGAACGACAACCTGCTGGAAGAGCCACAGAACTGGCACGACATGTACGGCGACGTGCCCTGCTGGGTCTTCACCCACCGCGACCTGCCGCCGGTGCCGGACGCCAACGTCTTCATGATCAGCGGGGACGTCCGCCGGGTGCACGAGGCCATGATGGTCGCCGCCCAGGGCAAGAACGTCTGGCTGGCCGGCGGCGGCGACCTGGTCGCCCAGTTCGCCGCGGAGGGCCTGCTCGACGAGATCATCCTCGGCATCGCCCCGGCCGTGCTGGGCAGCGGCACTCCGCTGCTCAAGCACCGCCTGCGGGTGGACGAGCTGATCCTGACCGGGGTCCGTGAGGTCGGCCAGTTCGCATACCTCACCTACGCGGTCGGCGACGTCGCCCGGATGGGCCGGCACCTGGCCGCCGAGACCGCCACGGTGCTCCCGGCCAACTTCTGACGCTCAGGCCGGGCAGCGTCCGCCAACTCTGGACCCGCCTCGCACTCCGCCGGACTCCGGACACGGCTCAGAACAGGTCGCGGGGCTCGGCCATCTCCAGCTGGGCGGCCAGGGCCGGCGGCGCCGAGACCACCACGATCCGGCCGCTGCGGGCGAGCAGCACCTGCTCGACGCCGGTCACGATCTCGGTCACCCGGCGGGCGGCCAGCCCGGTCGGCAGGACCGCGTGCACCGTGCCGCGGCCGGCCGAGCCGCGCAGGGCCACCGGCTGCCCGCACAGGTCACGCAGCGCGTAGGTGATCGCCGGCAGGTCCTCGGGCCGCACCGAGATCCGGACCGTGACGTCCGGCGGGCCGAACGGATAGCGGCCCCACCAGGACGGGCCCTGCCCCGCCTGGTCCGTCTCCGCGCCCCAGACCTGGGCCAGTTTCGCCGCGCGGCCGGCCACCGAGCCGGTGTCGCCCTCCAGCAGCACCGCCACCGCGCCCGCACCCGAGCCGGGCAGGTCGACCTCGATCGCGCTCGGCTCCAGCCGCTGCGCCACCGCCTGCTCGACCAGCTCGGCCACCGCGGCCGGGGTGGTCACCGCCCGGGCCAGCCAGCGGCGCGCCTCGGGCAGCGGCTCGGTCCGCAGCACCGCCGCGGTGAGCACGCCCTCGATCTCGGCGATGCCGGGGCGGCCGTCCTCGCCGTCGGACTCCGCCTCGGCGCCGGTGGCCTGGGCGTAGGTCACCCGCTCGGTCTGGTGTGCCGGGCTGCCGAACCGGTGCGCGAGCGGCCCGGACTCGTTGACCGCGAGCATCCCGCCGACGGTGGCCCGGGACGACGGCGGGTCGACGGCCAGCCGCCGGCCGCGCAGCGCCAGGGCGGCCTGGGCGGCCGCGACCGGGGTGCCGGCCGCGATGGTGGCGGTGGCGCCGTGGTGGTCCCACATCCCGTTGAGCCGGCCGGTGTCGACGATCAGGTCCAGCCCGGCCGGTGGCACCCCCCAATCGATCTTGCTGCCGGAGCCCCGCACCCGGACACTCAGCCCACGCTCCGCCGCGAGCCGCAGCGTGGCCGCGGCGGACCGGCCGGTGGCCGGGACAGCGACGAACCCGGCGCGCTGCCCGCCCACCCGGTCGACCGACCGGGCGGGGCGCGCGAAACCGGGCCCGCAGATGTCCACGAGCGCATCGAGAAGGGAATCAGTCACGTCCGAAGCCCCCAGACCGCAGATCGAGATCCCTGAAGATCGTCCACTCTGGCACATCGTACACATGTTCGAATGAGTGGAGTCCGCGTGTGTAAGAAACTCAATCCGGACCGATCCGCCGGTAACGTGTCCCAGGTGACGATCGAAACGCCCGCCGGTCCACCGACGGCTCGCCAGGCCCCGTCCGAGCGCACCCACCACGGTGACACCGTCACCGATGAGTACGCCTGGTTGATGAACAAAGAGGACCCGGCCACGATCGCCTATCTCGAGGCGGAGAACGCCTGGACCGACGCCGCCACGGCACACCTCGCCGAGCTGCGGGAAAAGGTCTTCCAGGAGATCAAGGGCCGGACCCAGGAGACCGACCTGTCGGTGCCCAGCCGCAAGGGTGGGTACTGGTATTACACCCGCACCGAGGAGGGCAAGCAGTACGGCATCCACTGCCGCGTCCCGGTCCGCCCGGGCGAGACCGACCCGCCGATGGGCGACGCGCGCCCCGGCGAGGAGGTGCTGCTCGACGGGAACCTGCTGGCCGAGGGGAAGGACTTCTTCGCGCTCGGCACGTTCGATGTCAGCCCGGACGGCAACTGGCTGGCCTACTCCACCGACTTCGCCGGTGACGAGCGGTTCACGCTGCGGGTCAAGGACCTGCGCAGCGGCGAGGTGCTGGCCGACGAGATCCCGGACACGTTCTACGGCAGCGCCTGGTCGGCCGACGGCAGCATGCTCTTCTACATCACCGTCGACGAGGCGTGGCGCCCCGACCGGGTGCACCGGCACGTGATCGGCCGACCGGCTGCCGACGACGTCGTCGTCCACCAGGAGACCGACGAGCGCTTCTGGGTCGGCGTCGAGCTCACCCGCAGCGAGAAGTTCATCGTGATCGACGCGCAAAGCAAGATCACTTCTGAGGTACGCGTGATCCCGGCCGACACCCCGGACGTCGAGCCGATCCTGATCGCCGAGCGGCGGCAGGGCGTGGAGTACCAGATCGAGCACCACGGTCACCGCTTCCTGATCCTGCACAACCGGGACGCCGAGGACTTCGCCCTGGCCTACACCTCCGTTGACGCGCCGGGCGAGTGGGTCGAGCTGATCCCGCACCAGCCCGGCACCCGGCTGGAGTCGGTCGACGCGTTCGCCCGGCACATCGTGATCTCGCTGCGCCGGGACGGGCTGACCGGGCTGCGGGTGATGTGCGACGGCAGCACCGACACCTACGACATGGAGTTCCCCGAGCCGCTCTACAGCGTCGGCCTCAGCGGCAACCCGGAGTACGACACCGCGTCGGTCCGGATCACCTACACCTCACTGGTCACGCCCGACTCGGTCTACGACGTCGACCTGGTCACCCGCACCATGACGCTGCGCAAGCGGAAACCCGTCCTCGGCGGCTACGACCCGGCCGACTACGAGCAGTTCCGCGAGTGGGCGCACGCACCTGACGGCACCCGGGTGCCGATCTCGATCGTGGCCCGCAAGGGCGTCGCGCGCGACGGCTCGGCGCCGGCCGTGATCTACGGCTACGGCTCCTACGAGCACAGCATCGACCCGTACTTCTCCATCGCCCGGCTGTCCCTGCTGGACCGGGGCGTGGTCTTCGCCGTCGCGCACGTCCGCGGCGGCGGCGAGATGGGCCGCCGGTGGTACGAGGACGGCAAGATGCTGGCCAAGCGGAACACCTTCACCGACTTCGTGGCGTGCGCCGAGGCGCTCATCCGCAACCGCTGGACCAGCGCCGACCGCCTGGTCGCCCGGGGCGGCTCGGCCGGCGGCCTGCTGATGGGCGCGGTGGCCAACCTGGCTCCGGAGACGTTCGCCGGCATCCTCGCCGAGGTGCCCTTCGTCGATCCGCTGACCTCGATCCTCGACCCGTCGCTGCCGCTGACCGTCACCGAGTGGGAGGAGTGGGGCAACCCGCTCGAGTCGGCCGAGGTGTACGCGTACATGAAGTCGTACAGCCCGTATGAGAACGTCGCGAAGCTGCCCTACTCCAAGATCCTCGCGGTGACCAGCCTCAACGACACCCGGGTGCTCTATCACGAGCCGGCCAAGTGGATCGCCCGGCTGCGCGCCACGGTTCCGGAGGGGCAGTTCCTGCTCAAGACCGAGATGGGCGCCGGGCACGCCGGCCCGAGCGGTCGTTACGACTCGTGGCGGGAGGAGGCCTTCAACCTGGCCTGGGTCCTCGACACCATCGGCGCCGCGGGCGCCTAGCGATCGCTTCCGGCAGGCGCTGGTGCGACCATCGCCTGCCGGGCATCGTTCAGAAGGGCTCGGGGATCCGGTGCGGGGGCCGCTCCGGCTCGCGGTACCCACCGGCCTTGCGCTGCTTGGGCAGGCTCACCTCGCGGTGCTTGAGCGGCTCGTACGGCACGCTGCTCAGCAGGTGACTGATGATGTTGAGCCGGCCGCGCTTCTTGTCGTCGGTGTGCGCGACATACCAGGGTGCCCAGGCCGTGTCGGTGGTCCGGAACATCTCGTCCCGGGCGCGCGAGTAGTCGTACCACCGGCTGTACGACTTGAGGTCCAGGTCGGAGAGCTTCCAGACCTTGCGCGGGTCGTTGATCCGGTTCTCCAGCCGACGGGTCTGCTCCTGCTGGCTGACCTCCAGCCAATACTTGATCAGGATGATCCCGGAGTCGACCATGGCCCGCTCGACTCCCGGCACCTGCCGGAGGAACTGCTCGGTCTGCTCCGGCCGGCAGAAGCCGAGCACCCGCTCCACCCCGGCGCGGTTGTACCAGCTGCGGTCGAACATGACCACCTCGCCGGCGGCGGGCAGGTGCGCGACGTAGCGCTGCAGGAACATCTGCGACCGTTCCCGTTCACTCGGCGCCGGCAGCGCCACCACCCGGAAGACCCGCGGACTGACCCGCTCGGTGATCGCCTTGATCACCCCGCCCTTGCCTGCCGTGTCCCGCCCCTCGAACACCACGCAGACCTTGGCGCCGCTGGTCTTCGTCCACTCCTGCATGGCCACCAGCTCGCCGTGCAGGCGGCGCAGTTCGTGCTGATACTCCTTCTCCCGCATCCGCGGTAGCGGGCCGTCCTCGTGCTTGTGCTTTGCCATGCCCCACCCTCACGCCGGTCCCGGCCCGCTCACCTCACCCCCGGAGGAGGGTTTTCCGGGTGCCGGATCAGGCGCGGCGCAGCGCGACAACGGCGATGTCGTCGGCCTGGTCCGCCGAGCCGCCCAGGCGAGTCAGCAGGCGGCTGCAGAAGGCGTCCAGGTCCGGCTCCACCTCGGCCGCGCAGGCCGCCAGGGCCCGCAACCCGACGTCGATGTCGGCGTCCCGCCGCTCGATCAGGCCGTCGGTGTAGAGCACCAGCGTCCCGCCGGGCGGTAGCTCCAGCTCCAGCTCGCCGCGCACCGGGGCGTCCAGGCCGAGCAGGGCGCCGCGCGGCCAGACGAACCGCGCCTCGCCGTCGATGTGCAACAGCGGCGGCAGGTGGCCGGCCGACGCCATCCGGATCTTGCCGGTGGCCGGGTCCAGCGTGAGCAGGCAGAGGGTGGCCGAGTCGGCGGGCAGCACGGTACGCATGAACCGGTTCGCCAGCTCCAGCACGGCACCCGGCGGGTGCCCCTCGACCGCGTAGGCGCGGACCGCGTGCCGCAGCTCGGCCATCACCGTGGCGGCGTGCAGCGAGTGCCCGGCCACGTCCCCGATCGCCACCAGCAGCTTGCCGTCCAGCACGGTCAGCTCGTAGAAGTCGCCGCCCACCTCGGTCTGCGCGCCGGCCGGTTCGTACCGCACGGCCAGATCGAGTCCGGGCACGTCGGGCAGCTTCGACTGGAGCAGGCTGCGCTGCAGCGTGACGGCGATCCGGTGCTCCTCGTCGAACGACCGCTGCGCCTCCACCGCGGCCGCCACCGCCTGGGACAGCTGCCGCAGCACCGGGAAACCGGGCGTCTGCGAGCTGCCGGAGACCGCCACGTACACCGGGGGCCGGTCGATCCGCAGCCGGGCCGCGGCCACCGCGACGGTCTCCCCCTCCGGCCAGTCGACGACGTCCCAGTCGGCCGGCTCATCGGTGCGGACCAGCGAACCCACCGCTACGCGATGACGAGGAACAGCCCATTTGCGTACGGCGGCGGGCGGCCCCGCCGCGGCCAGGCTCTCGCCCTCGGACGTCTCGGCCACCACCACGACCGGCCCGCCGAAGATCTCCACCGCGCCGGTGGCCGCCGCCTCCAGCAGCGCCGACAGGGTGGACGCCGAGTTGATCGCCAGGGTGGTCTCGGCCAGCTTGACCATCCGCTCGGCCAGCAGCTCGGCGCGCTGCCGGGCCCGGTAGTACCGCAGCACGGCCTGCGCGGTAGCGATCAGCTCGTCCGGCTCGATCGGCTCCACCAGGTACGCGTCCGCGCCCCGGTTCAGGCCCTGGGTGCGGTCGTTGACGTCGACGGCGTGCGCGGACACGTGGATCACCGGCAGGACGCCGTACCGGGGATCGGTTTTGATCTTCTCGCAGACGTCGAAACCGCTCATGTCCGGCAGCTTGACGTCGAGGACCACCAGGTCGGTGTCGACAGCGGCGGCGTCCAGCTTGCGCAGCGCCTCGCCGCCGGTCTCCGCCTCCACCACGGTGAACCCGGCCCGGGTCAGCCAGCTGACCAGCAGGTAACGCTTGGTGGCGCTGTCGTCGACGACCAGGACGGTGGCTTTCCCGTGGCCCTGCCCGCGTTTTCCGGCGCGCGGCAGCTCAGGGGTCATGACGACCCGGCCGGCAGCTGGAGCGTGAAGGTGCTGCCCTCCCCCGGAACCGAATCGACCCGCAGGCCGCCACCCAGGATCCCGGCCAGCCGCCGGGCGTAGGGCAGGCCCAGGCCGGTGCCCTTGCCGCTGATCGGCTTGCTGCCGGGCACCTGGTAGAACTCCTCGAAGATGCGTTCGTGCAGCTCGGGCGGGATGCCGGTGCCGGTGTCCGCGACCACGAAGACCACCTCGGTGCCGGCGCGCCGCACGCTCAGCCGCACCGAGCCGGACTCGGTGAACTTGAGCGCGTTGGTCAGCAGGTTGCGCAGCACCTGGGCGAGCAGCACCTCGTCGGAGCGCAGCGTCGGCACGGCCGGCTCGTCCACCACGAAATCCACCTCGGGCCGGGTGGCGAGCGGGCGCAGGGTGCCACGGAGCTGGCCGAACATCGCCTTGAGGTCGACCTCGGACCAGTTCGGCTCGATCCGGCCGGCCTCCGCCTTGGCCAGGTCGAGCAGGCCGTTGACCAGGGTCAGCAGGTCGCTCGCCGAGGTGCGGATCAGCTCCACCTGCCGGGCCTGCTCCTCGGTCAGCTCGTCCGAGGAAGAGTCGACCAGCAACCGGCCCAGCCCGATGATCGCGGTGACCGGGGCCCGCAGCTCATGGCTGACGTTCGCCAGGAACCGGCTCTTCGCCTCACTGGCCGTGCGCAGCTGCACCGATTTCTCGTCCAGCTCGGCGTAGAGCGCGACCACGCCGCGGTTGGTCTCCTCCAGCTCGTCGGAGAGCTGGTGATAGAGCGCCATCACGCCGCGGTTGGTCTCCTCCAGCTCAGCGTTCAGCCGGGCCAGATCGTCGCGTTGCGCGCGCACCTCGTCCAGGGCCGCGATGAGCTGCTGGTTCTGCACCGCCAACTCGTCCAGCGGGCTGCCCGGCACGTGCTGAGCCAGCCCGGCACGAATCTCGTCCATCCGCGTCCGGGTCAGTACTGGCGCGCCGGGAGGGAGGCGCCGCGCCATCCGGACCGTCGTGCCGGGACCACCATCGTCGACCTCCATCATGTCGACCAGGCGGCCGACCTGCTGCAACTGCTCGGCCAGCCGGGCTGCGCCGCCGGTCGCCGAGTGTGCCATTGTCACCTGGAGACTGGGTACCCCGTGCGGGTCCGCCGTGAACGTCACGTCCGCGTCCGGCCCCTCGGCGAGCAGCACCCGGCCCACCTCACTCAGCGCGGTGGCCACCCGGGTCTGGTCCTGCGACTCCATGCCGACCGCGCGGGCCACCTCCCGGCCCAGCTGACGGATCGAGAAGATGTCCTGCTCGACCCGCAGGCGCATGCGCATGAGAGGCTCGGGCGCGCTCATCGCAACCGGGCCACGATAACGCCGGCGTCGTCCCGGCGGGTACCGGCGTCGCGCAACACGGTACCGGCGATCACCTCGGGCGAGCGGGTCAGCAGTCCGGGGTACTCCGCCGGATTCCAGCGGTCCACCACGCCGTCCGAGTGCATCACCACTATCCCTCCGGGAGGCAGGGGATAGTCGTACTCCCGGATCCGCCGGCGCTGGTGACCGGCGATGCCGGGCATCGAGATCATGCCGCGCCGCCCGCCGACCGTGTCGAACACGGTGCCGACGATGTTGCCCAGCCCGGCGTACCGGACCAGGCCGGCCGCCTGGTCGAGCTCGGCGACGGCGAGGGCCGCGCCGCGGGTGTGCCCGAGCGCGCGATGCAGCGCCTCCACCACCATCGCCGGCGGCGCGGCGGCGGTCTGCCGGAACACTCGTACCGCCTCCCGCGAGGCGGCCGCGGCCAGTCCGCCGTGCCCCAGCCCGTCACAGACCAGCAGCTGCCGGCGGCCGTCGGTCTCCCGGGCGGCCACCGCGTCGCCGCTCACCGTCTCCCCGGTGATCGGCCTGGTCAGCCCGGCCGCCCAGGGCACCGCCGGCAGCGAGCCCGGCCAGACCTGGACGACCAGCACCGTCCCGCGGCCCGGCAGCGAGTGCAGGTCCCAGCGGCTGGCCTGGCGCTGGATCGCACCCAGCCCGATGCCCAGGGTGCCGGCGGTGGAGTGCCCGTCGCCGAGCGAGTGCGGCACGTCGGGCATCCCCGGGCCGCTGTCGATGGCGATCAGTTCGACGCCGGCCTGCGCCTCGACGCGGACCGCGCGAACCAGGATGGTGCCCTGCAGGGCGTGCTTGACCAGGTTGCCGGCCATCTCGGCGGCGACGATGGAGAGTTCCGCTATGCGTTGCTCCGGCATGGCGAGCTCACTGGCCAGCCGTTCCGCGGCACGGCGTACCGCGGCGGCTGTCCCGGCGGCCTCCACCCGGAACCAGACTCCCTCGTCGAGGAGTCCTTCGGGTACGGACACCACCGCTCCTTCAGTCATCGACACCACTTGGTCACGGTGATCGTCGTCCCCGCGCCGGGCGCGGTCTCGATGGCGAACTCGTCGACCAGCCGGCGTGCGCCGCTGAGTCCCAGACCGAGCCCGCCACCGGTGGTGTACCCATCGGTGAGGGCCAGCTCCAGGTCGGCGATACCCGGCCCCTGATCGGCGAAAACAATCCGGATGCCGGCCCGGATCTCGTTGCGCACCCGGCTCACCTCGACGGTGCCGCCACCGCCGTAGACCAGGGTGTTGCGGGCCAGCTCGCTGGCCGCGGTGACCAGCTTGGTCTGGTCGACCAGGGAGAGCTTGGCCTCCACCGCGACCGTCCGCACCAACTGCCGGACACGGACCACGTCCTGGTCGGTGGCGACCGGGATCCGCCGGCTCTCCTCGTTCACGGCGTGGTTACCGCTGCCTGGTCGGCCTCGTCCTCGTCGTCGTCACCGAGCAGCATCTCCGCCTCGGTGCGGGTGCGTGCCAGCATCTCGATGGCCAGCTCGACGTTGAGCGCGGTCCGGATCCCCGGCAGCGAGAGGCCCAGCTCGACCAGGGTGATCGCCACCGCCGGGCGCATGCCGACCACCACTGTCTCGGCGTCCAGCACCCGGGAGACCGACGCGATGGTGGCCAGCGTCCGGCCGACGAACGAGTCGACGATGTCCAGCGCGCTGATGTCGATGATCACACCGTGGCAGCCGGTGACGACGATCTTCTCGGCCAGGTCCTCCTGGAGCTGGAGGGCGGTCTGGTCCTCCATGTCGATCTGGATGGAGACCAGCAGGAAGTCGCCGATCTTCAGGACCGGGACGCGCTCCACGTCAGCGCTCCGTCCGCTTGGCGCCGACCACCCGGTAGCTGTTCTTGCCCAGGACGTAGCGCAGCGCGTCGGCCAGCGAGGACTTGGTGGCGATGTCGCCGAACTCGATGCCGAGCGCGACGATGGTCTGCGCGATCTGCGGGCGGATACCGGAGATGATGCAGTCGGCACCCATCAGGCGGGCGGCCACCACGGTCTTCAGGATGTGCTGGGCCACCTGGGTGTCGACCGCCGGGACGCCGGTGATGTCGATGATCGCGTACGGCGAGCCGGTGTCGACGAGGGTCTGCAGCAGCCGCTCCATCACCACCTGGGCGCGGGCCGAGTCGAGGGTGCCGACCAGCGGGACGGCCACCACGCCCTCCCACAGCTTCACCACCGGGGTGGAGAGCTCCAGCAGCTGCTCGGCCTGGTCGGCGATCAGCGACTCGCGCACCCGGACGTAGCTGTCGAAGGTGAACAGCGCGGCCCGGTCGACGAAGGCGGCGAAGGACACGTAGTCCCGCAGGGTCCGCGCGTCGGTCTGGTCGCCGAGCACCTCGAGGACCACGTCCTTCAGCGTGAACACGCTGACCGCGGTCTCGGTGGCCGAGAAACCCTGCCGGGCCCGGTTGTTGGACAGCTCGCTGAGATGAGCGCGCAGCTCACCGGCCTCCTCGTCAGCGAGGTCCTGAGCACCCGCGGCGAGCGCCTGCTGAAAACCTTTCTGCAATTCCCGGGTCTGTCGCTCCAGCTCCGGCCGGGTCATTCGGCCCTGAAGGCTGACTCCGACCAGCTCCGCCCACCGGGCCACCAGCCCGTCGGCGTGCTCCTTGAGCAGGTTCGCGAAGCGACCCGACTCGTCCGGACTCAGCGCCACCGCTGCCTCCCCCAACCACACGATCCGTGCGCAACGGCCGGACTTTACCATCAGGATGTCCGTTAATTGCTGTAGACCAACTAACGGGCGAGGTCAAGGCCCTCGTCCCACCGCGCACATCCCCCGGTACTTGGAGTACCGTTCAGCAATAACAGAAGGGTCCCCGAATGTCCTTGACGGTGCAGACCGAACAGCGCGGCGACATGGTCGTCGTGTCGGTGGCCGGTGAGCTCGACATGGCCACCGCCCCGCAACTGCAGGACCAGATCAGCGACCTGCTGGAGAAAGGCCGGACCAGGCTGGTCTTCGATCTGGCCGAGGTCTCGTTCTGCGACTCCACCGGCCTGTCCGTTTTCGTCCGGGCCAAGAACAGCACCGACGATGCCGGCGGCACCGTCCGGCTGGCCGCGCCGCAGCGGGGCGTGCTGCGCATCCTCGAGGTGAGCGGTCTGGTCGAGGTGCTGCACACGTACCCGACGGTGGACGAGGCGGTCAGCGCGCAGGAGCCTGCGCTCGACTGACGCCTGACATTCGACGGACGTTCCGGTCGGCGTAGTTTGTCGCCGACCGGTGACGGGAACTCGTTGCCGGATTGACCTCGGCCCCCCGGGAGCGCCCGTGAAGAAAATGTTCCAAGGCTTCAAAGACTTCATCATGCGCGGCAATGTCGTCGACCTTGCCGTGGGTGTGGTGATCGGTGCCGCGTTCACCAGCGTGATCACCCAGTTCACCAAGTCCTTCCTGGAGCCGCTGATCCGTCTGATCACCGTGCTGATCATCGGCAAGGATGGTCTCAAGGGAGACCCCTCAAGCACTCCCTCGCTCCACGGCATCCCGTTCGACGTGATCGCCTTCGTCAACGCGCTGATCACCTTCTTGCTCACCGCGATCACGCTGTACTTCTTGGTCGTCTTCCCGCTCAACGCGCTGGCCGAGCGGCGCCGCCGTGGCGAGGAGCCGCCGCCGAAGGCGCCCAGTGAAGAGGTCAAGCTGCTCACCGAGATCCGGGACGCGCTGGTCGCCCAGTCGCGGGACGGCCGGCACGCCCAGCAGGGCAACGTCTACGGCAGCGCGGTCGACGACATCCTGCAGCGCCGCCAGGAGCCCCCGCGCTAAAACAGTCGGAAAAGATCCGCCCTCCCGGCACGGTTCGAACAGATGTTCGATACAGTGCCGGGATGGAGCAGCGTAAGCACTGGTGGAACGGTAAATGGGGACGTCTCGCCCGGAAGGACGTCTACCTCCGCACCAACGGCGACCAGTGGTACGTCGAGCAGCGCGCCGGCGGCTCCGACGGCGCCTCGCACTTCTTTGAGTACGACAGCGAGGACGCCGCCCTCGACATGGTCCGTGCCCTGCTGAACGGCCCGGACGAGTGGCGGGAGCTCTCCGTCCGCCCGCCCCGCTGACCGGGTCCACCGCGTTTTCCACACCAGGGACTTGCCCACAGGGCACGCGAAAGCCTCCACGGATTTCCGCCATACTGCTTGCGGGGGCTGCCCCCTTGGGAGGGTGGGCCTTCGATGCGCCACGATCCACCCGCTGACCTGCGAAACCTTCCGTTCAGGCCGCGCGATCGCCGCGGGAGTCCCGAGCGGTGAGCGGCCCGGCTGGCGGCACCACCCGTAGCCCCGGCCGTCGCGTCCCCGGCGCCTCGGTCTCCTCGCCGGCCGCTCCGTCGAAACGCCACCCGGCCCCGGCCCGCGCCCCGGGTGGCCGCACCGACCCGCCGGCGCCCCGGGACAGCGCCACCACCAGCAGATAGCCCACGATCACGAAGCCGTGACCGACCAGCCGCGCGACGTCCACCCGGCCCCCGGTCAGGTCGTTGACCGAAAGCAGCAGCAGCATCCCGACGAACGCGGTGAGCATCGGCACCAGCCCGACCGGCCGGGTCCGCCGCAGCGCGATGAAGAGGTATCCCGTGCCCACCGCGGCATTCCACGCGGCCGACTCGTTCCACAGGTGCCCGGGCGCGGCGGACAGCCCCAGATGCACGTGCCCGGCGCTGGACGCCCCACCGATCTGCGCCAGCCCCAGGATGATCTGCACCGCCCCGACCAGCGCCAGCGCGACATACAGCAGCGCGGCGAGCGGCAGGCGGCGCCGCGGCGCCTTGGCCGGCGCCGCCGGCCGGGCGGCCAGGATGGCGGCACTGAGATCCGGCACGTCAGGGACTTTTCCGGTACGCGTCAGCCGGTTCACCGCCGCGGCCGCGTCCAGCCAGGCCCGGCATCCCGCGCAGCCGGCCAGGTGCTCGTCGACCAGCGGCCGGGTCACCGGGTCGTCCTCGCCGTCCAGTTGCGCCGACAGCATCTCGCGCCACCGCTCACACGCCATGCATCCATAGTCGCGCGAGCTGCGCCAATGGTTCCCGCCGTCTTTCCCCGGCGGCACCCGCGCCGATCGCGCGCCGGCCTTCATGGGCCCGCGCCTCGCAACGCCCCCGCCGTCCGCACCCGCGCCCCCTCAGCGCTCCGGCTTCAGGCATCCGCACCTCCTGAGCGCCGGCCTTATTGCTCGGGGCCGACCGGCAACTCCTGGCTGTGGCCGAGCAGGCGCCGCCGCTCCCGGAACGCTCGCAGGTTCGCCGTGTTGCCGCAGGTGCTGACGTCGTGCCAGACACCGCTGTTGTTTCGCGAGGTGTCGAAGAACGCCGCCCGGCAGACCGTGTTGTGGCACAGCTTGAGCCGCGGCCAGACCCCGGCCTGTTGTGCGAGCAGCGCCTCGGCCCAGAGTGCGGAGGCCAGCCACCGGGTGCCCCGGCCGGTCGGCACCACCCGCACCCAGCCGGCCGCGTCCGGTGCCAGGCTGACCGCGACGTCGGCGGGCGGCAGCGCCCCGGGCGGCTCCTGGTTCGACCCGGCCAGCACCACCTGCTCGAACGCCGACCGCAGCCGGCGCAGCGACCGCAGGTCACCGGCGGAGAGCAGCAGCGTCGGGGCGGGCAGGCCGGACACCCGGGACCAGGCACCCAGCGCGTCGGTCACCCACCACTGGGCGTCCTCCACCGTGCCCAGCAGGTCCGGCCCGTACGACATCGCCGCGCGAGTGTTCAGCAACTCCTGGATGAGGGCGAAGCCCCCGGGCGCCTCCCGCACGCCGTGCCGGGCGCTCGCCTTCCACGACATAGCCGAAGACTACTTGACTCTTTTTCACCCCCGTCGTCCCCCGGTCCCGGTCACCACCCGGGCGGGTGGACGATCCGAGATGATCGGTGGACGGTTGTAAATAGGTCACTACACTGACCCGGCTGATGACGAGGGAGGCCCCGTGCGGAGAGTTCTGGCGTTCACGGTCGCCGCGATGACCACGCTGACCCTGGCCGCCGGCTGCGACTCCGACTCCGGCTCGCCGACCGCGCAGGGCACGTCCTCCGCCGTACCGGAAATCTCCTCGAGCGGGCCCACCGGGACCGCCGCACCCTCCGCACCGCCCTCCTCCGCCGCGCCGTCCACCCCCGTGGCGCCGGCGCGCAAGCTGAAGGTCGGCGCCAAAGGCGCCGATGTGCTGGCCCTGCAGCAGCGGCTGACCGCATTGGGCTATTGGAACGGCAAGGCCGACGGCAAGTTCGGCGGGACCACCCAGCAGGCGATCTTCGCCTTGCAGAAGGCCGCCGGGATCGGCCGGGACGGCACGGTCGGCCCGAAAACCCGTAAGGCGCTGGATGCCGGCGTGCTACCGAAAGCGAGGTCGACCAGCGGCCGGACCGTCGAGATCGACCTGAAGCGGCAGCTGCTCATGCTGGTCCAGGACGGGCGGATCACCCAGGTCTTCAACACCTCGACAGGTTCGAACGAGTACTACGAGTCGGAGGGTGAGACCCATCTGGCCGACACCCCGCGCGGCAAGTTCAAGGTCAGCCGGCAGATCGACGGCTGGCGGCACGCCCCGCTGGGCCTGCTCTGGCGGCCGAAATACTTCAACGGCGGGATCGCCGTGCACGGGGCGACCAGCGTTCCGCCCTACGCCGCCTCACACGGCTGCGCCCGGGTGTCGATCGCCGCGATGAACTGGATGTGGAAGAACGACGCGCTGCCCCTGAAGACCAAGGTCTGGGTCTACTGACCGCGCCGGCATCCGGGGCCCCGGCAGCAGCCGCCCCACCCCGCCCCGCGGGAAGGCCGTTTCCCCGGCCGCGGGAGCACCATCCCGGTGCGGGAGGACCGTTTCGCCCCGCGGAAGAACCGGCGGGATCGTCGCCTCCTCGGGCGGGAACGCCGCGCTGTACAACTCCGCGCAGAGCACCACACCCAGCCACGGTACCCACGGCCCGCTCAGCGTCAACGGCTCCCGCCGCCCCCGCATCCGCAGCGTGACCGCCCAGTCCGCCGGCTCGCTGAGCACCTCGGTCAGCACCCGGAGCGACCACTGCCGCTCCCCCACCATGATCCGCTGATCGGTGATCGCCACCACTCGGCGCCCGTCCCCGGCCACGTCCGCCGGGAACCACCCGTACTGCTTCTCCCCCGGAAGCAGCCGCACGGTCGGCGACACCCCCGCCGGCCGCCCACCCCGATCCACCAGCGCAGCCAGCAACATCATCGACCGGAACCCGGCTCGCAGCTGTTCGTCATCCCACCCAGTCACCACAACACTCCGTTCCCGAACGTGCCGGGCGGGCCCCATCCCACCACGTCACGCCGCACTGACCCTTGCACGCCAATGCCAACCTGACCAGCGAATACACACCCAAGAGTGCGCCACAAGACCGTTCGTCCGCCCCGCCCCGACGACCCGCTTACCCCGACCGGGTGCCTTCCGGGGCGACCGTCACGCGTACCCGAAGCGCGAAGCGCAAGCCACCCGGACCGGGCCAGGCGGCCTAGATCGGCGCAGCCCGGACCAGCCTGGCGGTCATCTCCCGTGCTATGTGTCAGCTCGCGTGCCCGGCCGAGCAGGCCGGCCGACGCGGGCATATCTTCGTGAACGATATATAGTGGCAATCATGACGTACCCCATGCGGGAACCGACGTTCCTGATCCTGACCGCCCTGGCCGACGAGCCCCGGCATGGTTACGGTCTGATCACCGAGGTGGACGGGCTGTCCGACGGACGTGTCGCCCTCAAACCCGGCACCCTCTACGGCGCGCTGGACCGGCTCGCCGACGACGGCCTGGTCGCCCGCGACCGGGAGGAGGTCGTCGACGGACGCCTGCGCCGCTACTACCGGATCACACCAGACGGCGAGCGCGCCTTGCGGGCCGAGACCGAGCGGATGCGCCGGCACGTCGAGGCGGCCACCGCCAAGCTGCGCGGTCTCGGCGGGATCGCGCCGGCCCCGCGGACGGCGGTGGGCTTCGCATGAGCGACCTGAGCACCGCATACCGCCGCCTGATGTTCGCCTATCCCGGCCGCTACCGGCGGGAGCGTGGCGACGAACTGGTGGATCTCTACCTCGAGATGGCGGGTAACCGCAGCCGGCCGCGCCCGTCCGACGCCGTCGACCTGATCCGTGGCGGACTGCGTGAACGCCTGCGCGCCGCCGGGCTCAGCGGCGTCGCCGACGGGCTGCCCGCGGCTGCGGTGATCGCCCTGGCCGCGCTCGGTGCCATCTCCGTCTACTACCTGGCCACCGTGGAGATCCAGCATCTCTGGCCCAGTTCGGTCGACCTCCCGGTGGGTCCGTTCCGGACCCCGGCCGCGCTCGCCTACCTCGGCTGCCTGGTGTCCGTGCTGGCCTTCGCCGCCCGTCCGGGCCGGTTCGCCCGCATCGCCGGTGTCGTCGCGGTGCTGCTGGTCACCGGGGTGCTGCTGACCCGCGCCGCGATCGGCATGCCCGTGGTGGCAATGCCGGCTTACCTGCTGATCCCGCTGTTCGCGCTGAGCGCCCTGGCCCTCGCCGCGCCGCGTTCCCCGTCGTGGCCGGTCCGGCTGCTTCCACTCGGCGTCACCGTCGCCGCCGTCTTGGCGGCCGGGGCGCACCTGCCGGCTCCGATCCTCGGCGGATCGGAGCCGGTCGGCAGCATCTGGGAGACGTCGACCTGGGGCTACCACCTCTGTTGCGGCTATCTCACGCCGACCACGTACGTGCTGCACCTGACCGCCATGGCGGTGCTGGCGGCCGGGGTTGCGGTCGCGCTGGGGGACGCGATCAACGGCCGTGCCCGCGGTGCCTGGACCCTGCTGATCCTGCTCACCCCGATCACCCTGATGGAGACGATGCGCCTCTACGGCGTGGAGCCGCTCGCCCGGGCCGCCGTCCGGGCGGTGGGCTCGAACGAGTTGCGGGTATGTCTCGCCGGGATGCTCGGGGCTCTGGTCACCGGCGTCCTGCTACCTCTGGTCACCGGCCAGGTTGTGCGGCTCTCCCGCCGCCGCCGCGTCGTCGACTGAGGAGCGGGTGTTCCTCGCAGGGTGAGGTCGTCAGGTCGGTGGCACCGAGTCGCCCGTCACCGTGGCGGCCGCGTTCCGGGCGATGCGGTATCAGGGCTGCCGCTCCACCGTCAGAGGAGGCGGGCGGCGGCGATCGGGCGGCGGCTGACGTCGTACGTGCCGGAGCTCGACGTGTTCACGCTCCAGCGGTATCCGGCGAACTCGCCCGCTGTGCCAGGTGGCCTGGCCGATGTTCAGGTTCCGGTCCGCCGCCCAGCCCGGCAGCGCGGTCTGGGTGCCCTGGCTGACGCCGTTGACGTAGAGCTCGATGGTGTTGTCTTCCGCGTCGTACACGCCGGCCAGGTGCACCCAGGCCCCGAAGACCGCGGTGGTCCGCGAGGCGATCCACGCGTTGCTGGTCTCGCCGGCGTCGCGCACCTCGAACCTCTTAGGAGCGGGGCGGTTCGGTGCCGTACCGGGAATCCGTGGGGTGCACCATAAGGCGTGACGCACGTCGGCGGGCCGGAAAACCGTGCCGGTCGGCGGTCCGGAAGGGGGCCAGGCCGACGGAGCCGGACGCGGTGCCGGCCGGCGGAACCGGACGTGCTGCTGGTCAGCGGGTCCAGATGTCACGCAGGCCGGTGGCCACGGCGGCGATGTCGGCTTCGGCGGCGTTGCAGCTGACAGCGATGGCGGTGTGGCGGTCGGCGGTGATGCCGAACAGGGTCGCGTAGCCGGCCCAGCCGCCCTCATGGCTCAGGGTGCCGTCCGGGTGGACGGTGATCCCCGCCCCGTATTTCGACCCGTCGGGCAGGCCGGTCGGGACGGCGCGGTCGAGTCGCGCCCGGCGGAGGGCGTCGCCGCCGACGGCCGCGGTGCGGTAGTTGTCGGCCCAGCGCACCAGTTCACTCGGGGTGGTCTGGATCGACCCGTCGCCGATCTGGGTCCATGCGGATCCGGCCGGCTGCCATGTGCGGTCCGGCAGCATGGTGTACGGCACCGCGGTCTGCGGGCCGTGTGCCGCGGGTGCCAGCGTCATCGCCAGCCGCAGCGGGCGGAAGACCCGTGCCTGAAGGAACTGTGGCAGCGGTTGGCCGGAGGCGGCCGCCACCACTTCGGCGAGCAGCACGTAGTTGGAGTTGGAGTAGGCGAACGCGCCTGGGGAGGGCCGGGGTGCCCCGGCGATCGCGTCCAGGGCCTGCCGCTGCGTCGCGGGCTCGGTGAGGGCGTGACCGGCGGCGGTGAGCAGATGCGTGTAGTCAGCGATGCCGCTGGTGTGGTGCAAGAGGTGGTCGACGGTAACGGTCCGGGCCCACTCCGGCAGGCCCGGCACGTACTTGCTGACCGGATCGGTCAGGGCCAGCTCGCCGGCACCGGCGAGAAGGAGGACCGCGGTGGCGGTGAACTGTTTCGAGACCGAGGCGATGTCGAAGACCGACGTGGTCGTGAGCGGCCGTCCGGTGGCGATGTCGGCGACGCCGCGGGCGCCGGACCAGACGACCGTGCCGTCGGACCCGACAGCGGCGGAGCAGCCGGGCTGGTCGGCCTTCAACGCTTGCGCCAGGAGCCGGTCGCTCTGGCCGGGGCGGTCGGCGGCGGTGGACGTCGCCGGGGCCGCCTCGGATGTCGATGTCGTCTCGCACCCGCCGGCGCCGAGGATCCCGACCATGGCGACGGCCAGGAGACGGTGTTTCATGAAATGTCCTTCCGTCAGGATTCTCCGGTCTGGCCGGGATGGCGTCCGCGCCGTCCTCCGAGCGGCCCGGGAGGCCGAGCTCACCGCTCGGTGAGGACCTCGCCGGCGGCGGTGGCCAGCGCGGCGCGGTCGACGCCGAGTGTGCGCAGCGCCCGGGTCACGGTGCCGCGTTCCTGCCCGCCGATCGCGGCGACGACATGCGCACCGCGCAGCGGCGACCGTGGGCTCTCCTTCGCCAGCCGCACCGCGGCTTGGAAGACCTCCTGGCCGGGCGCGGTCAGCCGATAGGGCCCGGTGGCCGGGGCAGCCTCGGGAAGCGCCCGGTCCGAGCCGGTGACCTGCACGCCGAGGTCATGGATCGCCTGCCGGTGCGCGTCGTTGACCGCCGCCCGGAACCCGGCCGGGTCGGCCCCGGCCCGCTCGAACGCGAGCCGCGCCGTGCCGTCGGGCAGGTCGAACGCGGCCAGCAGGAGATGCTCCGGGCCGGGCAGGTCGTCACCGGCGCGCTGCGCCTCGGACTCCGCCGCGGTGAGCAGCGTCTTGATGGTGCGCATGTCCTGGATGGGACGAGGAAGCTTCACTTGGCGTCTCTCTCCTGTGCGACCTTCTGGGCGAGCTTCTTGTGGGCGGCTTGGGCGCTGATGCCGAGTGCCTGACCGATGTGGGCCCACGTCCATCCCTGCCGCAGCGCGTGCTCGACCGCGTCGCGCTCCAGCTGGTTGGCGAGACGTCGCAGCGCCACGACGGCAGCGAGCGCGGCCTCCGGATCCTCCGGTGATGGGAACTCGACCATGTCATCAACTTTAGTTGATAGCAAGATCGCCGTCAACAAAAGTTGATGATCAAGGCAGGGCTGGTGGTGGTCGGGAAGAGGCCGTGCGCTGGCCAGAGGGCAGCCCGGACCGGAGGACGGGGGCAACCGGAACCTTTCGCCGCCCGACCTCAAGGCCGGCTAAAAGACGGCGGAGGTCGTCGTGCGCTGAAGCCGCCGCCCTGGTGCGACGCGCATCCGGCGGGCCAGCCGAGTCGCTGCCAGGTAGCTCCGCTCCCCGGAAACGAAGCCACCCACAACGGCGAAATCGATGAGGAAACAGCGTTTCCCCAGGTAAAGAATGGTGGGCCGCCGGGGATTCGAACCCCGAACCTAAGGATTAAAAGTCCTCAGCTCTGCCATTGAGCTAGCAGCCCGCAGCGCGCCAGAGTACCTGGCGACGCCAGGCCAGAGTACCTGGCAACTCCAGGCCAGCCTACGCGATATCCACCTCCGCAGCTTTTGCGGGCATAGCCTGGACTTTCGTGTTGCGACGCGGTCGAACCCGCGCCATCCGCTTCGCTACCGCGGAGGGAGGGCAGCTCACCGAGATGGGCGGCATGAAGATGGACGTCGCTACCGTCGAGTGCCTCTTGTGAGTACGGCCCGACCTGGTGGGGCCGCAAGGAGCCTTCCCCGCAGGGTGACTCAGGAGGTTGCTGGTCCCCATGAGGGCCACCCGCATCGACCACACCAATCCCAGCGCCGACGTGGTCCGGCGGGTTTCCGACGTGGCCGCCCGCGAGACGCCCGGCTGGACGCCCCGCCCCACGCGGGAAGCACTGCTCGACGCCGGGCGGGCCTTGGCGGGTGGCCCGGTCCGCTGGGGACTTCCAGCAAACGGCGATGCACCATGACCGCCCGGAGCGAAGCACGCGATGGCGCGCTGGCTGGACCAGCGAAACCGGGCCATCACGCGTCAGATCAGTGGCTATACCAGGTACGCGCCGACGTGGTGGTCACGTTGCCGGCCCGGTCGTACGCCCGCAGCCGGACCTTGAGCTTCTTGCCGTACTTCTTGGTGTTGATCGAGAACTTGTAGGCCGCCGTGGTGTCTGTCGCGACGACCTTGCCGTTGACCAGCAGCTGGACCCGGGCGACGCCGTACCTGTCGCTGGCCGACGCGGTGATCTTGACGGTTCCCTTGACCTTGGCCTTGTTCTTCGGCGCCTTCGCGAACGCCACCGTGGCTTTCGTGGTGTCCACGGTCACCCAGCTGTTGACCGTGGACGGGTTACCGAGCTCGTCGTGAACCGAGAAGGTCAACAGGATCCCGCCGTCCGCGCGCCGGGTCAGGACGTCGCAGTACGACAGCGGCGAGGGCTGCGTCTGGGAGCTGAAACCGGCCGACTCGGGCAGGACGATCCGGTGCTGGTCGGTCGCGGTTCTGGTCACGACGACCTGGTTGCCGCGCAGCAGCGTGCCGTTTCGCGGCGTGAGCCGCAGCACCGGCCCGGCATTGTCGATATTCAGGCGAAACGCCTTGATGGTGGTGAGGCCGACCCGGTTCGTCACGCGCACCTCAAGGTTCGCGGAGGTCTTTCCGCGCGTCGCGTCGTGCCACGGGAAGGAGGCCCACCGCCCGGTGATGCTGCTGCGGAGAACGCCGTCGACCCACAGCTCGGTGTGATCGATGCCGACCTTGTCCGTGGCGTTCGAGGTGATCGTGCCGTCGGTGCCGATCCAGCCGTTGCCCTGGTCGAGCCGGCTGGACCAGGCCTGCCTGCCGCCGAACTGGTCGCCGCCGAATTCGTGCCACACCGATACCGAGTTGATCACGGGAGCTTCGTCGGAGACGACGTAGTTGGAGCAGTAGGTCGTGCTGTCGCCGGCCGTTTCGCTGAGCCGGAAGCACGGCGGGGCGGCGGTCGTGGCGGCGTTCCACGTGAAGGCCCATGGCGCGGCAGTGAGCGTGGCGAGAACGGCGCCGTTGAGCCCATCCGTCATCTCGACCTTGCTTGTCCCGGCAGGGATGTCGCTCAGCGTGGCGGTCGTGGGTCCGCTACGCATCGCTGTTCCGGCCTTCGGCGTGAGTGTGCCGGACAAGGTCACCGCGACGACGTGCACCCGAGTGATCAGGTCGGCGTGGTTACCTGCGGTGTCGACGGCGCGAACCGTCACGTCGATGGCGGTGCCAGTCAGCGCGTCCGGAACGAAGATGGGGCAGCTGATGCCTTGCGAGGCGGAGCCGCGCGCCCCCGATCAACCCGCGCCGAGATACTCCCGCACCCGGGCCCGTCCCTGATGGATCCGGGATTTCACGGTCCCCTCCGGAATGCCCAGGTGCTGGGCGATCTCGCGGTAGTCGAGCTGGCAGATGTCGCGCAGCACGATCGGCCCGACCAGGTCGGCATTGCGGTTCTCCAGCCGGTCCAGGGCGTCCAGCAGGTCAAGCCGGGAGCCGGCGATGACGCTGGTGGTACGGGCGTCCGGCACGTCGATCGGCGGCACCCCGTGTGCCTGCTCGACCGCCCGCCGCTTCAGCGACCGGTACGTCTGCCGCGAACTGTTCGCGATGATCACGTGCAGCCAGGTGCTGAACTTCGACTGCCCCCGGAATCTGCTGATGTTCCGCGCCACCTGCAGCAGCACGTCCTGGCAGGCCTCTTCGGCATCCTGATAGCAGGGCAGGAACCGGGCGCATCGCCGCAGCACCGACGGCTGGATCCGGCCGAGCAGCGTGTCCAGCGCGACCCGGTCGCCGCCGGCCGCCCGCCGGGCGAGTTCCTCCTGGTCGTCGTCGCGTGCCATAGATCAACTTCTCCCCGTTGCAGTGACGTTCATAATACGAACGTGCCCGCGCCAACCACGATCGGTAGATACCGAGTCACCGGACGCCTCGGCTCCGGCGCGTTCGCCACGGTGTGGCTGGCCGAGGACGACGTTCTCGAGTCCCAGGTGGCCATCAAGGTGCTGGCCGACAACTGGGCGCACCACCCGGATGTCCGGGCCCGGTTCGAGCAGGAGGCCCAGGTGTTGCGCCGGGCCGATTCGGAACGGCTGGTCCGGGTGCACGACTTCGGCGAGCTGCCGGACGGCCGGCCGTACCAGGTGATGACCTACGCGGCCGGTGGCACGCTGGCCGACCGCCTGGCCGGCGGGCCGATGCCGATCGGGGCAGCCCTGCGCACGGCCTCCGACATCGCCCGGGCCGTGACCGTCCTGCACGACTCCGGGGTGCTGCACCGCGACCTGAAGCCGTCGAACGTGCTCTTCGACACGGTCCGCGGCGACGAGCGGGTGCTGGTCGCCGATCTCGGACTGGCCAAGGAGATCGCGCAGGCCTCCGGGTTCACCGTGGTGGCCGGCACGCCCGGCTACATGGCGCCGGAGCAGAGCCTGCCGGGCGGCGGCCTGGACGTCCGCGTCGACGTGCACGCGATAGGCGCCCTGACCTACGAGATGCTGACCGGCAAGCCGCCCCGGCCCGGTGCGGTGGCCGCGCCGTCCAAGCTGCGTCCCGGTGTTTCCCGGCAGATCGACCGGGCGGTGCTCCGCGCCCTCGACCCGGACCGGAATCGCCGCTGGCCCACCGCCGCCGCGTTCGCCGAGGCGCTGAGCACCTCCCCGAGCCGCCGGCTGGCCCGCGTCGCCGGGGCGGTCGTGTGCCTGGCCGCCCTGGCCGCGGCCGGTGGAGCGGCGGTCCCGGGCGGCACCCCGCCCGGCTGGACCCGGGTCGGTTCCGCGGACGGCGTCGTGTCGGTCGCGGTGCCCTCGTCCTGGTCCCGGCAACTGCGTGACGGCGGCTGGGACCCGGCGTCGATCGGCCTGCCCGCCGGCGGACAGCCCGGGCTCCAGGTCGGCGCCGATCTGATCGATCCGGCGGCCGCCTCGCCGGCCGTTCTGGCCGGCGCCGGCCGGTGGATCCGGGAACCGGTGGACGCCACCCTGCCGGTGCACGGCTCCTGCACCCGGCAGCCGGATCGGCGGGTCTCGGCCGGCGAGCTGAGCGGGTCGGCCCGGCGCTGGACCGGTTGTGCCGGCACCGCCCTCTCGTACACCGAGGTGCTGCTGACCGGCCCCGGTGGCCGCGGCGTCTACCTTCAGATCCGGCAGGACGACGAGGCCGACCGCACCGACGACATACTGCGCACGCTCCGGGTGACCCGCTCGTAGCAGCCGTGCTCGTCCACGCCGTGTCATGTCTTCCTCTTTCGAAGCTCCCCGTATTGCTGTCATCAGATGCGATGCGCGGTTCGCGACGCGGGTTCGGAACGCTTCATAACGGCCGGATAACGACCTGGCGGGACTGCGGACCATCCAAGATCACAAGTGGATCACGGGTGGGTGGCCTGTTCAGTCTCCGGCCACCCGGAAGACAGGTAGATCAGGGATCGTGCAGACCATGCAACGTACTTCCGGAATCGCCGCACTCGTAGCGCTGACTACGCTGGCCGCGGGCGTACCGGCCTACGGCTCCGAGCGCCGACCGGCCCGTGAGATCACCGCCAAGGTCGAGACCCCGGCCCTGTACCACGACGAGGCCGGCGGTAATGCCGACGCCGACGATCCCGCGATCTGGGTCAACCCGGCGAACAAGGCCCGCAGCCTGGTGATCGGCACGGCCAAGAACGGCGGCTTGCGGGTCTACGACCTCACCGGCCGCGAGGTCCAGACGATCGCGACGCCGGACGGCGGACGCTTCAACAACGTCGACCTCATCTCCGGCTTCAAGCTCGGCAACCAGAAGGTCGACCTGGCCGTCGTCACCGACCGCGGCCTGGACAAGCTGCGCATCTACCGGATCACCGCGGCCGGCCTGATCGACGTCACCTCGGCGGACGTCCCGCTGCTCTTCTCGAAGGACCAGGCCGAGGTCGAGGAGCAGGCCACCGGTTACGGCCTGGCCACCTATGACCGGTACGCCGTGGTCAGCCGCCGGCACAGCACCCGGCTCGGCATCTTCCGATTGGAGGAGCGGCACGGCAAGGTCACCTACCGCACCTCGGACACCCTGGACCTGCCGAGCTCGTTCCGCCTGCCGAACGGCGGCACCTGGTCACCGTGCGCCGAGCCGGGTGAGGGCCCGCAGGTCGAGGGCATGGTGGTGGACGCCGAGGCGGGCGTGCTCTACGCCGCGCAGGAGGACGTCGCCCTCTGGAGGATCGATCTGAAGGGCGGCACGTTCGGCAGCATCCCGCGGATCGTCGAGAAGGTCAAAGAGTACGGCGTGCCGGCGACCTGGGACGCCGACGCCGAGGAGTGCGTGCTGGACTCCGCGAACGACCCCGGCTTCGGGGGCCGGATCACCGCGGACGTCGAAGGCACCACGCTCTACGCCACCGGCAAGCGCGACGGCTACCTGATCGTTTCCAGCCAGGGCGACAGCACGTTCTACGTCTACGACCGCCGCACCAACCGCCCGGTCACCCTCTTCGCCGTCACCGACGGCCCCCGCGTCGACGGCGTCCAGCACTCCGACGGCGCCGCCGCCACCTCGGTCGCCCTCCCCGGCTACCCGAAGGGCCTGCTGGTCCTCCACGACGGCGAGAACACCCCCGACGGCGGCCGCACCAGCACCAACTTCAAGTTCGTCGACTGGCGCAGCCTCCACATCACCAAGATCTAACCCCGCTTTCGGTACGCCCATCAGCTCCCGAAACAAAAACACCCCGCCCGTTCCCTGGGCGGGGTGTTTTCTTTCTGCCACGAGCCGGCCAACGCCTGAAATCGCCCTCCGGCCCGCACACGCCGTCCGCAGCACATGCCCTAACCGGTCAGCTCGCCCTGTAAGGCGTCGTGATCCCGCCCCGCCGGACTCCGCGCAAGACGCCGTTTGTTCCGCCCGCAAGCCGCGCTGCCGGACCTCGAGCAAGGCGTCGTTGCGCCCCCGCGGGCTGCGCCGCCGGTCCTCCTGCAGGGCGCCGTTGTCCCGCCCTTCCCGGGCCGGCAGGTCAGCATCCCGCCGCCGGCCCGGTTTCGGGCAGCAGACCGGCCTCTACCTGTTTTTGGGCAGCAAAAAAGAAACGCCCACCCCGAAGGGTGGGCGTTTCCATACGTTGAGTCCGGCGGCGTCCTACTCTCCCACACCCTCCCGAGTGCAGTACCATCGGCGCTGGAGGGCTTAGCTACCGGGTTCGGAATGTAACCGGGCGTTTCCCCTCCGCTATGACCACCGAAACAGCCATCAGCAGAACCAACCAGCAACCTGTCATACCGTCACCGGCATATCAGGGTGGTTGTTCGTTTGCTGTGAATCACACAGTGGACGCAAGCAGAAAATTTAGGGTGGTTAAGCCCTCGGCCTATTAGTACCGGTCAACTCAACACGTTACCGTGCTTACATCTCCGGCCTATCAACCCAATAGTCTCTTGGGGGCCTTACCCACTCAAGGTGGTGGGATACCTCATCTCGAAGCGAGCTTCCCGCTTAGATGCTTTCAGCGGTTATCCCTTCCGAACGTAGCCAACCAGCCATGCTCCTGGCGGAACAACTGGCACACCAGAGGTTCGTCCGTCCCGGTCCTCTCGTACTAGGGACAGCCCTTCTCAAGTATCCAACGCGCACGGCGGATAGGGACCGAACTGTCTCACGACGTTCTAAACCCAGCTCGCGTACCGCTTTAATGGGCGAACAGCCCAACCCTTGGGACCTGCTACAGCCCCAGGATGCGACGAGCCGACATCGAGGTGCCAAACCATCCCGTCGATATGGACTCTTGGGGAAGATCAGCCTGTTATCCCCGGGGTACCTTTTATCCGTTGAGCGACACCGCTTCCACACGCAAGTGCCGGATCACTAGTCCCGACTTTCGTCCCTGCTCGACCCGTCAGTCTCACAGTCAAGCTCCCTTGTGCACTTACACTCAACACCTGATTGCCAACCAGGCTGAGGGAACCTTTGGGCGCCTCCGTTACCCTTTAGGAGGCAACCGCCCCAGTTAAACTACCCACCAGACACTGTCCCTCGACCCGATCAGGGCCGCAAGTTAGATACCCAAACCCAACAGAGTGGTATTTCAACAACGCCTCCACCCGAACTGGCGTCCGAGCTTCACCGGCTCCCACCTATCCTACACAATCGAATTCAGATACCAATGTCAAGCTATAGTAAAGGTCCCGGGGTCTTTCCGTCCTGCCGCGCGTAACGAGCATCTTTACTCGTACTGCAATTTCGCCGGGCCTGTGGTTGAGACAGTGGGGAAGTCGTTACGCCATTCGTGCAGGTCGGAACTTACCCGACAAGGAATTTCGCTACCTTAGGATGGTTATAGTTACCACCGCCGTTTACTGGCGCTTAAGTTCTCCGCTTCGCCCCGAAGAGCTAACAGGTCCCCTTAACGTTCCAGCACCGGGCAGGCGTCAGTCCATATACATCGTCTTACGACTTGGCATGGACCTGTGTTTTTAGTAAACAGTCGCTTCCCCCTGCTCTCTGCGGCCATACCACGCTCCACCCGCAAGGGGCTTCACGCGTCCGGCCCCCCTTCTCCCTAAGTTACGGGGGCAATTTGCCGAGTTCCTTAACCACAGTTCACCCGTCGCCTCGGTATTCTCTACCTGACCACCTGTGTCGGTTTAGGGTACGGGCCGCTCGAAACATCGCTAGAGGCTTTTCTCGGCAGCATAGGATCAATGACTTCACCAGAACGGCTCGGCATCACGTCTCAGCCTACATGCACCGCGGATTTGCCTACGGTACGGCCTACACGCTTACCCCGGCACAACCACCGGCCGGGATCATCTACCTTCCTGCGTCACCCCATCACTAAACTACTACCACCCAAGGTCCCAGACTCCACAGTCTTGGTCCGAAGACCGCCACTGCTTTGCGTGGTTAGTACAGATGGGTTCGTCTTGGGCGTTTCTTTGCGGGTACGGGAATATCAACCCGTTATCCATCGACTACGCCTCTCGGCCTCGCCTTAGGCCCCGACTCACCCAGGGCGGATTAGCCTGGCCCTGGAACCCTTGGTCATCCGGCGGAAGGGGTTCTCACCCTTCATTCGCTACTCATGCCTGCATTCTCACTCGTACAGCGTCCACGGCTGGATCACTCCGCCGCTTCACCCGCTGCACGACGCTCCCCTACCCATCCACGAACTAGTCGTGAATGCCACAGCTTCGGCGGTGTGCTTGAGCCCCGCTACATTGTCGGCGCGGAACCACTTGACCAGTGAGCTATTACGCACTCTTTAAAGGGTGGCTGCTTCTAAGCCAACCTCCTGGTTGTCCATGCGATCCCACATCCTTTTCCACTTAGCACACGCTTAGGGGCCTTAGCTGGCGATCTGGGCTGTTTCCCTCTCGACTACGAAGCTTATCCCCCGCAGTCTCACTGCCGCGCTCTCACTTACCGGCATTCGGAGTTTGGCTGATTTCAGTAAGCTTGTGGGCCCCCTAGACCATCCAGTGCTCTACCTCCGGCAAGAAACACACGACGCTGCACCTAAATGCATTTCGGGGAGAACCAGCTATCACGGAGTTTGATTGGCCTTTCACCCCTAACCACAGGTCATCCCCCAACTTTTCAACGTTGGTGGGTTCGGTCCTCCACGCAGTCTTACCCACGCTTCAACCTGCCCATGGCTAGATCACCCCGCTTCGGGTCTAGAACATGCGACTAAAAACGCCCTATTCAGACTCGCTTTCGCTACGGCTACCCCACACGGGTTAACCTCGCCACATGCCACTAACTCGCAGGCTCATTCTTCAAAAGGCACGCCATCACCCCGAAAGGCTCTGACGGATTGTAGGCGAACGGTTTCAGGTACTATTTCACTCCCCTCCCGGGGTACTTTTCACCATTCCCTCACGGTACTTGTCCGCTATCGGTCACCAGGAAGTATTCAGCCTTACCAGGTGGTCCTGGCAAATTCACAGCAGATTCTAGGAGTCCGCTGCTACTCGGGAACACTGCAAAGAGGCTAGAAACTTTCGTCTACCGGGCTCTCACCGTCTACGGCTGGCTTTCCCACACCATTCGACTAGCAGCTAGCTTTATAACTCTTCACCATGATGTCAGCCATGATAAGCAGGTCCCACGACCCCCATTGCGCAACGCCTGACAGCTATCACACGCAAAAGGTTTAGGCTAGATCCGCTTTCGCTCGCCACTACTCACGGAATCACGGTTGTTTTCTCTTCCTACGGGTACTGAGATGTTTCACTTCCCCGCGTTCCCCTCACATGCCCTATGAATTCAGGCATGGATGACACGACATGACTCGTGCCAGGTTTCCCCATTCGGACACCCTGGGATCACAGCTAGGTTGACAGCTCCCCCAGGCCTATCGCGGCCTCCCACGTCCTTCATCGGCTCCTGGTGCCAAGGCATCCACCGTTCGCCCTTGACAACTTAACCACAGAAAACAAGATGCTCGCGTCCACTGTGCAATTCTCAACCAACGACCAACCCACAACCATCACGGCCTCTCACCAGCACTGCAACCGCAGTCGGTATGGGAGGCCAGGCCGTGCCTGGCATTGAAGACCAACCACAAGGGTTGTTCTTTCAGATACCCAACAGGGTGCTCATCGCTCTTACCAGCCGCATTCCGTGGGATTCCACGCTCCGAAGAGCTGTACTAACCACAAAACCGTTGCCGGTTAAAACTAGCCAGTGTCTCCGCCTGTGAGCTCCTCACCAACACATTCGGCTGGTGCAGGATTTCTGTCCATCTTTCGACGGAAGAATGCTCCTTAGAAAGGAGGTGATCCAGCCGCACCTTCCGGTACGGCTACCTTGTTACGACTTCGTCCCAATCGCCAGCCCCACCTTCGACGGCTCCCTCCCACAAGGGGTTAGGCCACCGGCTTCGGGTGTTGCCGACTTTCGTGACGTGACGGGCGGTGTGTACAAGGCCCGGGAACGTATTCACCGCAGCGTTGCTGATCTGCGATTACTAGCGACTCCGACTTCACGGGGTCGAGTTGCAGACCCCGATCCGAACTGAGACCGGCTTTTTGGGATTCGCTCCACCTTACGATTTCGCAGCCCTTTGTACCGGCCATTGTAGCATGCGTGAAGCCCTGGACATAAGGGGCATGATGACTTGACGTCATCCCCACCTTCCTCCGAGTTGACCCCGGCAGTCTCCCATGAGTCCCCAACTGAATGCTGGCAACATGGGACGAGGGTTGCGCTCGTTGCGGGACTTAACCCAACATCTCACGACACGAGCTGACGACAGCCATGCACCACCTGTGAACGGCCCCGAAGGACCCTACATCTCTGCAGGATTTCCGTACATGTCAAACCCAGGTAAGGTTCTTCGCGTTGCATCGAATTAATCCGCATGCTCCGCCGCTTGTGCGGGCCCCCGTCAATTCCTTTGAGTTTTAGCCTTGCGGCCGTACTCCCCAGGCGGGGCGCTTAATGCGTTAGCTGCGGCGCAGAGAACCGGAGAGGTCCCCCACACCTAGCGCCCAACGTTTACAGCGTGGACTACCAGGGTATCTAATCCTGTTCGCTCCCCACGCTTTCGCTCCTCAGCGTCAGTATCGGCCCAGAGACCCGCCTTCGCCACCGGTGTTCCTCCTGATATCTGCGCATTTCACCGCTACACCAGGAATTCCAGTCTCCCCTACCGAACTCTAGCCTGCCCGTATCGAATGCAAGCCCGAAGTTGAGCCTCGGGTTTTCACATTCGACGCGACAAGCCGCCTACGAGCTCTTTACGCCCAATAAATCCGGACAACGCTCGCGCCCTACGTCTTACCGCGGCTGCTGGCACGTAGTTGGCCGGCGCTTCTTCTGCAGGTACCGTCACTTGCGCTTCGTCCCTGCTGAAAGAGGTTTACAACCCGAAGGCCGTCATCCCTCACGCGGCGTCGCTGCATCAGGCTTCCGCCCATTGTGCAATATTCCCCACTGCTGCCTCCCGTAGGAGTCTGGGCCGTGTCTCAGTCCCAGTGTGGCCGGTCGCCCTCTCAGGCCGGCTACCCGTCGTCGCCTTGGTAGGCCATTACCCCACCAACAAGCTGATAGGCCGCGAGTCCATCCCAAACCGAAAAACTTTCCACCACGCTCCATGCGAAGCTAGGTCATATTCGGTATTAGCCCCCGTTTCCGAGGGTTATCCCAAAGTCTGGGGCAGGTTACTCACGTGTTACTCACCCGTTCGCCGCTCGAGTACCCCGAAGGGCCTTTCCGCTCGACTTGCATGTGTTAAGCACGCCGCCAGCGTTCGTCCTGAGCCAGGATCAAACTCTCCAACAAAATCTGTTGTAAAGCGTCCCGGCAACAAAAATGTTGCCAAAGGAATCTCCCACTGACCATCGAAATGATCAGCCGGGGTATTGCCATAATTGGCACTGGCTTTTCAAGCACCCTGTTGAGTTCTCAAAGAACAACCGCACACCATCAGAAGAACCGCTTTCGCGGCCCGCCCTCCGGGGCACTCGCTCTACGTTACTCGGCCGGTCCGGCGTTGTCAACCGGTTTATCCCGGTTGGTGCCGATCTGACCTAGTACGGCCACCGCTGAGCTAGCCCACAGCACTGCCGTGGTCTCGTGATCAGAGGATTTGGCAGGACGGCCGCTTGCGGATCTCTCCGCTTGCTCGCCCGTTTCCCTGCCGGCTCGCAAAACATTACCCGCCGGTTTCCCGGTCCTCCAAATCGGGGTCCAGTGTCCCGCGTCTCCCCAGCTCAGCGCAGGAAAACGCGGAACCTGGCCGGCTCAGGAACCGGCGAGCGGCGACAACGCCTGCCCGAGACCCCGGTGGAACGTCGGGTACGCCCAGATCGAGCTGAGCAGCGTCGACACCGGCACCTCCGCGTGCACCGCCACCGACACCGCCCCGATCATCTCGCCACCCGCCTGCCCCGCCGTGGTCCCGCCGACCAGCACTCCCCGGTCGGCGTCGGCCACCAGCTTGATGAACCCCTCGTTCCCCGGTCCATGGATGAAGCCCCGCGACGTCTGGTTCAGCGGCACGTACCCGACCCGGACGTTCAGCCCCGCGTCCCGGGCCTGCTTCTCGGTCATCCCGACCGCGCCGATCTCCGGATCCAGGAAGGTGACCCGGGGCAGCGCGCGGTAGTCGGCCGCCGGCCCGCCCTCGCCGAGGATGTCCCGCACCGCGATGTCCGCCTCGTACATCGCCATGTGAGTGAAGGCGCCATGGCCGGTGACGTCACCGACCGCCCAGATCTTGTCGCCGGCGCGCATCCGCTCGTCGGTGGTGAGGTAGCGGGCGGCCGGGTCCAGTCCCACGGTCTCCAGGCCGAGGCCGCCGAGCCGGGCCGTACGACCCGTCGCGACCAGCAGTTTCTCCCCGGTCAGCACGGTCCCGTCGGTGAGCGTCACGTGGAAGGCGCCGTCGAAGGCCACCCGCTCGGCCCGGGTGCCGAACTCGACTCGCACCCCGTCGGCGGCCAGCGCCGCGGCGGCCACCTCGGACGACTCCGGCTCCTCCTGGGCGAGCAGCCGGGGCGATCCCTCGATCACGGTCACCCGCACGCCGAACCGCGCGTACGCCTGGGCCAGCTCACACCCGATCGCCCCGCCCCCGAGCACCAGCATCGACTCGGGCAGGGTGGCCGCCTCCACGGCTTCCCGGTTCGTCCAGTACGGCGTACCGGAAAGTCCTTCGATGGGTGGGACCACCGCGGCCGTGCCGGTGGCGATGACCACGCCGCGCGAAGCGGCGAATTCCTGGTCCCCGACCCGCACCTGGCCGGGACCGGCCAGCGATGCCGTGCCCCTGACGAACGTCCCGCCCTTGCCGGTGAAGCGGTCCACCGCGACCTTGTCGTTCCAGTCGTCGGTGGCCTCGTCGCGGATCCGGCGCGCCACCGGCGCCCAGTCCGCCTCCACGGTGGACTTTCCGGCGAGTCCGGGGATCCGGCGCGCCTCGGCCAGGGCGTTCCCGGCCCGGACCATGATTTTGGTGGGGATGCAGCCCCAGTACGGGCACTCGCCGCCGACCAGCCGGTGCTCGACCCCGATCACGTTCAGCCCGGCCGCTGCCAGACGACCGGCGACCTCCTCGCCGCCGACACCGAGCCCGACGACCACCACGTCCACTTGCCGCACTTCAACCATGCGCCCAGCTAAGCAGAAACGCGTGTCACCGGAGCGTGGGTAACTCCAGGCGAGGGCGTCGGTGGGGAGCATCAAGCGCCGGTAAAGCGGGTAACCGACGCGAGGTCCACCGGTGAGGACGTTTTGACGGACGCAACCAGCCGGTGGACCCCGCAGCTCAGTTCCGCAGCCAGACCGCCTCGTCCCGGTGTGACTCCAGAGGGCCGGGGTAGTCGAGGCCGCGGCGCACCGGCTCGGGCAGACGCCACGGCTGGTGCACGGCTCCGCCGTCGACGTCCTTCAACTCCGGCACGTACCGACGAACGTACTCGCCTTGCGGGTCGAATCGCTGCGCCTGCCGGATCGGGTTGAACCTGCGGTAGGGCCGGGTGTCGTTGCCGGTGCCGGCCGTCCACTGCCAGTTGCCGGAATTGTTCGGCACGTCACCGTCGATCAGCCAGCGGGAGAACCAGCGCAGGCCGAGCCGCCAGTCGATGCCCAGGTGCTTGGTCAGGAACGCCGCGGTGATCAGCCGGGCCCGGTTGTGCATCCAGCCCTCGGCACGCAGCTGGCGCATCCCGGCGTCGACAATCGGCACCCCGGTGAGCCCGTCCTGCCAGTGCTGGAGTGCGTCCTCGTCGGAGCGCCACGTGGTGTCCGCGGAGGGCCGCATCGGCTGCGTGGAGATCCTCGGGAAGGCCGCGGTGACCTGGTAGTAGAAGTCGCGCCAGGCGAGTTGGCGCAGGAAGGCCTGTGCGCCCGGGGAGTCGGTGGCCTTCGCGGCGAGGGCCAGTTCGAGTGGCGAGAGGCAGCCGAACCGCAGGTAGGCGCTGAGCCTGCTGGTGTTGTCGGCGGCCATGTCGTCGTGCTCGTCGGCGTACCGGGAAAGCTCTCCGGACCACGCGCGGAGCCGGCGGCGAGCCTCGGTCTCGCCGCCGGCGAGCGCGTCCGGTGACTCGCCGGCGGGCGTCTCGGGCAGCCTGCCCGGCGCGATGCCGTCCGGCATCGCGATCGTGCGAGGGGTTGCGGCGGGCTCCCGCCACCCGGTCCGCTCCCAGGATTTCCAGTACGGCGTGAAGACGCGATAGGACTGGCCCCCACCGGCCGGCCGCACCGCCCCGGGCGGTAGCACCGTGACCCCGGGAGTCACCCGCAGGTCCAGCCCCGCGGTCCGTAACCGCCGCTCCCGCCGCTGGGCGTAATCGGTCACATCGCCAGCCACCTGCACCGTTGCCGTGTCCACCTCCCGGGCCAGGCGGACGGTCTCGGCCACCGGGTCGCCCTCCCGGATCACCAGGTCGGCGCCCCGGTCCCGGAGGCTGTCCCGCAGGTCGGCGAGGCACTGGTGCAGGAACCGCTGCCGGTTGGCGGAGAGCCCGGCCAGGCGCGGGTCGAGCACGAACAGCGGGACGATCTCGCCGTCGCCGCTGAGCAGCGGGTTGTCGTGGACGCGCAGGTCCCGGGTGAGCAGCGCGATCCGGGCGGCCATCTCAGGCCGCCAGCTGGACCGGGGTGCCGGGCCGGGTGAGCAGGCTGCGGACGGCGACCGCGGCCCGCCGGCGGTTCGGCACCGTGGCACGCCGGGCGAAGACGTCGTAACCGGCCGCCTCCACCTCGTCGAGAATCCCGCCGTAGAGCTGGAACGCGGTGCGCATGCAGGCCTGCGAGGCCGGTTCGAGCAGCGGGATGCCGGGCGCGGCGGCCGCGTAGTGCTCCCGGGCGCGGGCCACCTCGGCCCTGATCAGCGCGCGGATCGCCGGCGTGGCCTCCCCGGCGGCCAGGTCCTCCGGGGTGACACCGAACTCGGCGAGGTGCTCCTCGGGCAGGTAGATCCGGCCGCGGGCGAGGTCTTCGCCGACGTCCCGGATGAAGTTGGTCAGCTGGAAGGCGAGGCCAAGCTGCCGGGCCGGCTCGTGGGCGGCGGCCGGGTCGGAGGAGCCGAGGATCGGCAGCATCATGGTGCCGATCACGGCGGCCGACCCCTCCATGTAGTCGAGCAGGTCGGCGTAGGTGGGGTAGCGGCTGACGGTGAGGTCCATCGCCATGCTGCGGAGGAACTTCTCGAAGTCGTCCAGGTCCAGGTCGAAGACCGCGATGGTGTGCAGCACGGCCGGCAGCAGCGGGTCGTCGACCGGCTCGCCGCGCAGGCCGGCCAGGAACCGGTCGGACCAGGCGCCGAGCGCGGCGGCGCGCTCGGCGGGCGGCTGGGACTCGGTCCGGTCGACGATCTCGTCGGCGAATCGGGTGAATCCATACAGAGCGTGGACATGCCGGCGCTTCCAGGCCGGTAGCAACCGGGTCGCCAGGTAGTACGTGCGTCCGTGCTCTCGGTGCAGCTCTCGGCAGCGCTCGTAGGCAGCCGCCAGGTCGGTATCCATCCCGGTCCTCCGGTAAATCGACGCACGAATCGACGCAACATCCGAAAGTTAGGGTACGGTACTGAGCGTGGCCAATGACACCCTCGAGGGAAATCGCCTGAGTGCGATACCCCGCCAGCACGTCTCCCACGCCGGGCTGGTCAATGCCGTCGAGGGGACGCTCGCCGATTTCCTCGCCTCGCAGATCGCCGCCCTGGACACCGTCGACCCGGCCCTGGGCGGCTTCGCTCGCACCGCCCGTGACCTGGTGATGGCCGGCGGGAAACGGCTGCGCCCGACGTTCGCCTACTGGGGCTGGCGCGGCGTCGCCGGTCCCGGCGCGTCGGCCGAGCCGCTGCTGCCGGCGCTCGGCGCGCTGGAGCTGATGCACACGTTCGCGCTGGTCCACGACGACCTGATGGACGACTCGGCGACCCGCCGGGGCCGGCCCACCGCGCACCGGATCTTCGGGGCCCGGCACGGCGCCCGGTTCGGTTCCTCGGCCGCGATCCTGGTCGGCGACCTGTGCCTGGTCTGGGCCGACCAGCTGCTCGCCCGCACGCCGCTGCCGCCGGTGACCCTGCTCGAGGTGCGTGCCCGGTATGACCGGATGCGCGTCGAGGCGGTGGCCGGGCAGTACCTCGACGTGCTCGGCGAGACCGATCCGTCGTCCTGGTCGGTGGACCGGGCCCTGCTGGTCGCCCGGCACAAGACCGCCAGTTACACGGTGCAGTGGCCGCTCGACTTCGGGCTGGCGCTGGCCGGGGTGACGGACGCCGAGGTGACCGAGGCCTACCGCGCGTACGGGCTGGCCGTGGGCGAGGCCTTCCAGCTGCGCGACGACCTGCTCGGGGTCTACGGCGACCCGGCGGTGACCGGCAAGCCGGCGTGCGACGACCTGCGCACCGGGAAGCCGACAGCGCTGCTCATGCTTGCCCGGCGGATGGCCACCCCGGCCCAGCTCGCCGAGCTCGAGTCGGCCGGGATCGAGCGGAAGGCGACGATCGTCACGGAGACCGGCGCGCCGGCCCGGGTCGAGGAGATGATCCGGTCCCGGGTCACCGAAGGACTGGCCGCGCTGGCGTCGGCGCCCATCGACGACGAGGCCCGGGCCACGCTCGTCGAGCTGGCCACGGTCGCCACGCAGCGACCGGCATGATGAGTGCCCACACCCCTGGAGCTGCCGCGTGCGTACTGTGACCGGACCTACCGATCGTGTCGTGATAGTGGGGGCCGGCCTGGCCGGCCTCTCCTGCGCCCTGCACCTGGCCGCGGCCGGCCGCGAGGTCACCGTCGTCGAGCGGGAACCGGTGCCGGGCGGTCGCGCCGGCCGGCTCTCGGTCGGCGGCTTCGACTTCGACACCGGCCCGACGGTGCTGACCATGCCGGAACTGATCGCCGAGCCGCTGGCCGCGGTCGGTGAGAAACTCGCCGACTGGCTGGATCTGACGCCGATCGACCCGGCGTACCGGGCGTACTACCCGGACGGCTCCACTCTGGACGTCCGCTCGGACACCACCCGGATGGCCGCCGAGATCGCCCGGGTCTGCGGGCCCCGGGAGGCCGACGGCTACCTGCGGTTCGTCGACTTCACCAGGCAGCTGTGGCAGCTGGAGCGGAACCACTTCATCGATCGGAACCTGGACAGTCCGTTCGACCTGCTCAACCTGAACCTGCTGCGGCTGCTCGGGATGGGCGCGTTCCGCCGGCTCCAGCCGAAGATCAACGACTACTTCCGGGACCCGCGCACCCAGCGGATCTTCTCGTTCCAGGCGATGTACGCCGGTCTCGCGCCGCACGACGCGCTCGCCGTCTACGCGGTGATCGCGTACCTCGACTCGGTGGTCGGGGTGTATTACCCCAAGGGCGGCATGCACGCCGTGCCGCGGGCGCTGGCCGGCGCCGCCGAGAAGCACGGAGTGACGTTCCGTTACGACACCACCGTCGAGCGGGTGATCACCCAGCACGGCCGGGCGACCGGCGTGCGTACCGCCGGTGGCGAGTTCATAGCGGCGGACACCGTCGTGCTCAACCCGGACCTGCCCATCGCCTACCGCGACCTGCTGCCCGAGCGCCGCTCGCGCCGCCTGCGGTTTTCACCGTCCTGTGTGGTGCTGCACATCGGTTCGACGCAGGCGTACTCGAAGATCGCCCACCACAACATCCATTTCGGTACGGGTTGGAAGCGCACCTTCGACGAGGTGATCAACCAGGGCCTACTGATGAGCGACCCGTCACTGCTGGTGACCAACCCGACCCACACCGATCCCGCCGCGGCCCCGCCCGGCAAGCAGACCTACTACGTGCTCGCGCCGGCGCCGAACCTGGAGAGCGGCCCGATGAACTGGCGCGGCGGTCTCGCCCAGCGCTACGCCGACGAGCTGCTGCGCACCCTGGAGCAGCGCGGCTACGTCGGCTTCCGGGACGGCGTGGAGGTCGAGCGGATCATCACCCCGGCCGACTGGGCGGACGAGGGGATGGCAGCGGGCACCCCGTTCGCGGCCGCGCACACGTTCTCCCAGACCGGTCCGTTCCGCCCGGCGAACCTGCATCCCGAGTTGCCCAACGTGGTCTTCACCGGTTCGGGCACACAACCCGGTGTCGGCGTGCCGATGGTGCTCATCTCCGGGAAGCTGGCCGCGAGCCGGATCACAGGGGGTTGAACATGAGCCTGCGAGAGACGCACCTGGTCGAGCTGGTCGACGGCGACGGACGGGCCGTCGGCTCGGCCACCGTCGCCGACGCGCATCAGGAACCCGGACGACTGCACCGGGCCTTCTCGGTCTTCCTCCAGGACGCCGAGGGGCGGGTGCTGCTCCAGCGGCGGGCCGCGGTGAAGACCCGCTTCCCGCTGCGCTGGGGAAACAGCTGCTGCGGCCACCCCGGGCCCGGCGAGACGGTGACGGAGGCGGCTGGTCGCCGCCTCGCCGAGGAGCTTTCGGTACGCGATGTCGCGCTGACCGAGGTCGGCACGTACACCTACCGGGCGGCGGACCCGGTCACCGGACGGGTCGAGCACGAGTACGACCACGTCCTGGTGGGCCGCCTGCCCGACGGGGTGGTGCCGGAGCCCGACCCGGCCGAGATCGCCGAGTTGCGGTGGGTCTCGCCGCCGTCGCTGCGCGCCGACCTGCCAGCCGCACCGCAGTCCTACGCGCCGTGGCTGGCCGGGGTCTTCGAGGTGCTGCTCGGCAGCCTTTCCCAGCAACCGGACACCCTCGCGGAGCGACCGGCTGCCCTGCTTACGGAGGGGCCGGGTGGCCGATGAGGCGCTGAGCGCCGGAGCCGCCGCCCGCCGCCTGGGTGTCGCGGTCACCACCCTGCGCACCTGGCACCAGCGATACGGGCTCGGCCCCAGCCGGCACGAGCCCGGGCACCACCGGCGCTACACCGACGAGGACATGGGCCGCCTGCAGGTCATGCAACGGCTCACCGCGCAGGGCGTGGCGCCCGCTGAGGCCGCCGCCTGGGCCCGGAACTCCCCGCAGGGTGATCCGGCCCTGCATCCGGCGCCGGTCCGGCTGGATGCGGCGGCTCGCGGGCTGGCCCGGGCCGCGCTGCGACTGGACGCGCCGGGCATGCGGGAGATCCTGCGCACCGCGGTGAGCCAGTGCGGCGTGGTGGCGGCCTGGACCGAGGTGATGGTGCCGGTGCTGATCGGCATCGGCGACCGCTACCAGACCACCCAGCGCTACGTGGAGGTCGAGCACCTGCTGTCCCGGACCGTCACCGAGGTGCTCGCCGCCACCGCGCGACCGGCCGGGGTGGCGCGGGTCCTGCTCGCCGCCGCCGACGAGGAGCAGCACACCCTCGCCCTGGAGGCGCTGGCCGCCGCCCTGGGCGAGGCCGGTGTGGCGTGCCGGCTCTTCGGCGCCCGGCTGCCCCCGGCCGCGCTGCTGGACGCGATCGGACGGACCGGGCCGGCCGCCGTGGTGCTCTGGTCGCAGGGGCCGCACACCGGCACCGTCGACCAGTTGATCCGGGTCCGGGACGCCCCGTGCCCGCCGGTGGTGATCGCGGCCGCCGGTCCGGGCTGGCCGAAAGACGATCTTCCGCCCGGGATCACCCGGCTGACCGGCCTGGCCGAGGCACTGCACTTGCTGGCATCGATATAGACCCCCTGTTTTCGCAGGTCAACGACTTGCCGGCGAAAAGGGGGATACCGATTTGGCGGGCGCTTGGTGGATCACATATGCTTTGCAAGCCTTCAACGGGGCGCGGTTGGGGCGAAGGCCACCAAGCGTTGCAGATCGGGTCGCCAGCTCGATGTGCAATGATGGCGGAGTTGCCCTCATCGTCTAGTGGCCTAGGACGCCGCCCTTTCAAGGCGGTAGCACGGGTTCGAATCCCGTTGGGGGTACTGGTAAGGTTTGCGGCGCAGGTCGCGAGCCGGCCAGAGCAAGACAGAAGTGAATAGCAAGGTCCTGTGGAGCAGTTGGAGTGCTCGCCGCCCTGTCAAGGCGGAGGTCGCGGGTTCAAGTCCCGTCAGGACCGCAAAGCACCAAGCGCGGCCAGGTAGCTCAGTTGGTACGAGCGTCCGACTGAAAATCGGAAGGTCGGCGGTTCGACCCCGCCCCTGGCCACCAGGCCTCTCGCCGGGCTTTGAGCATCGTCCACCTGCGGAAACGCATGGTGGACGTTTTGCTTTCCGGGCGTGACCGCCCATCGCCGGACCTTCCGATCGCGACAACTTGCCAGCGGATTGCTCCGAGGGATTTCCGTCGCACGCCAGAGGCAAGCCAGGCTGGCTAATGGTGAAACGTCCGGCCTGATGGGGCAACGCCCCTCACGAAGCCTCTGACCCCTCCGGTAAACGGCGGCCGGCGCCGGTTCGGACCCGCTAAAGCGCGATTCCGCCGACCGGTGACTGCCGTCACAGGACGAATTTCGGCTACGGCACGGTGCTTCGCGCGAGCCGGGGCGGCGGCTGTTTCGCTTCATGCCGGATGAGTAGGTAACGCGCCCTGTCGTGCGTGCGGGGACGGAGACACTCGGCCAGGGGCAGGTGCCCGGCGTCGAGGGCGGGCGGGGGCCGAGCAGCAGGCGCAGCGGTTACGGGCGGGGCTGGCAGGCGCTGCCGTCGACACGTGCGTTGGCGCGGACGACCCGGTCCGGCTCCGGCGTGCGGCGGCCGGCGTGTGGACCGTGATCGAGGCGGGGCTGCTCCGGGCGTACCGGAGCGGACGACCCGATCCAGCTCCGGCCTGCGGCGGCCGGCGTGTGGACCGTGATCGAGGCTGGGCTGCTCCGGGCGTACCGGAAAGGGTCTGCGCGGAAGAGGAGCGGACCTGGCGCGTGAGGCGGGCTCTTCGCGGGAAAAGGGCGGCGCCCGGCGGAGGACCGCCGGGCGCCGCTGTGGTGCGCTGTGCCGGGTGCGTCAGTGCGAGGCGTCCGCGAGGCGCTTCTTCACGTCGGCCGGGACCCGCGGGTGGGTGGACTCGGCGTCGAGGGCGGAGACCGACGCGGTCGTCCAGTTGTACTCGCAGGTGTTGTAGCTGGCGGCGCCCACGGTCAGGCAGTAGTCGCCGCGGGTGCCGTTGTTGCCGCCGGCGAGGTAGTCCGAGCCGGTGGTGCCGTACGGAGCACCGGAGTCCTGGTTGGCGTAGGCGCCGTACAGGGTGTCGTCGTGGTTGCCGCCGTAGAGCTTGTCGCTGCCGGAACCGCCGAGCAGGATGTCGTTGCCGTTACCACCGGAGATCGAGTCGGCGCCGTAGGGGCCGGCCTTGTAATCGTCACCGAAGATCACGTCGGCGCCGTCCTCGCCGCTCAGCGAGTCGTTGCCGGCCAGTCCCACGATGGTGTCGTTGCCGACGCCGCCGTAGATCGCGTCGTTGCCGGCCTCACCGGCGATGCGGTCGTTGCCGGCGTAACCGTAGGCCCGGTCGTTGCCCGCGCCGGCGTAGATGTCGTCGTTGCCGGCGCCGGCCACCAGGAAGTCGTTGCCGTTCTCGCCGAACAGCTTGTCGTTGCCGTTGTTGCCGTAGAGCTTGTCGTTGCCGGACGCGCCCTGCAGCTGGTCGGCGCCGCTACCGCCGTACAGCGTGTCGTCGCCGGTGCCGCCGTCGGCCAGCATGTAGATGCCGGTCTTGTTGACGACCCGGTCGTTCTTGTCGCCGAGCGCGATGATCAGCTTCTTCGGCTTCGACGAGGTGGTGCACTTGACCTTGGTCTTGTCACCCCGGACCGCCTTGCAGCCCTTGCCGGCCTTGATGGCGACCTTGTCGTCCAGCGTGACGGTGCGGCCGGAGACCGTGATGACCAGCGAGTTCGACTTGGTCATCAGGGCGTTGAACTTGACGGTGGTGCCGGACACCCGCGCCAGGCCCGCGGTGGCGGCCTGCGCCGGGGCGGCGAAGAGGGTGGTGGCCGCGGCCACGGCGACGGCGGTGGCGCCGATCGTGGCGAGAGCCTTGCGACTGGTCAGGAACATGACGGCATTTCCCCCGAAGAGAAGCGGATTCGGCGATGTCGATCACCGGCGACGCCACATCGTAGAACGGTACCGTTCCGGCGCGCCTCCCCGTTTCGACCGATTGTCGGCAGTCATCACCGTGATCGGCGTCACGCTCCTACGTGGATCGCGCGGCCCCCGGCATGCGTGGGCCCTTGTAGGCGGCCGCCGCCTCAATCAGAGTGTTATCGGGATCGGTCCGCTCTGGACCCGGGTTCGTGAGGAGGCTCAGCGTCGTGCAGACCTTCACCAACGAGGAAGAACAGACGGCCTACAACCTGGCCGAGGCGATGAGCGAGAAGGCGATGACCTTCTTGAAGCTGGCCGAGGAGGCCGCCGACGCCTTCCGCAGCGGTAAGCAGGCGATGCGTCGGCAGTTCAAGGCGCGGGGCCTGTCCGAGGCGGAAGCTGACATCCGGTTCGCCGGTACCGCACACGCGTCCCGGACGATCTCCGACAACCAGTTCTTCATGTCGTTCGCGTCGATGTACAACGCGGCCGCCGCGACGCAGTACGCGAAAGCGCTTTACCACAAGACGCGGTGAGTCACGCCGCCCGATGACGCAGGGTGGCGACCGTGGAGCCGGCGAGGGCGAGCAGGCAGTCCGGCAGTTGCCCGTCGGCGATCGCGGCGCCGAACAGCGCCTCGCCGGTCGGGAAGTCACCGTTCACATACGCGCTGACGAAGCGGGCGACCCAGCGCTTGTCGTAACGCGCGTCGTCGATGCCGGGGAACTCGAGGGTCCAGCCACCACCGCCGGGCAGGTCGCCGACCATCGTCGCGGCGAGGCACCACGCGACATCCCAGGCGCCGACCACGCCGTCCCGCGAGACGACGGCGTCGAAGGTGCTGGCCACAGCATCGTGGTCACCACTGAGCGCGCAGGTCAGGATCTGCGTGGCGTCGTCGAACGCATGCTGTGGTACTTCGGTCACGTTGAGAACCGTACGCGGAACCGTCAAGGACCGCCCGTTGATCAGTGCGGAACCCTTACTGATCACGCGCCGCGCAGCAGGCAGGTGATCCGGGCGGTGCAGACCCGCTCGCCGGCCTCGTCCTCCAGGACCACCTCGTAGGTGGCGACGGCACGTCCCCGGTGCACCGGCACCGCGACGCCGGTCACCAGCCCGGAGCGGGCCGCCTTGTGGTGGGTCGCGTTGATGTCCACCCCGACGGCGAACGGCCGGTCCACTGTCTGGCCGTGCAGCACCGCGCCGACCGAGCCGAGGGTCTCGGCGAGCACGCAGGACGCCCCGCCGTGCAGCAGGCCGTACGGCTGGGTGTTGCCCTCGACGGGCATCGTCCCGACCACCCGCTCGGCGGTCGCCTCGGTGATCCTGATGCCCATCCGCTCGGCGAGCGCACCGCCTCCGTTGCTGGTGAAGAGGTGCTGCATGCCGTCTTCCGCGATATCCACGACGGCGTACGTTACCCGCGCCGCGCGCCGGGCCCGGCGGTACCCGGCACCGCCGGCGGACTGCCCCTTGCGTGTGCCGGGTATTGATGTGGCGGTTGTGCCGGGGGTGACGAAGCGGCACAGTCGGGCGGAACCCGAGCTGAAGGAGACGAGATGAGCGAGCCGCAGGAGATCGTCGAGACCCGGGGCGACGACCGCGTCGACCTGATCACCAGCGACGCGAACCACGACGGGAAGATCGACGTGTGGGTGTCGGACACCGACGGGGACGGCAAGCCGGACCTGTTCCAGTTCGACACCGACGGCGACGGCAAGGTCGACGTGACGATGGTGGACCTCGACGAGGACGGCACCCCGGACACCATCGTCGACGGTGACGGCGGGATCCCGCCGGTCGCCTGAGTCAGGAGCCGCCGAGGGCGGACAGCGCGACCCAGAGCACGGCGATCGCCACCGCCGCGGTGACCGCCGTCGAAGCGGTGTGCCGCCAGGACCGGTGGCCCTCGACCGCTTCCGGGTGTCCCAGCGCGACCAGGGCGGCCCGGTGGGCGCGCACCTCGGCGTGCTGCGGGCCGGCGAGGGAGTGCGCCGGCCCGGCGAGTTCCGGGGCCCGGCTGAGCTCGACCGCCAGCCGGGCCTGGGCACGCTGCAAACGGCGTACCGCAGCCCTGGCTTTGCGACCCGCGCGGTCCGCGGCATGACGGCGGGCCGCGGCCCGGCGCGCACCCGAGCCCAGCGCCCGCAGCTCGCCCTCGGTGATCACTTCGGGATCGCCGAGGCGGGCCAGCCGGGCGACGTAGAACTCCGCCTCCCGGTCGTGCGCGCGGCGGACCAGCCAGAGGATCAGCAGCAGCGGCGGCAGGCCCTTGAAGACCAGCACGGCGAGCAGTGCCACCGCGCCGTTGCCCAGGCCGTCGCGGAACAGCGGCGAGTTCCACAGCACGTGCGAGGCCCAGGCGCCGAAGAGGGCCAGCGCGGCCATGGCGAGCCGGCGCGGCCAGCCACGATCGGTGGCGACCACCAGGTAGCCGATGCCGGCGCCGGCCAGCGCGCCGAACAGGGTATGGCTCCACACCCCGGCCAGGAATCCGCGGACCAGGAACGTGGTGATCACCGGCTGGACCTCGTCGCCCTGCCCGGCCAGCGCGACAGCGCCGATCGCGAAGACGATGTCCTCGACGATCTGGAAGCCCAGCCCGACCAGCGCGCCGTAGACCACCCCGTCCAGCACGCTGTTCACCTGGGAGCGGGCGATCAGCACGATGGCGACCACGCCGAGCGTCTTGGCGATCTCCTCGACCGTGGGACCGGCCAGCGCGGCACCCCAGTCCGCGGCCAGGCCGGGTGAGCCCAGCTTGGCGATCAGATCCTCCAGGGCCGTGCTGCCCGGGATGGAGACGCTGGTGGCCACCAGACCACCCCAGGCGAACGCGACGACGAGCAGGCCGGCCGGCTCCCGTTCCAGGAAGTCCAGCTCCTGGACGAACAGCCAGAACGGGACGGCGAGCAGCGCGAACAGGACCAGGGCGGTGACCGTGGCGACCGGGTAGGCGGCCAGGAACCGGCCCAGCAGCTGCGACATCCGGACCGCGCCGGCCGCCAGCAGGACGACCACCACCCAGAACGCGGGCAGCCGGACCAGGGTGGCCGCCCGGGCGGCGCCGGGCCGCACCGGGTCGCTCATCGGCCGCCCTCGTAGCGCAGCGTCCGGGTGCTCGCGTCGATGGCCGGCAGGGTGTGGTCCAGGTCCAGGTCGGCACCGCTGACAGTGACCTCGACGCTGAGGCCGTGCGCGACGAAGACCGCGTACCGGCCGCCGCGGTCGCCGGCGGTGTACCCGCCCTGCAGACCGGCCAGGCCGCCGGCGGTGGAGACCGCCAGCTGCGTGCCGGTCACCTGGTAGCCGGAGTTGCCGGTGATCCGCTGGCGGAGCCGGACGGCGGCCGCGGTGAGGTCACCGGAGAAGGGCTGCACCGCTATCGCGTACCGCACCCGGCCGAGCCGGAACAGCGCGGTGCCGCGGTCGTCGGCCGGCCTGGTGCCGGTGACGTCGAGCGTCGCGCCCGGTGGCGGCACCACCGTCACTCCGGCGCCGACCCGGTACGGCTGCCCGGCCGGCACCGCGCGCTGGGCCGGGACGGCACGGTCGAGCGCCGGCAGACCGAGCGCGAGGGTCACCAGCACCACGACCAGAACGAGGGCGCTGACGAGTCCGGGTGCACTGGGGATATCGGTGAGATGACGCCGCGTGACCGTCCCCATCCGTCCACGCTAACGAGACGACCCGGGAGATGTCCGGTGATCCGGGCGTACCACCATTGTGGATGGACGCTCAAGCTGGCAGATTACGGATTTGTCCGTTTTAGCGAAAGGTGCGCCGGTGGGACGACAGCGGTCAACCAGACCCCGTTGGCGCTGCGATGGAACAGGTGCCCATCGGCGGTCATCGCGCCCGCCGCGACGGTGAGCACCACGACGTCGGCCGACCGCCGCCGGCCCACCGTCAGCGCGGTCGGCACGTCCACCGACAGATGCACGTGGTGCCGGGAGCCCGGGCGCAGGCCGTCGCGCAGGATCGAGTCGAGGTTGGCCCGCGGGGTGCCGTGGTAGAGCACCGCGGGCGGCTCGGCCGACGGCAGGTCCAGGTCGACGGCGACCCGGCGGGAGTGCCCCTGGCTGGCCCGGATCCGCTCCACGCCGTCGTCGCCGGCGGCGATCGCGAAGCGGGACTTGTCGTTGAAGGCGACCACGTGGTCCAGCTCGGCACGGCTGATCCGCAGGGCGGCGAGGAGATCGGCGACCGGCACCCAGCCGTTCGCGTCGAGCGTCAGACCGGCCACCTCGGGCCGGTGGCGCAGTACCAGGGACATCCGCCGGCTGAGGCGCACCTGATCCCGGGAGAGTTCGGTCAACGGTCTCGCTCCATGACCGCAAGGTAGTACGGGTGGTCCTCGCGGTCGATCGCTTTCAGCCGCCACCCGGTACCGGTGAGCAACTCGGCCAGCTCGTCGACCGAGCAGTTGAGGTAGTCGAACCAGTCGCTGGCCACCAGCCGGTAGCGCAGCCGCAGCCGCAGCTGCCCGCCGAGCCGGCCGCGGTCCCGGTTGCGCCGGTGGTACGCCACGTGCACCGGATCCTTGGTGCCGTACGGGTCGGCGCCCTGCGCGATGATCCGCGCACCCGGGTTCGCCAGCCGGGCCAGCGCGTCCAGGAAGACCGGCGCCCGCTCCGGGCCTTCCAGCAGGCCCAGGTTGTTGCCGAGCAGCAGGAACGTGTCGTACCGGGCGGTGGCGCGGGCGTACCCGTCCACGGTGCTCAGCACGGTGTCGCGCAGGCCGCGCTTGCGGGCCACCTCGATCGCGCCGGCCGAGGTGTCCAGGCCGGTCACCGCCATGCCGCGGCGTTGCAGCTCGAGCGCGATCCGGGCCGCTCCGACGCCGATGTCCAGCACGTGGCCGCGACACAGCCGCAGGGCTCGATGGTCGTGCGGCTGCCAGGCGTCCGGCTCGTCCAGGTAGTGGTCGGCGGGAGCGCCGTTGATCAGCCCGTCGTCCCGTTCGATCACCTCGATCACCGGCCGGGGCAGGCGCCCACCGGCCAGCGGGCGCGGGCCGATGCCGGTCCGTACCGCGTACGCGTCTCTGATCATGTCGCCGAAGGCGTCGCCGATCGTCGGCTGCTCCATGGTCACTACTCTTGTGGCATGCCCACCCTGGAGCAACTCGCCTCGGAGAAATACGTCCTGCTCACGACATACCGCAGGGACGGACGAGCGGTGCCGACCCCGCTCTGGGTGGTGCCCGACGGCGGCGGCCTGGCGTTCTGGACGGTGGCCGGCACCGGCAAGCTGAAGCGGATCAAGAACAACGGGCGGGTCACCGTTGCCGCCTGCGATTTCCGGGGCAACCCCATCGGCGAGGCGATCGAGGCCACCGCGCGGATCGGCGACCTGGCCGACCGGGTGCGCGTCGGCGAGACGCTGAAGCGGAAGTACGGCCTGATCGGGCGGCTGACCATGCTCGGCAGCCGGATCCGCCGCGGCACCGAGGGAACCGTGGCGGTCCTCGTATCCTGACCGCACCCGGCTCGTTGATCTAGTAAAACGGGCCGTCCGGGGAACTCAGCAGACGAAGAAGGGGCGATACGCCTTCCCCAGCGCACGCCCCTTACAACGATCTAGGTCGAACCGGTCAGTCACCCTGACGCTGCGTGGGAATCTGCCCCTGCAGCAGGGCGCGAACCTCCGACTCCCGGTAGCGACGGTGGCCGCCGAGCGTGCGAATAGCGCTGAGCTTGCCAGCCTTCGCCCACCGGGTGACGGTCTTCGGGTCGACACGGAACATCGACGCCACCTCGGCCGGCGTTAGTAGCGGCTCAGGATCGTGCGTACGCGATGCCATCGGTCACTCCTCCACAGGTACCTAAAAACATCGGCCGGGGTCCCGCCGGCCGGTGCGTCTCTCATGGTCCGGCTAGTCCCCGATGTCCGACATGGGCCGAACGGACGAACGTCCCCAGATAGACGGATGAAGCATGCCCGATTTTTGCGTGTTTTCTACGCCAGATAGTGTCTCGTTTAGTCCGATTATCACGCTTCGCCTGGCACCGATCACGAAGAGTGTTCGCTTCGGGAGCGCTCTCATCGGCGGGAGAAGTTCCCGGTCTGTCCTATTTCCGCAGGTCAGTTGGACCGCTCCAGAAGTTGGACAACTCGCCATCTAGCGACCAACTTCTCGTACGCCTCACTGGCCGCGTCGGCGTCACCCCGGGACAGTGCCGACAGCCCGGCGGCCACCAACCCGGGTGAATCGTCCTCCCGGAGTTTGTCCTCCGGAAGGAGGTTGACCAGGCCGCCGTAGTCGAGCTCGACGACCGAGCGGGGATGGAACTCCTCCAACCACCGGGTGCCTTCTTCGACCGCCTCGGTGATCGGCGCGTCGCCCAGCGACTTGCGCAGCACCGAGACCGCCCGGTGCGCCCGCCGGCGTGCCTTGGAGATCTCGGTGCGGTAGCGCAGGGTGCGCCGGCGGGCGGTCAGCGAGATCTCCCGCTCGTCCAGGTCCACGAAGGCGAACCAGCGCAGCGGCACGCCCCAGGTGGCGATCTGCTCGTGCACCCGGGGCACCCCCTGCTCCAGCACCCGGGCACCGCTGCGCCAGTCCTCGACCACGGCCTTGGCCTGACCGGCCAGCACCGGCGGGACGAAGGCGTCGGCGAGCACCGCCGGCACGCCGTCCCGGGCGTTCAGCGCCGCCTCGGCGACTCGCAGGCGCAGGTTCCACGGGCAGACCAGCAGCGCGTTCTCCCACTCCAGCACGTACGCCTCATCGGGCAGGTCGGGCAGCCGGGTCCAGCCGGCGCCGAGCGCCTCCAGCACGGCGGTGCGCTGCCGGACCGGGCCCTCGACCGGCCCGAGGTCGCGACCCTCCTTGGCATAACGGCGCCAGAAAACCTGCCGCTCCCGGTCGAAGGCGGTCAGCGGCTCGTAAACCCGTAGGTACGACGCGAACAGAGACGGCACGGCGCGATCCTTTCACGAATCCGGCCGGGAGGAACTTCCCGCGCGGGCGTAATCGCCGTGCCATTCCCGCGACTACGCTCGCCTTGTCCGGCCTACCCCGCCGGGTCCGGGGCCCCACGAAGGCCCACACGACGAATCAGGAGAACTAAAGATGGGTGTGTTCGACACCGACGGCAGCGACGCCACCGGGCACGAACAGGTCGTCTTCTGCCAGGACCGGGTCTCCGGCCTCAAAGCGATCATCGGGATCTACTCGACGGCCCTCGGGCCCGCGCTCGGCGGCACCCGGTTCTACCCGTACGAGAGCGAGGACGCCGCCCTCGCCGACGTGCTCAAGCTGTCCCGCGGGATGGCGTACAAGAACGCGCTGGCCGGTCTGGACCTGGGCGGCGGCAAGGCGGTGATCTGGGGTGACCCGGCCACCGTCAAGTCCGAGTCGCTGCTGCGGGCGTACGGCCGGTTCGTCGAGACGCTGAAGGGCCGCTACTACACCGCCTGCGACGTCGGCACCTACGTACCGGACATGGACGTGATCGCCCGGGAGACGCGCTACGTCACCGGCCGCAGCGTGGAGCACGGCGGCGCCGGCGACTCGTCGGTGCTCACCGCCTGGGGTGTCTTCCAGGGCATGCGCGCCGCCGCCGAGCACACCTGGGGCAGTCCCACCCTGGCCGGTCGCACGGTCGGTGTCGCCGGCCTGGGCAAGGTCGGCAAGTACCTGGTGGGCCACCTGATCGAGGACGGCGCCACGGTGGTCGCCACCGACGTGAACCCGGCCGCCCTGGAGTGGGCCCGGACCACCCACCCGGCGGTCGAGCTGGTCGCCGACAACCAGGCGCTGATCACCGCCGACCTCGACGTCTACGCGCCCTGTGCCCTGGGTGGCGCGCTGAACGACGACACGGTCCCGGTGCTGCGCGCCAAGGTGGTCACCGGCGCGGCGAACAACCAGCTCGCCCACCCGGGCATCGGCAAGCTGCTGGACGACCGCGGGATCCTCTACACCCCGGACTACGTGGTGAACGCCGGCGGCGTGATCCAGGTGGCCGACGAGATCGAGGGCTTCAACTTCGATCGGGCGAAACTGCGGGCCACCGCCATCTTCGACACCACCCGGCGCATCCTCCAGCTCGCCGGGGACGAGGGCGTGCCGCCGGCCGTGGCCGCCGACCGGCTGGCCGAACGCCGCATGGCGGAGGTCGGCCGACTGCGTTCGATCTACCTCAGGTAGACGCCTCACTGGACCGGTTCAGGGCCTGCCGCGCGGCGTCGGAGAAAGCGAACCGCGACGCGCGGCAGTGTCACACGCAACCCGAGGTGCCGAAGACGGCATCGTCCATGTACCGTAAGACCCACGAGAGATGCCTGACGTCATCGGGGCCCGCCTTCGGGCTGCCCCGAATTCTGTGCGAGGGGGTCGAGCCATGGGGCGCGGCCGTGCTAAGGCCAAGCAGACGAAGGTGGCAAGGGAGTTGAAGTATCACTCCCCGAACACCGACCTCACCGCCTTGCAGCGCGAACTGGCTGGGACACGCCAGTCCGACCGTCATTTCGACGACGACAACGAAGAGTTCGTCGACGATGACGAGGATGACGCTGACGACGACCAGGATTCCTGGTCGCCTCCAAGGCGGCTTTGACCCGTATTGCACAGAGCACGCGGATTGACCCGCGTGCTCCCGTGTGTCGCGGTCATCAACTCCTACGGTTGCACTGAAGCCCACGCGGGCTTTGTCCGCGTGGGCTTCGACCGAGCCTCGCTTCAGCGTTGCCGGGGTGCCCACGCGCTGTCTCGTTCGCGTGGGCCCGACAACGCTTCGGCGGCGCCGGATGCCGCCCACCCGCGTGATCCGTCGGCGTGGGCGCGAACTGGCTTCGGCGTGGCCGATTGCCGTCCACCAACGGGTTCACCCGCAACTGGGTGCCCCGCATCCGGCGGCCTCACCGCGTTCGCCCGCATTGATGCGGCTCCGCATCCGGCGGTCTCACCGCGGCCGGTTGTTCCAGTTGTAGAACGTGGGAATGTTCTCGAAGTGGTTCCACGCGCACACCGCCGAGCCGCTGCCCGGCACCGCCTCCTCGGCACGCTGCCGGCGAGCCGTCTCCGCCTCCTCGATGAGCGCGGCCAGACCGTCCCGGGTGTCGTGCACCCGTGCCGTCACCGGATCCGTCTCCACGCCGTCAGACAGCAGTGGCCTGATGATCTCGGGCATGATCCAGCACTCCCTCCAGTAGGCGAATCTTGCTGTTCCGGCAGTGGTTCGTCTCGGTGACGTCGAACCTGCCGTGTTCGAAGTAGCGGTTGGCCGCGTGGGCGCCGCCACAGAAGCCGAAGTACGGGCAACTGCGCCGGCACCCCTCGACCCCCTCCAGGAACTCGCCGATCCACGGCGTCGCCGCCGCCTCCGCGAGGATCCGGCGCAGCGGGGTGGTGAGCACGTTGCCGCTGGTGAAGTCGCCGTACCGGGGATCGTGGAAGCCGGCCAGCTCGGGCGAGAGCAGCACCACCGAGCCGTCGTGGGCCACCGTGGGAATCGGATCCAGCTGCCGGGGCAACAGCCCGTCGGCGGTGCCGTCGAGGACCGCCGCGGCGTATCGCAGTGACCACTCCACCTCACGCAGGTGGATCCGTGGCGCCGCGCGCCAGGCACCGACCAGCTCGGCCCAGAACGCGGTCACCGCGGCCGGGTCATGGCGGTTCAGCCGGAGGTTGACCCCCTCCTGCTCCTCCACGTTGATGCCGAGCACCTCGCAGCCCAGGCCGAGGAAGTAGTCGTAGAGCTCGGTGGCCACACCGGGACGCGGCTCGGAGACCACGCAGAGGGCGGAGAACGGGATGCCGTGCCGCTGAAGCGCTTCGATCCCCTTGGTGATCAGGTCGTAGGCCGGCTTGCCGCCCCGATCGACCCGGTCGCCGTTGCGCTCCCGGGGACCGTCCACGCTCACGCTGACCCGGACGTCGTGGGCGATGAAGAACTCGCACCAGGCGTCGTCGATCAGCGTCGCGTTGGTCTGCACGTGATGCTCCACACCCGCGCCGAACGGCGCGACGAGCGCGGCCAGGTGGTCCGGGCCGGCCGCGAGCGGCTCACCGCCGTGCCAGACCACGGAGAACCGGCCCGACCCGGCGAAACCGGCGACCTCGGCGGCGACCGCCTCGGCCACGGCGACCGGCATCTTCCAGTTCTCCCGGCGGAACGGCAGGTAACAGTAGCCGCAGGCCAGATTGCACAGAGTAGTCGGCTGCATCACCACGTAGGAGGGTTCCGCGGAGATGCCACTCATCCCGCTCCACGCGTCCGCCATCGCGTACCTCCCGTCCGGCGCCCGTGACACAGGGCCAGGCTAGGCCTCGCGGTCCAGAACTCATGCGAAAGATCCGTATGTGCCGGACATCGGCACACACGGATCATTTCACGGTGGACCTATGACGAACCAGACTCACGTATGAGCGGTCACCGTCACTCACTGTCAGCCCCGGGTGTAGGAGCCCATCATCCGCACCTGGCCGTCACCCTCGATGACCTCGCCGACCTGCCACGCCTCGACCCCGCGGCCGGCCAGGTAGGCCATCGCGCGGTCGGCGTCGTCGGACGAGACGATCGCGAACATGCCGACGCCCATGTTGAAGGTGGCCTCCATCTCCGAGTCCTCGATCCGCCCCTTGGCCTGGATCAGGTCGAAGATCGGCTGCGGGCGCCAGGTGGAACGGTCCACCACGGCGTCCATGGTGCCCGGCAGCACGCGGTTCAGGTTGCCGGGGATGCCGCCGCCGGTGACGTGCGAGAACGCCCGGACGTCGGTCTCCTCGATCAGGCCCAGGCAGTCCTTGGCGTAGATCTTGGTCGGGGTCAGCAGCTCCTCGCCCAGGGTGCGCGAGGTGCCGAAGTCGTCGACCACGGTGTCCAGGCGCATCCGGCCGGCGCCCAGCAGGACGTGACGGACCAGCGAGTAACCGTTCGAGTGCAGGCCGGAGGAGCGCATGGCGATCACCGCGTCGCCCAGCTCGACCCGCTCCTTGCCGAGGATCTCGCTCTCCTCGACCACGCCGACACCGGTGGCGGAGACGTCGTACTCGTCCGGGCGCAGCACGCCCGGGTGCTCGGCGGTCTCGCCGCCGAGCAGGGCACACCCCGCGTAGCGGCAGCCGTCGGCGATGCCGGCGCCGATCTCGGCGATCTTGTCCGGGACGACCTCGCCGCAGGCGATGTAGTCGAGCAGGAACAGCGGCTCGGCGCCGCAGGCCACCAGGTCGTCGACGACCATGGCGACCAGGTCGATACCGATCGTGTCGTGGATGTCGAGCTGCTGAGCGATGACCAGCTTGGTGCCGACGCCGTCGGTGGACGAGGCCAGGATCGGGCTCTTGTACTTCGCGGTGTTCAGCCGGAACAGCCCGGAGAAGCCACCCAGGTCACCCATCACCTCGGGACGGGTGGTCTTCTTCACCTTGGACTTGAGCAGCTCGACAGCCCGATCGCCGGCGTCGATCGAGACACCCGCGGCCGCGTACGTCGCGGAGCGCTTGCGCGGCCCGCGGCCGGCGCCTGCCGTCCACGGCTGTCGGTCGCCGCCCTCAGCGCCGTTCGATCCGGCACTGCGCTCGGACACGTGCGTCACGGTTCTCCCCTTAGCGGTTCTGCGAAAAACGGAAAAGTCACGGATGGTGCAGCGCGGAGGCGCCACCCGGGCTGGCGACCAGCGGCGACGGTGCCGCGTGGTCGGCACCGTGCTCACGGGCCTCGTAACCGGACTCGAGGTCGGTGACGGCCGCCTCGGCCGCCTCCTCCGACGCTCCCGGCATCGCGGCCCGGCGGCCGACGCCCTCCAGCACGTGCTTGCCGATCAGGTCGGCGGCCGGCAGCTCGATCGGGTACTCCCCGTCGAAGCAGGCCATGCAGAGCCGGGTCCGCGGCTGCTCGGTGGCCTGGACCAGGTTGTCCAGCGACACGTAACCCAGGCTGTCGGCGCCGATCGAGCGGCGGATGCCGTCCAGCTCCAGACCGTTAGCGATCAGCTCGGCGCGGGTGGCGAAGTCGATGCCGTAGAAACACGGCCACTTCACCGGCGGCGAGGAGATCCGCACGTGCACCTCGAGGGCACCCGCCTCGCGCAGCATCCGGATCTGGGCGCGCTGGGTGTTGCCCCGGACGATGGAGTCGTCGACCACCACGATCCGCTTGCCCCGGACCACCTCGCGCAGCGGGTTCAGCTTGAGCCGGATGCCCAGCTGGCGGATGGTCTGCGAGGGCTGGATGAAGGTGCGGCCGACATACGCGTTCTTCATGAAGCCGGCGCTGTACGGAATGCCGGACGCCTCGGCGTACCCGATCGCGGCCGGGATGCCGGACTCCGGGACGCCGATCACCAGGTCGGCCTCGACCGGGTGCTCCTTGGCCAGCTTGCGGCCCACCTCGACGCGGGCGGCGTAGATGTTGCGACCGGCGATGGTGGTGTCCGGGCGGGCGAGGTACACGTATTCGAAGAGGCAGCCCTTGGGCTCCGGGGCGGCGAACCGCGAGGAGCGCAGGCCGTGCTCGTCGATCGCGATGATCTCGCCGGGCTCGACCTCGCGGACGAAGCTGGCGCCGGTGATGTCCAGGGCGGCGGTCTCGCTGGCGACCACCCAGCCGCGCTCCATCCGACCGAGCACCAGCGGGCGCACGCCCTGCGGGTCACGCGCGGCGTACAGGGTGTGCTCGTCCATGAAGACGAAGCTGAACGCGCCACGCAGGGTGGGCAGCACCTCCAGCGCCGCGGCCTCGACCGACATGTCGGGACGACCGGCGAGCAGGGTGGTGACCAGCGCGGTGTCCGAGGTGGCGTCGCCCACCTCGAGGCCGCGGTCGGCGACCTCCTTGGCCAGCTCGGCGGTGTTCACCAGGTTGCCGTTGTGGGCCAGCGCGATGGTGGTGCCTGCCGTGGTGGCCCGGATGGTGGGCTGCGCGTTCTCCCAGTTCGACCCGCCGGTGGTCGAATAGCGCGCGTGCCCGATCGCGAGGTGGCCGCGCAGGCTGGCCAGCGTCGGCTCGTCGAAGACCTGGGAGACCAGGCCGACGTCCTTGTAGACCACGACACCGGAGCCGTCGCTCACCGCGATGCCGGCGGCCTCCTGCCCCCGGTGCTGCAGTGCGTAGAGCCCGAAGTACGTGAGTTTGGCGACCTCTTCCTCGGGGGCCCAGACGCCGAAGACGCCACAGGCATCCTGGGGGCCGCGCTCCTGGGGGTCGAGATCGTCGGTCAATCGGCCGTCGCCTCGGGGCACCTGCTTGCTCCCTCATGTCGGTTCGCACGAACTGCTCGAAGCGCGACCACCGCTGGTCTGCCCGAACTCCGCTCGCTCCGACCGCCCAGTGTACGCGAGCCCGGAGCCGCCCGGCCCTGCCTCATTCCGGGGTCAGCGGCAGGTACTCGGTGAGATCGGTGCGGATCCCGCTGGCCCGCAGGCGGCCGTCGCCGACCGCCTCCGCCCAGCCGAGGCGGCCGGTGGCCACGAGCAGCCACGTCATCGGATCCGTTTCCACCACATTGGGCGGTGTGCCGCGGGTGTGCCGCGGACCGGGCACGCACTGAATCGCACCGAAAGGTGGAATTCGCACCTCCACCGAACGGCCAGGCGCGCGCTGGGACAACTCGGTCAGCAGGGCACGGACCGCGTCACGCAGGACCGGGCGGTCAGGTTCCGCACCCCGGTCCAGCGCGTCCAACGCCGCGGCCACCGACTCGGAATTATTGTGCGCAGGCGACATGTCGGGACGATACGACGCGGTTCGCCGACAACGGCACACGCCCCTGGGTCGCGCAAAAGGCGTGCGACAAGGCATAGTTGCCGACGGCGTATGAGTCGCGGGAGATCTGACGGGCAGGAAGCCGGAGACCGCGCGACACGGAAGGCGGTGAAGGCGGTGGACGTGACAACGCACCTACGAGGCCGGGCGATCCAGGCCGGTGCGTTCCTGGCGCTGGTCGTCGGCCTGGTGGCCGGCGTGCAGACTGCTGCACTGGCTGACTCACCCACCGTGCAGATGCCCGAGTCGCTGAGCGGCGCCTCCGGCACCACTGTAACCGTGTCGTACACGGTTGGTAACCCCGGGTCGCAGGGCGACGGCGGGGGCACCGGTGGCGAGCAGGGCGGCGGCGATCCCAACGTCGGCATCGTGGCCGAGCTCGCCGGCGGCGCGTGCAACAGCGGCTGCGGGAGCCAGACCGCCACCATCCCCGTCGGGCAGAAGCAGTCCTTCAACGCGCAGATCGCGCTGCCGCAGGTCGGCCAGGGTCAGACGCAGGATCTCTTCTTCCAGGTGACGGCCACCGTCGCCGGCTCCCCGCCCACCACGCGGAAGGTGAAGATCACCGCTAAGGGCCCCGAGGCGCCGAAGACGGTCCGGCAGGTCTCCGGCAAGGTCCGCGCCGTCGACGGCACCCGGCTCGCCGGCGCCAGCGTCGCGATGACCGACAGCCAGGGCCACACGTACCAGGCGACCACCGACGGGGACGGCCAGTTCGCCTTCACCTCGTCCGACGCGCAGCCGATCTCGCCGGGATCGATCACCGTCGGCGCCGTCCTGGACGGCTACAAGGGCGGCAAGACCACTGTCAACGGCCGGGCCAACCGGAGCGTCAGCGCCACCGTCACCCTCAAGCCGGCCGCCGCCGCGTCCGCCTCGGCGAGCGCCTCGCCGAGCGTCTCGGCCAGCGCGACGCCTGCCGACGAGGCCACCGAGGACGACGAGCCGACCACCGACGCGGCCACCGCGGCGAACACTGTCGCGGCGGACACCACCAATGCCTCCGAGGACGGTGGCATCTCCTGGATGCTGCTGGTCGTCGGCGGCCTGCTGGTGGCGGCCGGGATCGGCGCGATGGTGCTGGTCATGCTGCGCCGCAAGAGCGCGCAGAACAACAACGACGACGACGCGGACGGCTTCGGCGGCGGCCCGATCGGCAGTCCGGCCGGCCCCGGCCGGTACGCCGCTGACGCCACCCGGGTGGCCGCGCCGGTCGGCGCCCGCGGCAACGACGCCACCATGGTGGCCGGCCCCGGGATGGGCGCCGCGATGGGCGCGGGCGGTATCGGCGACGCCCCCACGATGATCCACCGGGCGCCGGTCGAGGACGAGTTCCCCGACCCGTACGGCGCTCCGATGCCGCCGGCCGGTGGCTTCGTCGGCGGCGGCGGCGCGGCCGGCAGCCAGTGGGACAACCAGGGTGGCTACGGCGGCGGTGAGTACGCCGACGGCGGTCAGTACGGCGCGCAGGCCGGCGGTTACGACAACGGCCAGCAGCGCTACGACGAGCACACCAGCATGTACCAGCCGGAGCAGCCGCAGCAGCCGCAGCGGTACGACGAGCACACCAACCTCTACCAGCCGAACAACGACGGTTACGGTGGCGGCTACGACGACCAGGCCGGCTGGGGCAACCAGGCGGACAACGGTGGCACCTACGGCGGCGCCGGCGGGTACGGCGCCGGCTACGACCAGGGTCACGGCGGTTACGACCAGGCCGGCTACGACCAGGCGCAGGGTGGCTACGGCCAGCCCGACCAGGCCGGCTACGGCCAGCAGCCGGGCTACGACCAGCACGGCGGCAACTACGGCAACCAGGCACAGCCCGGGCCGTACGGGCAGGACCCGCACCGGCGCGGCAACCGCGACTGGGAAGAGTGACCTGACCAGGTAGGCAACGAGAAAGGGCCCCGCGCGATCGCGCGGGGCCCTTTTCGCTATGTGCCGGTCAGGACTGCGGCTCGATCAGCTCCAGCGTCACCGAACGGCTCTCGCCGGCCGGCGCACCGAACAGCTTCGGCAGGGTGCCGGAGTACGCCGTCCGCAGCTCGTCCAGCGGGATCGTGAACTGCCCGGTCACCTCCAGCGCCGCCGCGTCGGTGGTGACGCCGATCTTGGCGCACGGGACGCCCAGCTCGGCGGCCAGCGCCACGAACGCTTTCTCGTGGCCGCGCGGCACGGCCACCAGGGCACGCCCCGCCGACTCGCTGAACAGCTCGACGAACGCCGACTCGACGGTCACCGTCGCGCCGGTGCCGTAGCGCAGGCAGCTCTCCACCAGGACCTGCGCCAGGCCACCGTCGGAGAGGTCGTGCGCCGCGCTGACCAGGCCGGTCTGCGAGGCCCGCGCCATCAGCTTGCCGAGCGTCTGCTCGGCCGCCAGGTCGACCTTGGGCGGGCGGCCGCCGAGGTGACCGTGGGTCACCCAGGCCCACTCCGAGCCGGACAGCTCGGCCCGGGTCTCGCCGAGCAGGAAGAGGAGCTCGCCGCCGGCCTTGAAGCCCATCGGGATCCGCCGGGTGACGTCGTCGAACAGGCCCATCACGCCGACCACCGGGGTGGGGTGGATCGCCGCGGCGCCGGTCTGGTTGTAGAAGCTGACGTTGCCGCCGGTCACCGGGGTGCCCAGCTGCTGGCAGCCGTCCGCCAGGCCCTGCACCGCGCGGGCGAACTGCCACATCACGGCCGGGTCCTCGGGCGAGCCGAAGTTCAGGCAGTCGGTGACGGCGATCGGCTCGGCGCCGGTGACGGCGACGTTCCGGTACGCCTCGGCCAGCGCCAGCTTCGCACCCTCGTACGGGTCGAGCCGCGCGAACCGCCCGTTGCCGTCCACCGACAGCGCCACGCCGAGGTTGCTCTCCTCGTCGAGCCGCAGCACGCCGGCGTCCTCCGGCTGGGCGAGCACGGTGTTGCCGAGCACATACCTGTCGTACTGCTCGGTCACCCAGGTCTTGTCGCACAGGTTCGGCGAGGCGATCATCCGCAGCACCGTCTCGCGCAGCTCGTCGCCGGTGGACGGGCGCGGCAGCGTCTCGGCCCGGTCGGCCTGGAGCAGGATCAGGTCGGACGGCTCGCGCAGCGGCCGCTCGTAGACCGGACCGTCGTCGGCGAGCGAGCCCGGGGGCACGTCCACCACGACGTGGTCGTTCCAGGTGATCACCAGGCGGCCCGGGGTGCCGTCCTCGGCGCGGGCGGTGACCTCGCCGATCGCGGTGGCCCAGACGCCCCACTTCTCCGCGACCTTGAGGACCGCGTCGAGGTTCTCCGGGGTGACGATCAGGAGCATCCGCTCCTGCGACTCGCTGGCCAGGATCTCGGTGGGCGACATCGAGGCCTCGCGCAGCGGGACCCGCTCCAGCCAGACCCGCATGCCGGTGCCGGCCGCCGCGGCGGTCTCGGTGAGCGCGCAGGTCAGGCCGGCGCCGCCGAGGTCCTGGATGCCGGTGACCAGGCCGGCGTCGTACAGCTCGAGGCAGCTCTCGATCAGGAGTTTCTCCATGAACGGGTCGCCGACCTGCACCGACGGGCGGCGCTGCTCGGCCTCCTCGTCGAAGGTGGCGGACGCCAGCACGGAGACCCCGCCGATGCCGTCCCGGCCGGTCCGGGCGCCGAGCAGCACCACGATGTTGCCGGTGCCGGTGGCTTCCTTCTTTTGCAGCCGCTCGACCGGCAGGACGCCGATGCTCAGCGCGTTGACCAGCGGGTTGCCCTGGTAGCACGGGTCGAAGACGATCTCGCCGCCGATGTTCGGCAGGCCGAGGCAGTTGCCGTAGCCGCCGATGCCGGCGACCACGCCGGGCAGCACCCGGGCGGTGTCCGGGTGGTCGGCCGCGCCGAAGCGCAGCGGGTCCATCACCGCGATCGGGCGGGCGCCCATCGCCAGGATGTCCCGGACGATGCCGCCGACGCCGGTCGCCGCGCCCTGGTAGGGCTCGACGTAGCTCGGGTGGTTGTGCGACTCGACCTTGAAGGTGACCGCGAGGTCGTCGGAGACCTGGACGACGCCCGCGTTCTCCCCGATGCCGGCCAGCATCCGGGTGTTCTTGGGGACCTTGGCGACGAACTCGCGCAGGTGCACCTTGCTCGACTTGTACGAGCAGTGCTCACTCCACATGATCGAGTACATCGCGAGCTCGGAGGCGGTCGGCCGGCGGCCGAGGATCTCCTTGATCCGCGCGTACTCGTCGTCCTTGAGACCGAGCTCGGCGTACGGCTGGAGCTCGTCCGAGGACTGCTCGGCCTTCTGGACCGTGTCCGGCCCGTCCGCGAACCCCTCGGCCAGGACGTCGGTCGCAGCGAAGCCGGACTTGTCTTGCTGCGTGGTCACTGCTGTCCCCCTGCGAGCTGACCGCCCGCTGACGACCCCGCCAGGGCCCGCAGGACGGAGGTGAAGAAGCCGAGGCCGTCGAGCGACGGTCCGGTCAGCGCCTCCACGGCGTGTTCCGGGTGCGGCATGATGCCGACGACGTTGCCGGCCTCGTTGGTGATACCGGCGATGTCGCGCTGCGACCCGTTCGGGTTGCCCTTGATGTATCGCGCGATCACGCGGCCCTCGGCCTCGAGCTTGTCGAGGGTGGCCGGGTCGGCGACGTAGCAGCCCTCACCGTTCTTCACCGGGATGAGGATCTCCTGGCCGGGCGTGAAGCCGTTGGTCCAGGCGGTGTTCGTGGCCTCGACCTTGAGCCACTGGTCTCGGTTGCGGAAGTGCAGGTGCTGGTTCCGGGTCAGCGCGCCGGGCAGCAGGTGCGCCTCGCAGAGGACCTGGAAGCCGTTGCAGATGCCCAGCACGGGCAGGCCGCCACGGGCCGCGTCGACGATCGTCTCCATCACCGGAGCGAATCGCGCGATGGCGCCACAGCGCAGATAGTCGCCGTACGAGAAGCCGCCGGGCAGGACCACGGCGTCCACCCCGTGCAGATCCGGGTCCCCGTGCCAGAGGCGGACGGCCTCGGCGCCGGCGATCCGGGCGGCGCGGGCGGCGTCCCCGTCGTCCAATGATCCGGGGAAGGTGACCACACCGATCCGCATGGTCAGGCAACCTCCGCCGCAGCCACGACCCGGACCTGGTAGTCCTCGATCACGGGGTTGGCGAGCAGCTTGTCGGCGATCTCACGAGCCCGATCCAGGTCGGGTTCGCCATCGAATTCGATCTCGATCCGACGGCCGATGCGGACAGAGGAGACATCGGTGACGCCGAGCCGGGGCAGGGCATTCGCCACCGCCTGACCCTGCGGATCCAGGATCTCCGGCTTGAGCATGACGTCGACCACGACGCGAGCCACGGGCACTCCTGACTGATAGGTGTAAGCACGAAGGAGCCTACCTGGTCAACTGTTCAAGCAGTTCAAAGGATGGGCGCGGGGGCGTAACCGGCGGCGGCCGGGTGCCGCTCGACGATCTCGGCGACCCGATCGGCCACCGCACGCACCTGAGCCGGGGCGGCACCGACGAACGCGGCCCGATCGGCGACCAGGGCGTCGATCTCGGCGCGGGACAGCTGGAGCCGGCCGTCGATGGCGAGCCGGTCGAAGAGGTCGTTGACCGCCACGCCCTTCTCCCGCATGGCGAGCGCCACGGCGACCGCGTGCTCCTTGATCACCTCGTGGGCCACCTCGCGGCCGACGCCCTTGCGCACCGCGGCCACCAGGAGCTTGGTGGTGGCCAGGAACGGCAGGAACCGGTCCAGCTCGCGGGCGATCACCGCGGGGTAGGCGCCGAACTCGTCGAGCACGGTGAGGAACGTCTGGAACAGCCCGTCGGTGGCGAAGAACGCGTCCGGCAGGGCCACCCGGCGCACCACCGAGCAGGAGACGTCGCCCTCGTTCCACTGGTCGCCGGCCAGCTCGCCGACCATCGACAGGTAACCCCGGACGATCACGGCCAGGCCGTTCACCCGCTCCGACGAGCGGGTGTTCATCTTGTGCGGCATCGCCGAGGAGCCCACCTGCCCCGGCTTGAAGCCCTCGGTGACCAGCTCCTGGCCGACCATCAGGCGGATCGTGGTGGCCAGCGAGGAGGGGCCGGCGACGATCTGGGCCAGCGCGGACACCACGTCGAAGTCGAGCGAGCGCGGGTAGACCTGGCCGACGCTGCTGAGCACCCGGGTGAAGCCGAGGTGCTCGGCGACCTTGGCCTCCAGCTGCTCCAGCGACGAGAACGAGCCGTCGAGCAGGTCCAGCTGGTCGGCGGCGGTGCCGACCGGGCCCTTGATGCCGCGCAGCGGGTACCGGCCGAGCAGGTCCGTCAGCCGCTCGTACGCGATCAGCAGCTCCTCGGTCGCCGACGCGAACCGCTTGCCGAGCGTGGTGGCCTGCGCCGCGACGTTGTGCGAGCGACCGGTCAGCACCAGGTCGGAGTGCTCGACGGCGAGCGCGGCCAGCCGGGCCAGGGTGGCCACCACCCGGTCCCGGATCAGCTCCAGCGACGCCCGGATCTGCAGCTGCTCGACGTTCTCGGTGAGGTCCCGGGAGGTCATTCCCTTGTGGATCTGCTCGAACCCGGCCAGCTCGGAGAACTCCTCGATGCGGGCCTTGACGTCGTGCCGGGTGACCCGCTCGCGGGCCGCGATGGAGGCCAGGTCGACCTGGTCGAGGACTGACTCGTACGCCTCGACGGCGCCCTCGGGCACCGCGACACCAAGATCACGCTGGGCCTTCAGGACGGCCAGCCAGAGCCGGCGCTCCATCCGGATCTTCTCCTCCGGGGACCAGAGCGTGACGAGTTCGGCGGAGGCGTAGCGGCTGGCAAGCACGTTCGGGATGGTCACGGCACCGATTCTTCCATGCGCCCCGACACGGCCCACCGCACCCGCTAACACCGGGTGCCGACGAAATTGGGGGTGGCAGACTGCACGAAAAGGCGGCATTCTCACTAAGGTTACTGGCGAGTAAGTTCGACGCTCATCCGAAAGGTCCACCGATGACTGAATTCAACCTCGAGTCGCTCTCCTCGATCGGCCCGAAGGAGTTCGCCCAGCTCGTCAAGTCCACTCCGGACTCCAAGATCAGCGAGATCATGGCGTCGGACTCGCGCGGCAAGATCCTCGACGAGGTCTTCAACCGGATGCCGACCCTGTTCCGCGCGGACAAGGCGGGCGACGCCCAGGCCGTCATCCACTGGATCATCACCGGCCCGAACGGCGCGTCGAACACCTACGAGACCGTGATCGAGAACGGTGCCTGCACCGTCACCAACGAGCCGGTCCGCGACCCGAAGCTGGCCATGACCATGGACGCGGTGACCTTCCTCAAGGTCGTGGCGGGCGACGGCAACCCGATGATGCTGTTCATGACCGGCAAGATCAAGGCGAAGGGCGACCTGGCCCTGGCCGCCAGCATCGCCAAGCTCTTCGACATCCCCAAGGCCTGAGAGCACGAAAGGGTGTGCGGTCCGGTCGCGGTTGCCCGCGATCACCGCACACCCTTTTCCGTACGCCCGGAGCCGCTCGCCGCGTGACCACGGGCGAGCGGCTCCCGGCGTACCGGAATCAGATCTTGATCTGGCCCTTGATCGCGCGCAGCGCGATGTCGGAGCGGAACTGCGCGCCGGGCAGGGCGACGCCCGCGACCAGCGCATAGGCGGCCTCCCGCGCGGCGCTCAGGTCGGTGCCGGTGGCGGTGACGCTGAGCACCCGGCCACCTGCCGAGATCAGCCGCCCCTCGGCGTCGCGTGCCGTGCCGGCGTGGATCACGCCAGGCACCTCGGCACCCTCGATGACGTCACCGGTGCGCGGGGTGGCCGGATAGTTGTGGGCGGCCACCACGACGGTGACCGCGGCACCGTCGTGCCAGCGCAGCGGCGGGTGCCCGGCCAGCGTGCCGGTGGCGGCCGCCTTGAGCAGCCCGGCCAGCGGCGTGGCCAGCAGGGCCAGCACCACCTGGGTCTCCGGGTCGCCGAAGCGGGCGTTGAACTCGATGACCTTGGGCCCGTCCGGGGTGAGCGCGAGGCCGACGTAGAGCAGGCCGGCGAACGGGGTGCCGCGCCTGCGCATCTCGGCGAGGGTCGGCTCCACGGTCTCCCGGAGCACCCGCTCGGTCAGGTCGTCCGGCGCCCAGTCGAGCGGAGCGTAAGCGCCCATGCCGCCGGTGTTCGGCCCCTCGTCGCCGTCCTTGAGCCGCTTGAAGTCCTGGGCCGGCATCAGCGGGGCGACAGCGGTGCCGTCGGTGATCACGAAGAGCGAGACCTCGGGACCGGGCAGGAACTCCTCGATGACGACCTTGCCGCACTCCTCGGCGTGCTTGACCGCGGCGTCCAGCGAGTCGGTGACGACGACGCCCTTGCCGGCCGCCAGGCCGTCGTTCTTCACCACGTACGGCGCACCGAACTCGGCCAGCGCGGCTTTCGCCTGCTCGACGGTGGTGCACGCGAACGACCGCGCGGTCGGCACGCCGGCGGCCGCCATCACCTCGTTGGCGAACGCCTTGGAGCCCTCCAGCCGCGCGGCGGCGGCGGACGGGCCGAAGCAGGCGATGCCCTTGGCCCGGACCGCGTCGGCGACGCCGGCCACCAGCGGGGCCTCCGGGCCGATCACAACCAGGTCGGCGCTCAGCTCGACGGCGAGCGCCGCGACAGCGGCCGGATCGGTGGCGGTCACCGGGTGCAGCTCCGCCACCTGGGCGATCCCGGGGTTTCCCGGCGCGGCGGCCAGGAACTCGACGGACGGGTCGGCGGCGAGCCCGACGGCAAGCGCGTGCTCGCGCCCACCGGAGCCGATCAGAAGTACGCGCACGACGGTCCATCCTACGTCGCGTAAACTTCGGCAGTACCCGGGCTCCTCCAGGTACGACCTTGGGGAAAGGCATATCTAAAAGTGCCGGTGATCGTGTTGATCGGCGCCCAGTGGGGCGACGAGGGTAAGGGCAAAGCCACGGACCTGCTGGGTGACCGGCTCGACTACGTGGTCAAGTTCAACGGTGGCAACAACGCGGGCCACACCGTCGTCATCGACGGCGAGAAATACGCACTCCACCTGCTCCCGAGCGGGATCCTCTCCCCGAACGTCGTACCGGTGATCGGCAACGGTGTCGTCGTCGACCTGAACGTGCTGTTCCAGGAGATCGACGGCCTGGAGGCCCGGGGCATCAACACGTCCCGGCTGCGGATCAGCGCGAACGCGCACGTCATCGCGTCGTACAACCGCTCGCTGGACAAGGTGTCGGAGCGGTTCCTGGGCGCCCGCCGGATCGGCACCACCGGTCGCGGCATCGGCCCGACCTACGCCGACAAGATGAACCGGGTCGGCATCCGGGTGCAGGACCTCTTCGACGAGTCCATCCTCCGGCAGAAGGTCACCGCCGCCCTGGCCTTCAAGAACCAGGTGCTGTCGAAGATCTACAACCGCAGCGCGGTCAAGGTCGACGACGTCGTGCAGGAGCTGCTGTCGTACGTCGACCGGCTCCGGCCGTACGTCGCGGACACCGCCCTGGAGCTGTCCCAGGCGCTGGACAACGACAAGGTCGTGCTCTGCGAGGCCGGGCAGGCCACCCTGCTCGACGTCGACCACGGCACGTACCCGTTCGTGACCAGCTCGAACGCGACGGCCGGCGGCGCCTGCACCGGCTCCGGCATCCCGCCGACCCGGATCGACCGGGTGGTGGCCGTGCTCAAGGCGTTCACCAGCCGGGTCGGCGAGGGCCCGTTCCCCACCGAGCTGCACGACAAGTGGGGCGACTACCTGCGCGAGGTCGGCCACGAGTACGGCACCACCACCGGCCGCCCGCGCCGGATCGGCTGGCTCGACCTGGTGATCGGCCGCTACGCGCAGCGGATCAACGGCGTCACCGACTTCGTGCTGACCAAGCTGGACAACTACGACGGCCTGGACGAGATCCCGGTCTGCGTGGCCTACGAGGTGAACGGCGTCCGGCACGACGAGATGCCGATCAACCAGACCGACTTCCACCACGCCAAGCCGATCTTCGAGACGATGCCCGGCTGGAAGCAGGACATCTCCGGCTGCCGCAAGTTCGCGGACCTGCCCCAGGAGGCGCAGGACTTCGTCGAGTTCGTCGAGGCGCGGATCGGCGCGCGGATCTCGATCGTCGGCGTCGGCCCGGGCCGCGAGGCGGTCATCGAGCGGCACTCGGTGCTGAGCGAGGCCTAGGTCATGGAGGTCGTCATCCTCAGCCTGGCCGAGGGGTCGGGCGACTCGTGCGGTTCCGGATCCGCCGGCTGCGGCGGGTGCAACGCCCTCTGCGCCACCCCGCGGACCCCCGTGCTGGCCTGCGCCGACGCGCTCCGGGACGGTGGCGCGCGGGTGGAGACGGTGCTGGCCGGTTCGGATCAGGAGATCGACGCGGTGCTGGCCCGGTTCGACGGGCCGGCCCGGACCGACGGCCTGACCTGGCCGGGCCCGGCCGACGGCCCGCGCCTGGTGGTGGCCGTCGCCGCCGACGGGCAGCTGCGGGCCGTGGTGCGCCGGATGGTTCGCCGCTGGGCGCCGCCGCCCAGCAAGCGTCCCGCCGACCTGGCCGCCACCCGCACCGTGCCCGACCTGCCGCCGGTAGCGATCCTGCCGCTCGACCCGGCCGGCGACACGGATCTCGCCGCGCAGCTGGGCCTGCCGCGCAGCCCGTCCGACGTGGCCAAGGCGGTGCTGGCCGGCTCGGCGAAACGCCTCGACCTGCTGCGCAACGACGGCGGCTCGGTCACCCTGGACGGCGCGCTGCTCGGTGGCGCCGACGACAGCGGCGCGGCGGTCCCGTGGCGGGGCCGGGTCGAGGTCGACGACAGCGTCCTGAGCGAGGGCGAGGAGCCCATCCTGGCCTGCGCGATCGGCAACGGCGGTGGTTACGCCGAGTTCGACGGGTTGCGGCTGCTGGCCGAGGGAAACCCGGCCGACGGCCGGGTGGAGGTCGCGGTGGCGGTTCCGGTGGTGGTCAAGCAGCGTTTCAAGGGCACTCGGGTACGCGTGGAGGTGCGCCGGGCTCGCGGGCGTGCCGTGTCGGTGCTGCCCCGGGAGGGTGAGCTGCAGTTCCTTGACGACGGGGTGGCCGGCTCGACCAGCCGCAAGAGGTCCTGGTGGACCGAGGCGGGAGCCTGGGCCGTCTACGCGCCTTCTTCCTGAGGGAGATACCGGCGCCGCCGTCAAGATCAGCCCTGGCTGGCCGTAACGGTGGTATCCGGGCGGTATCCGGGGCCCGGACACCACCCTGAGCGCCAGCCACCAAACCCCGGCTGGCCGTAACGGTAGTATCCGGAGCCCGGACACCACCCTGAGCGCCAGCCACCAAACCCCGGCTGGCCGTGACGGTGGTATCCGGAGCGCGGACACCACCGTGAGCGCCAGCCACGAGACCTGCTGGCCGTGGCAGGAGCGCTGACACCACCAGTTGGCTACTGGTCGGCCCGACCCAGTTCGTCTGGGCCGGGCCGTTGTGGTCAGGAGAGAGCGTCGGCGGCGGCCGGGTCGCTGTCGCGGAGGAACTGGGCGCAGCGGGCCGCCTCGTCAGCCTCGCCGATCGCTGCAGCGGCCTGGGACAGCACGTGCAGGCAGCGGAGGAAACCCTGGTTCGGCTCGTGCGACCAGGGCACCGGCCCGTGGCCCTTCCAGCCGTTGCGGCGCAGGGCGTCGAGGCCGCGGTGGTACCCGGTGCGGGCGTAGGCATAAGCGGTCACCGGCTCGCCGGCAGCCAGAGCGTCAGCGGCCAGCGGGGCCCACACCGCGCTGTAGGCCGGGTACTTGGCCGCGACCGCTTTGAACGCCTCGTCGGTGCCGGCGGTCGCGGCGGCGGCCAGCTCCTGGTCGGCTTCGGCGTCGGCCGGCAGGCGCGTGGCCGGCGGCTCGGGAAGGAGGTTCTGCATGCCCTCATTCAACCCGGTCGCGCCACGATCATTCCGGCCGCTCGGCGATCGGCGTACCGAAAGCGGTTTTGATCTTGATTTGGCTTCGGACGGGCGGCCTCAGTCCCAGGCGGTGCCGAGGCGCATCAGGCGGTCCGAGTACTCGATCTGGGTCTGCCAGTCGCCCGGCCAGGCGCCGAGCCCGCGCGCCGCACCCGCGAACGCACCGGCCAGGCAGGCGATCGAATCCGAGTCGCCGGAGGACGCGGCGGCCCGGCCGAGGACGGTGACCGGCTCGTCCGGTGAGATCAGGTAGCAGTAGAGCGCGGTGGCCAGGGCCTCCTCGGCGATCCAGCCGGCGCCGGTGACCTGGCATGGGTCGCCCTCGAAACGCCCGGCCGCGAGACCCGCGGCGACCTTGTCCAGCACGGCCGCGCACTCGTCCCAGCCGCGCGCGATGAAATCCTCCGGCGAGTCGACCAGCGGCCGCCGCCACAGCTCACCGAGCCAGTCCCCGCGATAGTTCTTGCGCTGCTCATCGCAGCGATCGCGGAGGGCGGCGAGGAGGTCCGCCGGCGCGAGGCCGCCACGAAGCCAGAAGACGGCGTACGCGGTGAGCTCGCTCGCCGCAAGACCGGTCGGGTGCCCGTGGGTCAGCGCGGCCTGGAACTGTGCCACGCCGGCCCGCTGGTCCTCGGTCAGCCCGGGGACCAGACCGACCGGGGTCACCCGCATGTTCGCCCCGCAGCCCTTGGAACCCGACTGGGTCGCCTCGATCCACGGGCCGTTCCTGGCCAGTTCGCCGATCGCCCGCAGGCAGGTCATCCCCGGCGCGCGATCGTTCTCCGGGCTGTACGCCCAGGCCAGGAAACGACGCCGGAGCACCGGCTCGAGCCGCGCGGGCGTCGGGTCCGGCACCTCCAGGAGCGCCTCGCCGACCGCGAGCGCCATCTGGGTGTCGTCGGTGACCAGGGCCGGCTCGCCGGCGAGCTGCCGGGGACCGGCCAGGCCGTAGCGGGCGACGATGGCCGCATAGTCCATGAACTCGGTGGGTTTACCGAGCGCGTCGCCGTAGGCCAGTCCAAACATCGATCCCGATGCAGCACGCATGGGACAACTCTATGTTCGCCGTCAACGTTCGGGGTGTGCGCCGTCCGCTCGTGACGTTGGCGCACCATGGACGGCATGCCCGATCCCCTGCAACCGGTACTCGGCGGCGACGTGCCGTTCGACGCCACCGCCCACGAGATCGAATCTCGCGAAGAACTCGATACCCATCTGGCCAGGAACTCCCTCGCCGGTCTGATCGTTCTCGGTCTGCGACTGGACCGCAATCCGCCCGACCTGTCCGCCGTCGACGTCCGGGACACGCTCTTCGTCGGCTGTCACATCGTCTCGCCGGAGGTGGAGACCGACCTGATCCGCCGCGGCGCGCACCTGATCCCGTCGTTCCGCAGCTGTCCCTACCCGACCCATCCGGCGCTGCTGTACACGCCGGACGACCTGGCCGCCGGGTTCGCCGAGGCGGGCTTCGCCGGCATGTACGACACGCTCGTCTACCGGCACTTCCTGGATCACGGCGGCGCGGTGCCGGACGTCCGCGAGGCGGTCGCGCAGCGACTGCACGACGCCGGGATCGACAACGCGCTGGGCAAGGCGCTCTCCGCCTGGGCGGCCGAGCACGGCACCTCGGGTGCGGTCGGGATCATGGGTGGCCACGCCGAGCCGCGCGGCTCGGAGCCGTACCGGATGGCGGCGACGCTGGCCCGGCGGCTGGCCAAGGGTGGTCGGCTGATCGTCACCGGCGGCGGGCCGGGCGTGATGGAGGCGGCGAACCTGGGGGCGTACTTCGCCTCCCGGACCGAGCGGGACCTGGCCGCCGCCATCGACATGCTGGTACCCGCGCCGGACTTTCTGGACCACGACCCGTACACCGCTGCCGCGCTGGGTGTCCGGGCGGCCTACCCCCTGCCCGCGGTGGACCTGGCCGACCGGCTCCGGCACGGTGGCCTGGCCCTGCCCACCTGGCTGTACGGCCACGAGCCGGCCAACCTGTTCGCCGGACAGATCGGCAAGTACTTCTCCAACGCGGTCCGGGAGGACTCGATCCTGCGGCTGTCCCGGGGCGGCATCGTCTTCGCACCGGGCTGGGCCGGCACCGTGCAGGAGGTCTTCCAGGCCGCGACGAAGACGTTCTACCGCACCGACGGGCCGTCCGGGGCGTTCGTCTTCCTCGGCGTCGAGCACTGGACCAAGTTGCCGGTGGTCGACCTGCTGGGCACGCTGCTGGCCCGGTCACCGCACGGCGACCAGTCCGGGTTGATCGTGGTCACCGACTCGCTCGACGAGGCGATGACGGCGTTGGTCGGATAGGCGCTGGTCAGAGTGGGTTGGCGGGATAGCCCACACTGCGGGCATGGCGATTATCCTCCTGGTTCTGGTGGCCGTGGCGGCCATCGCACTCATGACGTTCGTGACCGGGCGCCAACAGCAGCGTGGCCCGGCACCCCGCCGGCGGCACCCCGGTGTTGCGGGGTTCCACGGCACCAGCGACGCGACCCCCGACAGCCCGACCGCCTACACCGACTCGTCGCCGATCTACTCCGACGACAGCGGCAGCCAGCATCACGGTCATGGACACCACCACCACGACTCGTCCTCCTGGAGCGACGGCGGTTCGTCGTCCTCCTGGAGCGACGGCGGGTCGTCGTCCTCCTGGAGCGACGGCGGGTCGTCGTCCTCGTGGGGTGACAGCGGAGGCGGCTCGTTCGGGGGCGGCGGGGACAGCGGCAGTTACTGAAACATCCATTACCAGCACGGGGAGTTGAACATGATTACGTTTTTCCTGATCGTGGCGGGTGTGGCGCTCGGAGCCGGTGCGGCTGTCGCCTATCGGCGGCGCGGCAACCCCGGGGACCCGACCTACCACGGTCCTGAGCCGACCGGCTACGAGGGCAGCATGGCCCGGCCCAACCCCGGCATCAGCGGGATGGGCGGCGTCTGATCCCGCGACGGGCGGCGGCGACAGCGGGGGTCGCCGCCGCAAGCCGGCCGGTCAGGCAGCGGCGGCCCAGCAACAGCGGGCCGGTGATGGCCGGCACAGCGACGGTCTGGCCGGCAGCGGCCGGTCAGGCGATGTGGACGCGGCGCCAGTGTGCCGCCGGCAGGTCCGCCTCCGGCACGTCGGTGAGCCCGTTCTCGTCCATCGCGTTGTAGATCGCGAGGCGGGCGCCGTCGAACAGGAACTCGATCGCGTGCAGCACCCGGGGCCGCCAGTCGGCCGGCGTGGTGCGCTCGATGATGTTGACGGCGCGCAGCGGGCGGCCGCGGGCGTTGCGCAGCGCGGCATGCGGGTCGGCGCGCCAGTCGAAATGCTCGTACATGTCGATCGGGACCGACATGTCGATCTGGTCCCAGGTGATGGCACACTCGTCGAATTTACGGTGAGTGATCTCTACGCGACTCGGTCCGAAGTCGAGGATGACCGGTCCGTCGGCGAACCAACCACGCTGAGCAACATCCCAGAGCAGCCAGCTCGATCGCAATTTCCGGCCGATGAGCCGCACGAACATGTGTCGATGCGTGGCGGCGAGGGCCTCGGCATCGTGATGCCACTCGGGTTTCCAACCCTCGATAGCGAGCACGATCACCGTCCCTTGATCAAGACTGGACGATCGTACCCATGTCGTTGCGTAACCACGCAAGACGACAGCGGCCGGTCCCCGCCAACGGGGACCGGCCGCTGTCGTTCGATTACTTCGAGAGAGTGGTTCCGGTGGAGCGGAGGTGCTCGCAGGCCTCGACGACGCGCTTGGCCAGACCGTTCTCGGCCAGCTTGCCCCAGGCGCGCGGGTCGTACGCCTTCTTGTTGCCGACCTCGCCGTCCACCTTCAGCACACCGTCGTAGTTGCGCATGATGTGGTCGACGACCGGGCGGGTGAACGCGTACTGCGTGTCGGTGTCGATGTTCATCTTCACCACGCCGTAGTCCAGGGCGCCGTGGATCTCCGAGAGCAGCGAGCCGGAGCCGCCGTGGAAGACCAGGTCGAGCGGCTTCTCCTTGCCGTACTTGGCGCCGATCGCGTCCTGGATCTCCTTGAGGATCTCCGGGCGCAGCTTGACGTTGCCCGGCTTGTAGACGCCGTGCACGTTGCCGAAGGTCAGCGCGGTCAGGTAGCGGCCCCGCTCGCCCAGGCCCAGCTTGGCGGCGGTGGCCAGGCCGTCCTCGACGGTCGAGTAGAGCTTGTCGTCGATCGCGGCGGAGACGCCGTCCTCCTCGCCACCGACGACGCCGACCTCGATCTCCAGGATGATCTTCGCGGCCGCGGCGGAGGCCAGCAGCTCCTCGGCGATCGCCAGGTTCTCGTCCAGCGGCACGGCCGAGCCGTCCCACATGTGCGACTGGAACAGCGGGGCGAGACCCTTGTTGACGCGCTCCTGGGAGATCGCGATCAGCGGACGGACGTACTTGTCCAGCTTGTCCTTGGGGCAGTGGTCGGTGTGCAGCGCGATGTTGACCGGGTAGTGCTTGGCGACCTCGGTGGCGTACTCGGCCAGCGCGACCGCGCCCGTGATCATGTTCTTGATCGTCGGGCCGGAGGCGTACTCGGCACCACCGGTGGAGATCTGGACGATGCCGTCGCTGCCGGCCTCCGCGAAGCCCTGCAGGGCCGCGTTGAGGGTCTGCGAGGACGTCACGTTGATCGCCGGGTAAGCGAACGCGCCGGCCTTGGCGCGATCGAGCATTTCGGCGTAGACCTCGGGAGAAGCGATAGGCATCGGTGCGCTCCTTGCTTTTGCAATGCGGGCAGCAGAGGGCAGGACCGCGCTGTCCTCCAGCAGGCAGTATTCCGCAGTCGCGGTGCGTAGCGGAAATCGCCCCGAAATTCGCCGCCGGGGAATCGACGCTTCCCGCCGCCCGGACCCGTCGGCGGCGTCTCCGGGCTGGTGTGTCCCGGTCCGGTCAAGCCCGTGGGCAGCCGGAAGGCAGCGACTCTCGGTAGTCCCATCCGTCGCTCCGGCGCGCCGGTCCCACCCCTCGGACCGCCGCACCGCGAGCGACATCACAAATCTTCCCGCTCGTCCACCGTGCGGCCGCCCGTCACTCGCCACACAACGCTCGACTTCCACCACCTATGGCCGACGCCCCAGAGGCCCGATTTCCACCGCTCGCAGCGCAGGTCCCAACGCCCGGCTTCCGCCACTCGCGACTCATTGCTCAACCTCCGCCAGCCGCAGCCCACGTCCCGACTTCCACCACCCGCGGCTCGATGCTCAACCCCCGCCAGCCAACGCCCGCTGGCCGCCGCTCTACGCCCACCGGCCGCCGCTCAACGCCCACCGATCAGTGGACCCGGCCAGAAGCAGCACCCGCCCGCCGAGACGACGGGCCACTGCGGAAGCGCCGCCCGGCCGAAGCACCACCCGACCAGGGAACGGCGCGCGGGGCGAGGGTTACCCGGCGATCGGTGTCGGTTTGTGCGGCATCAGGGCGGGCAAGCGCGCACCATGGACAGGAGCCGGCGACACGAGAGGGGAGCCGAGGATGACGCGCCTGATTGAGGAAGCCGACCTGGAGACACCCGAGGTCGACGCCGCCGAGCAGGCGGTGAACGCGATCCCCGCCTGGCAGGACGACGACGCCGAGGAACCGCCGACCGCCACCGAGGCGAACGAGTGGGACGCCGAGGAGCAGCGCCGCGTCGTCGAGTTCGACGACGAGTACCGCTGACCCGGCGGGCTCAGCGCGCGACGTATTTCGGGTTCGCCACCGCCCACGCCGCCAACCGATCATCGCGGATCGCCTGGTAGAGGCTGTCGCCGACAGCGGGATAGATCGACTCACGGTATTTCGCGTCGCCGGCGGGATGGAACGTCGTCTCCCGGATGCCGATCAGTTTCGGCTTGCCGAGGGCGCCGGCCACCGCGAGCAGACCGGTCACGTTGCCGTCGACCCGGATGCCGGATTTCGCCGCGTCCAGCAACCGCGGCAGCCCCGCCGGGTCGGGTGTCCCGTTGCCGCCGCTCACCTTGGTGGCCAGCGCCCGCAGGAAGGCCTGGGCGTTCTGATCGCGGTCGTAGGTGCCGTGCCGCAACCCGATCCTGGCCCTCAGCAGCGGAGCCACCTCACTGCCGTCGATCTGCTGGCAGCCCCTGGCGAACCCCGCGCGCCCGAAGGCGGGGTCGATCGCCTGGCTCAGGCACATCCGCACCCCGCCAACCGCGTCGGTGACCGCGCTCAACGCGCTGAAGTCGACAGTCACGGTGGCATCCGGCTCGATGCCGGTCAGTCTCGCCACGGTCTCGCGGACCAGCGCCGGACCGCCGTACGACAACGCGTAGTTGAGCTTGTCGGTGCCGAAACCGGGGATGTCCACAGCCCCGTCGCGAGGGAAGCTGATCATCCATGCCGCGCTGCGATCGGCGGGCACGTGCAGCAGCATCACCGTGTCGGCTCGGGCGACCTCCTCGGTGACCGGGCGGTCGCTGCCGATCAGCAGCACGTCGACCGGGCCGGTGATCGGGGCTGTCGCCGCGTCGACCATCGGCGCCACCTCCCCCGCCGGTGATCCCCGATGTCCCCAGCCACTGGACACGACCGGCAGGGCGGCGCCGGCGAGCAGCACCGCGGCGGCGGCGCCGATCACTCGCTGCTTGGCGCGACGGCGCTTCACACGTACCCAAGCGAAGTCGATGCGGTCGCGCACCGGCGCCGCATCCGGGACCAGCGCCTCGTGTCGCTCGAAAGCCGCCCGAAGTTCCTCTTCCACCTTGCTCATCGCGCCACCTCCGCTGCGCTCCGGCGTCGCAATGAGCTGACAACTGTGCCCACTGATTCACTCGCAAGCTCGCTCATGGCGCCACCTCCGCCGCGCTCCGGCGTCGCGATGAGCTGACAACCGTGTTCACAACTGAGTCACTCGCAAGCTCACTCATCGGGCCTCCACCAGCTCGGCGCGCAGCGCGTCGAGCCCTCGCGAGATGGACGATCGGACCGTCCCGACGGCGCAGCCGAGGATGTCGGCGATCTCCTGGTCGGGCAGGTCCTCGTAATACCGCAGGACCAGGGCGGCACGCTGGCGGCGCGGCAGGCCGGCCAGCAGCGACCAGACCCGGTCACGCTCGGCGCTCTCGGCGGCATGGTCGGTGGGCGCCGCGGTGACCGGGTCGGGATCGGCCCGCAACAGGACCCGGCGCCACCAGGAGGTGCGACGCGACTCGATGAACTGGTTCGTCATGATCCGGCGGACGTAGCCGTCGGGCGAGTCGCTGCGGGCGACCCGGCGCCAGTGCAACTGGACCCGGACCATGGTCTCCTGCACCAGGTCCTGCGCGGCGTTCGGATCGCCGGTGAGCATGACGGCATAACGCAGCAACGCGCTGAGCCGGCTGTCGGCGAATTCCTCGTAGGTCACGGGCACCTCCGCTCCTACGACGGGATCGACCACCGGAATCATTGCGGCCGCCAGCAAATCGATCGCACCGATCTCGCGGCGCTGCGACCATCTACCGCGTGCTGCTAACTGTGACGACGACGCATCGGCCGGCGACCGACCTTGGATACCTGTTGGTCAAACACCCCGACAAGGTCCATCAGTTCGACATGCCCACCGGTACGGCGTACGTCATGTTCCCCGAGGCCACCGAGGAGCGCTGCACCGCGGCCCTGCTGCTGGACGTCGATCCGCAGCGGCTGCGCGCCCGCGCCGACGCCTTCGAGCTCAGCCAGTACGTCAACGACCGTCCCTACGCCGCGTCCAGCCTGCTGGCCAGCGCCCTCTCCAAGGTCTTCCGCAGCGCCCAGCGCGGCACCTCGAAGGACCGCCCGGAGCTGACCGGCCAGGCGATCCCGCTGGAGATCCGGGTGCCGGTGCTGCGCGGCACCCCCGACCTGGTCGGCCGCCTGTTCACGCCGCTGGGCTGGACGGTCACCGCCACCCCCATCCCGCTGGAGCCGGTGCTCGGCGGCGACAGCCGGTACGTCGAGCTGACCCTGTCCGGCACCCTCCGCCTCGCCGACGCCCTCAACCACCTCTACGTGCTGCTCCCGGTGCTGGACGACGGCAAGCACTACTGGGTGGCCCCGGACGAGATCGAGAAACTGCTCCGCTCCGGCGCCGGCTGGCTGGCCGGCCACCCGGAGAAGGTGCTGATCGCCCGGCGCTATCTCGCGCACCGCAAGTCGCTGGCCACCACCGCGCTGGAGCTGCTCGACGCGGACCAGCCGGTCACCGAGGAGGAGGCCGAGCTGCCGGTGACCCGCAAAGCGCCGCTGGCCGCCCAGCGACGCGACGCGGTGCTCGCCGCGCTCGCCGAGACCGGCGCCACCCGGGTGCTCGACCTGGGCTGCGGACCCGGCGCGCTGCTCTCCGCCCTGCTCAAGGAGGCCCGGTTCACCGAGATCGTCGGGGCGGACGTCTCGGCGCGGGCGCTGGACCAGGCCGCCCGCCGGCTCCGGCTGGACCGGATGCCGCAGCGGCAGCGGGATCGGATCAAGCTGATCCAGACCGCGCTGACGTACCACGACGACCGGCTCACCGGTTACGACGCGGCGGTGCTGATGGAGGTGATCGAGCATGTCGACCTGCCCCGGCTCCCGGCCCTGGAGGCCAGCGTGTTCGGTCGCGCCCGGCCCGGTGCCGTCGTGGTGACCACGCCGAACGTGGAGTACAACGTGCACTACGAGGGCCTGACCGGGATGCGGCACTCGGACCATCGCTTCGAGTGGACCCGCGCCGAGTTCGCCGCCTGGGCGGACCGCGTCGCTTCCCAGTACGGCTACACCGTGACCATCCGCGGCGTCGGTGATGAGGACGAGACCACCGGGGCGCCCACCCAGCTCGCGCTGTTCGCGAAGATCGAAGCAACGACGGAGGTGACCGCATGATCGACATTCCCGAGCTCAGTCTGGTCGTGCTCGTCGGCATCTCCGGATCCGGCAAGTCGACGTTCGCCCGCACGCACTTCGCGCCGACCCAGGTGCTCTCCTCGGACTTCTTCCGTGGCCTGGTCGCCGACGACGAGAACGACCAGTCGGCCTCCGCGGACGCCTTCGAGGTGCTGCACTACGTGGCCGGCAAGCGGCTGGCCGCCGGCCGGCTGACCGTGGTGGACGCCACCAACCTGCAGTCCCATGCCCGCGCCGCGCTGATCAAGGTGGCCCGTGAGCACGACGTGCTGCCGGTCGTCGTGGTGCTGGACGTGCCCGAGTCGCTGGCCTGGGAGCGCACGCAGGCCCGCCCGGACCGTACCTTCGATCGCCGGGTCCTCAGCCGGATGCACCGTGACCTGCGACGTTCGCTGGGTCAGCTGGCCCGCGAGGGGTTCCGCAAGGTGCACGTGCTGCGCGGCGAGGAGGAGATCGCCGGCGCGCAGATCCGCTACGAGAAGCTGTTCAACGACCGGCGCGACGAGCACGGCCCGTTCGACATCGTCGGTGACGTGCACGGTTGCCGCGCCGAGCTGGAGACGCTGCTGGGCAAGCTGGGCTGGGAGATCGTCACCGACGACGCCGGCCGTCCGGTCGACGCGAGCCACCCGGAGGGCCGCACCGCGGTCTTCGTCGGTGACCTGGTCGACCGTGGCCCGGACTCGCCGGGTGTGCTGCGCCTGGTGATGGGCATGGTGGCGGCCGGCCACGCGATCTGCGTGCCGGGCAACCACGAGCAGAAGCTGGCCCGCAAGCTGAACGGGCGCAACGTGCAGCTCACCCACGGCCTGCCGGAGACCCTGGAGCAGCTGGCCGCCGAGCCGGACGAGTTCGTGGCCGAGGTGCGCTCCTTCATCGAGGGCCTGGTCAGCCACTACGTGCTGGACGACGGCAAGCTGGTGGTGGCGCACGCCGGGCTGAAGGAGGCATACCACGGTCGCGCCTCCGGCCGGGTGCGCAGCTTCGCGCTCTACGGCGAGACGACCGGCGAGACCGACGAGTACGGCCTGCCGGTCCGCTACCCGTGGGCGCAGGAGTACCGCGGTTCCGCCGCCGTCGTCTACGGCCACGTGCCGACCCCGCGTGCCGAGTGGCTGAACAACACCATCTGCCTGGACACCGGATGCGTCTTCGGCGGCGCCCTGACCGCACTGCGCTGGCCGGAGCGGGAGCTGGTCGGCACGCCGGCGGCGAAGGAGTACTACGCGCCGGTGCGGCCGCTGTTCACCGCGGTGCCGGAGCCGGACCGCGGACTGGACATCGCCGACGTCACCGGGCGCAAGCACCTCGATTACGGGTACGGCCGGACCACCGTCCCCGCCGAGAACGCCGCCGCCGCCCTGGAGGTGATGGGCCGCTTCGCCGTCGACCCGGCGACCCTGATCTGGCTGCCGCCGACCATGGCGCCCTGCTCCAGCTCCACCGTCGACGGCTTCCTGGAGCACCCGACGTCCGCCTTCGCCGACCTGCGCGCGGCGGGCGTCGACCGGGTGGTCTGCGAGGAGAAGCACATGGGCTCGCGGGCCGTGGTCCGGATCTCGGCGTCCGGCGAGGGCGACGCGATCTGGACCCGGACCGGCCGCCCGTTCTTCGGCCCGGAGCTGACCGAGCCGCTGCTGGCCCGGGTCCGCGCCGCTGCCGAGCCGATCCTGGCGGAGCTTTCGACCGGGTGGCTGCTGCTCGACACCGAGCTGCTGCCCTGGTCGGCGAAGGCCGGCAGCCTGATCCGGGAGCACTACGCCGGGGTGGGCGCGGCCGGCCGGGCCGCGCTGCCGGCCGCCCGGGAGGTGCTGGACCGGGTGGCCGCCCGGGGCCTGGACGTCGCCGCGCTGCGGGACCGGATCGACCTGCGCTCCGCGGAGATCGACGGCTACTCGGCGGCGTACCGGGCGTACGTGAAACCGACCGACGGCCTGACCGGCATCACGCTCGCGCCGTTCGCGGTGCTGGCCGGTGCCGGGGTGTCGTTCGCCGGCAAGGACCACGGCTGGCACCTGGCGATCGCGGACCGCCTGGTCGCCGACGACCCGGAACTGTTCACCCCGACCCGGCGGATGGTGCTCGACCTGGCCGACCCGGCCGCCGAGGCGGAGGCCGTCGACTGGTGGCTGACGCTGACCGGGGCGGGTGGCGAGGGCATGGTGGTCAAGCCGTACGCCGGACTGGCCGCCGTGGACGGCAAGGGCCGGCTGGTGCAGCCCGGCGTGAAGTGCCGCGGCCGGGAGTACCTGCGGATCATCTACGGCCCGGAGTACACCCGGCCGGAGCAGCTCGACCGGCTCCGGCAGCGCAACCTCGGCCGCAAGCGGAACCTGGCGCTGCGCGAGCACGGGCTGGGCCTCGCGGCGCTGGACCGGCTGGCCGGGGGCGAGCCGTCCTGGCGGGTGCACGAGCTGGTCTTCGCGATCCTGGCAGCGGAGTCGGAACCGGTCGACCCGCGCCTGTGAGCCCATTCGGGGGCATCGGTCTTACATCGGGCCGGCGCCCCCGTTTCCGGCCGGTGAGCACAAGGTATCCACAGCAGTCGTACAGGTTTGGCGAGTGTCCGGGCCGGTACCCTGCATGGCGTGGACATCCGTGCGCTCACCGAGCAGCTCGCCCTCAATCCGCTGGACGCGGCGGATCTGCTGCACACGTTCGGCCTCTACGGCGTGTGGGCCATCCTCTTCGCGGAGACCGGCTTGCTGGTCGGCTTCTTCTTCCCCGGCGACTCGCTGCTGTTCCTGGCGGGCATCGCGGCCTCCCCGGTCGCCGACGCCCTGTTCGGCGACGGGACTCGGATCTCCCTGACCGGCCTGCTGATCGGCGCACCCCTCTGCGCGATCGCCGGCGCCCAGTTCGGGCACTGGCTCGGCGCGAAATACGGCCGCCGGATGTTCGACCGCCCCGACTCGAAGCTGTTCAAGCGGGAGTACGTGGAGAAGGCGGAGCACTACTTCCAGAAGTTCGGCCCGGCCAAGGCAGTGGTTCTGGCCCGGTTCATCCCGATCGTCCGCACGTTCCTGAACCCGGTGGCCGGCGCCCTCGGCATGCCGGCCCGCCAGTTCCTCCTGTGGAACGTGGTGGGCGCGGTCCTCTGGACCGACGGCGTGCTGCTGATCGGTTACGCCCTGGCCAAGCAGATCTACAACACCATCGGCGACAAGATCGACCACTACATCCTGCCGGTGGTCGTGCTGATCGTGCTGATCTCGGCGCTGCCGATCTTCATCGAGATCATCCGTGAGCGGCGGGCGAAGAAGAACGGCGAGCCGGGTCCGCCGGCGGCGGCAGCGGTCGGCGTGGTGGCCGCGGCCAGCATCGCCGGGCTCGCCGAGGCGGCGACCCAGCACCACTCGGAGGACGACGAGGACCGCAACCGCCGTCCGCGTTCCCACCGCGCCTGATCGCGGTCCACCACCCGGCCGGCCCGACTCCCCGGGCCGGCCGTCGTGTTTCAAAAAGACCCGATTTGCGTACGCCCAGAGCACGGTGCTGCCGACGCACGGTTCGGCCCGTTCAGCTTCGGGCACAGCACGGCCCACACACGACGCGGGGTTGTTCACGCCCCGGATTGCGCCACCGACGCACGGCCCTGGCTGTTCACGTTCGAGCACGGCGCCGCCCACGCATGGCGCGAGGTTGTTCAGTTCCGGGCATGGCGCTGCCGACGCACGGCGCGCAGTTGCTGACTCTCCGGGCATGGCGCTGCCGACGCACGGCGCGCAGTTGTTCACTCTCCGGGCATGGCGCTGCCGACGCACGGCGCGCAGTTGTTCACTCTCCGGGCATGGCGCTGCCGACGCGTGGCGCATGGGGCGCCGCGTCGGCCGTACCGTAAAGCCTCGGGTTTGATCGTGAAGCGGCCGACGCGATCCAGCCGGCCGTAGGGATGGCCGGCTGGCAGCGTCAGTGCGGTCCCGCTAAACCGTGACCACGGCGGAACCGGAGAGCCGGTCCAGGAACGCCTCCGGGCAATCCCGGAGATTTTCCAACCGGCCGGCGGCCAGTGCCTTGTAGGTCAGCGCCGCCGCCTCCTCGAGGTTGCGGGCGCGCTTGTGTGCCAACTCCACCGAGTCGCCCATCACCACGCAGCCGTGCTGGCTGAGCACCAGGCAATCGGTGCCGTCCGCGGCCATCGCCGCGGTCAGCGCGGCCAGCTCGGTAGTGCCCGGCAACCGGAACGGCACAGTCGACACCCGGCGCAGGTAGAACGCGTGGTCGGTGGTGACGATCCGGATGTGCTCGCCGAGCGCGTCGAGCAGCAACGCGGTCTGCGGGTGCAGGTGCACCACGGCGTTGACGTCCGGCCGGGCGCGGTAGAGCGCCAGGTGCAACGCCAGCTCGCTGGTCGGCTCGATACGCGGCGGCGGCAGGGCGCCGACCGTCGCGGGCTCACCGTCAGTGATGCGCACCGGCGCGAAGCTGGCCCGGCTGAGCCGGTCGAGCCACGCGCCGCTCGCAGTGACCCAGATGGCGTCCTCGTCGGGGATCCGAGCGGACAGATTGCCGCCAGATCCGCACACGAGGCCGGCCTGGACCACGTCGTAACCCACGTGCGCGAGCTGGTCACGCAGGTCACCGGGGACGTAGTTCACCCGATCCTCCTCTAATCGCCAGGGGTGGCCAGGGAAGAGGTCCTCGGCCTGGCGTCACGCCCCCATGTTTTCAGTGACGCCAGGCAGTGCCCATCGATCAGCGAGCCTTCTTCGTCGCCCGCTTGCGGGGCGGCGTCAGCAGGTCGGCAATCGTCGCGATGGCGGTCGGCACCAGGCGGTAGTACGCCCAGACTCCCCGCTTCTCCCGCTCCAGCAGACCCGCCTCGGTCAGGATCCGCAGGTGGTGACTCACAGTCGGCTGCGAGAGGCCCAGCGGGGCCGTCAGGTCGCAGACACACGCCTCACCATCCGTCGCGGACTGGATAAGGCTCAGCAGCCGCAGCCGAGCCGGGTCGGCGAGCGCTTTGAGCACTCCCGCCAGACGCTCGGCGTCAGCGCGTTCAATCGGCTCACCGGCAAGCGGCGAGATCTGAGGCATAGTCATTTCCGCCAACGCAGTTCCCACGATCTCCATCCTTCCACCAACTGCATCGATTCTCCTGCATGTGAGCAGGAACGAACCGGCTAACTTTCAGGCCGTAAGGCCGACGTCGATCGCCGTCTCGGTCAACCCCCGGCGCGGGCCGGAGCCCCGAACCACACCGCTCATCCGATCAACCTTTCCGCCGACACCGACTTCGGTCTCTGCCTCCTGCAACGCCTCAGCCGCCATCTGGTCGCTACCCATCCGTGTCGAGCTCTCGATCCCCTTCTCGGGAGTGAGCCAACCCACATTGTCAATTCATCGATTGTTTCGGTTCACCGACCCAGACGACGACTCGACTGATTCGGCTCACCGGCCCGGACGATGACTCGACACGGAACGCGTCGACACCATCACGCGACGCTGCGCGATCAACGGGTCGCTACGCGCCTCACGACCCGATGAAAGCACGACGCCACGCTGCGCGACGGGCAATTCAGTGATGAATTTACCCAGGTCTTGCCGTGCTCCCATGACATCGAGCGTACTGGCTTGAAGGAAACCGGAATCTTTCGCCCCGCCGGGACGAACGGAACTATTGACCCCGCGCTCTACATGCCTCTGTAAACAAGGTTTACCGATCGGACAACGGATCTCGACCTTTCCGGCGACCATAGATGCAGCTCAAAGCACCTAACACCGCCACGGTACCCAGCCACCCCTTCAGATGACCTGGTAGCCGCGCTGTGAGAGTGCTGTGAACCCCAGAAATCACGTTTGTCCATCCAGGCGAAAACACCCACCGGACGGCCGATCTCCTGCTATCCGGACAGCCGATCGGGTGACAGTGAAGGAAACCGTCTGTACCCGTTCGAGTGACCCACAGTCGTCGATACGGAACCGGATCTAGGTGAGCACCGACAAGGTCACTCGGACGGGCGGCGCCAGTATTCGTCATCGGATCCAGGCGCGGGCCGGTTCACCGCCGGGTCACCCGACAGGGGCATGGGCCCACTGTGGCCTTGAACACTCTCTGTAGCCGACTGCGATCCCGCTTCATGTACCGAACCCTGCGTCATGACGCCCGACGATCGCTCATCCCTGGCGGATGATCCTTCTCGGACACCCGCGGTGGTCGCCGGGGAGTCATCGACAGCTGGCTCAGTCGGCAACCCGACGGCTCCCGGTCCGTCGGCGAGTCCGTCGGCGAAGCCACCGCCCGCCGATCCATCCGCAGCGGGCCCGATCGTGGCCGCTCCATCCGCAGCCGACCCGCCCGTGGCAGCGCCACCCGCAGCCGACCCGCCCGTGGCAGCGCCACCCGCAGCCGACCCGCCCGTGGCAGTCCCACCCGCAGCCAGCCTGCCTGTGGCAGCCCCATCCGCGGGCGATCCACCCCCGGCTGCTCCACTCGCAGCCGGTCCGTCAGCAGTCGCTCCAGACGCGGCCGGTCCGCTCACGGCCGCTCCACCCGCGGTGGACGCGCCGACAGCCGCTCCGCTGGCAACCGCTCCGCCTGTGGCTGATCCGCCCGAGAAGGACCCGTCAGCAGCCGGACCGCCGGTTGTCGGGGCGCTGCCGACGGGCGGATAGCTGACCGAGGTAGCGGGCGGCATGTAACCCGAAAGATCAGGCGCGGGTGCGGCGCCTGCCGTGGCGTCCGGCTGGGGCGCCCCGAAAGGAGTATGCGGAGGCGAGTCCGGCGTCCCGTGGGGCGCGGCGTAGGCACCGGGCATCCCGGTTGTGCCGTGCGGCATGCCAAAGGAACCGGGCGCCCCGGGAACGCCTTGAGAAGCGGCATAGGGACCGGGCATCCCCGGCCCGGCATACGGACCAGGCATCCCCGGCCCGGCATAGGAACCAGGCATCCCCGGCCCGCCCTGAGGCGCGGCATAGGCACCGGGAACCCCCGGCGCGGCGTAGGGGCCAGGCATCCCCGGCACACCCTGCGGCGGGGCGTACGGGCCGGCCATCCCCGGCGTAACCGGCGAACCGTGGGATCCGGCGTAGGGGCCGGGCGCCCCCGGGACAGCGGACGAACCGAACGGCGAAGGCGGCGCGGTGAACGGATGCGCACCGGACGCCGGACGAGGCGCATAGCCGAAGAAGCTCCGCGGGGCAGCCAGCAGCATCGCGCCCACCGCCAGGTAGGCGAGCACCTGCAGAGCGCTGACCACCACGTTCAGCCCCAGCCACCCTTCCGGGTATGCCGAGGCGAGCACGTCACCGAGTGACCCCGGCACCGGGTCGCCGGAACGCTGCACCAGCACCGTGATGAACGACCCGAGCCCGCCGAGCACACCGAGCACGCTGACCACCAGCCCGGCGATCCGGGCCACCCGGCTGCCCCGGCGCAGCGCCAGGCCGAGCACCACGAAGAGCGCGAAGACCAGGATCGACAGCACCGCGGCGAGCGCCGCGTCCAGCCAGATCACCGAGACGAAGTTGTCCGCCTCGTCGCCGGTCGCCGCGTGCTTGAACCGGCTGACAGTGCCGGCCGCGACCACCACCGTGGCGATCGCATAGCAGAGCCCGGCCGCACCCATCAGCCAGAGCAGGCCGGAGGCGGTCGTCACAGCCGGCGGCCGGGCCGCGGTGGACGGCGGCGGCGCGGCGACGGGCGGCTGGGCGGCGTAGGACATCGATGGCTCCCGCGGTGATCGGCTGGCCACGAACCTACCGCGTGGCCGGCCCCTGACGTGGGCGGACCGGTACGCCTGTGGACAAGCGAACCGGCCCGCCTGTGGACAGACGGGCCGGTTCGCGAATCAACGGGCAGGATGGGGTCAGGCCGGGTCCTGCGGTGGCCGCCGCTCCTCGGCCGACTGAGCGGGCGGCGCCTCCTGCTCCGAGCCGGCCGGAGGCACGGAGCCGGCCGGAGGCGCGGACTCCGGCGCCGAGCCGGCCGGGGGCGCGGACTCCGGCCAGCCAGCCCAGGCCGCGGGCTCCGGCGCGTGGCCGGTTGAGGGGGTGTGGGGCACCTGCCACGGATCACTCGCCGGCCCGAACTCAGCCGGAGCCTGAGCGGATTCCGGCACCGACGCCGCCGGCTGCCCGGGAGTGCCCGAGTAAGGCCCGCCGGCCGGTGGGTACCCGCCCGGGTACCCCGGCTGCTCCGGATACCCACCCGCTCCGGGATAACCGGGCTGCTGTCCCGGATACCCGGGATACGCCGCCGGCTGCCCCGGATACGACGACTGCCCGGGATACGGCGCCGCCCCACCAGGCTGCCCCGGATACGACGACTGCCCGGGATACGGCGCCGCCCCACCAGGCTGCCCCGGATACGGCGACGGCCCACCACCAGCCTGCTGCCCCGGATACGGCGGCAACCCCGGCACCGGCTGCCCCGGCTGCCCGAACCCAGGCTGCCCACCCCCCGGCTGCCCATACCCGGCCGCGTACGGCTGCCCGAACTGATACGGCCCCCACCCGGCCACCGGCTTCTTGAAGAACCGGTTCGACGGCGGCACCGCCAGCAGAATGATCACCGCGATCAGCGCACCGAGCGTGAACAGCGTGAAGATCACCCCGGCCGACTCGAACCAGCCGGGCACCACGTCCGCCAGCCGCGCGTCCAGCTCCCGCTGGCTGGGCAGCTGGCCCGTCCCGGTCGAATTCTCGCCGGCCACCGTGGCGAACTGGGTGACCAGCACGATCGAGGTGTACGGCACGACCACCGCGCAGCACGTCAGCAGCCCGGCGACCACCCAGGTGATCACCCGGGACGGCTGCTTGCCGCGCAGGTTGAAGATGCCGAGCAGGGTCAGACCGACGGCGACGATCAGATAGATCACGATGGTCATCACCGACAGCGAGGTGAGGCCGGCGCCGAAGTCCTCGAACTCGGTGCCGCTGTACTCGTCCGCGTAGACGTCCCCGGCGCCGTTGAGGGCGGAGAAGGTGAGAAACGCGTAACCCACCTGAGCCGCGGCGATGACGAAGAGCAGCACTGATGAGATCGTCACGGTGGTCGGCCGGCCGTGTGGCGGCGACGCCCCGAGGTATGGCGGCGGGTAGGTGGGAACGGTCACAGAGTCCTCCTCTAGATCCATTCACGGTATCGGCCGGAGGCCACGTCTCGCGACCGGCGTACACGCTGCGCAACGCTGTGGCAACATCGGGCGACGATGACTCATCTGCCCGTGGAAGGGGTCGCTCGTTCGAGGGGCGGCATCGCTGGACGCCACCACCTAGACTTCCATGGCGTGGCGTCCCGCAGGCACCTGAGACCTCCAACGCCACCCGCTGCCCGCACGAGTCGCCCGCCCCGCTCACCCATCGCCGGGGCCGAGGCAGACCGATGCCGGGCGCCTTCCCGATTGCGCCGGCCGCGTGACCACACCGCGGCCGCCCCAGACCTGACAAGGACCGGTGAGTCCCATGCCGCACGCAGACACCCTGACCGTCGTTCACCATGACGACACCCGGACCCGCTTCAAGGACGTCCGGTATCAACTTCATCGAGACGGGATCAGGATCTGGTCCTCCGACGGCGAGCACGCCATCACGGATGTCCTGATGACCCACGCCTACCGGCATCGCGAAGCAGCCTCCTAGACGACGAAAGGCCCCGGAGATCCGGGGCCTTTCTCGTGACCGGGCTCAGCCGCGCTGGACCGCCAGACCGTCCATCGTCTCGTTGATCGAGACCACCACGGTGTCCCCGTCCCGGATCTCACCGCTCAGCAACGCCCTCGCGAGCAGGTCGCCGATCGTGGCCTGGACCAGCCGCCGCAGCGGCCGCGCCCCGTAGATCGGGTCGTATCCGTGCTCGCCCAGCCACTCGACCGCCTGGTCGGTGACGAAGAGCGTGAGCCGCCGCTCGGCGAGCCGCGACCGGAGCCGGCCGAGCTGGATGTCCACGATCTGGGTCAGGTCGTCCTTGGTCAGGGCGTGGAAGACCACGATGTCGTCGAGCCGGTTCAGGAACTCGGGCTTGAAGTGGCCCCGGACCGCGGCCAGCACCTCGTCGTGCCGTTCCTCCTCGGTCATCGTGAAGTTGGCGTCGGCCGAGCCCAGGTTCGAGGTGAGCACCAGGATGGCGTTGCGGAAGTCGACAGTCCGGCCCTGGCCGTCGGTGAGCCGCCCGTCGTCGAGCACCTGGAGCAGCACGTCGAACACGTCCGGGTGGGCCTTCTCCACCTCGTCGAGCAGGACCACGCTGTACGGCCGCCGCCGCACCGCCTCGGTCAGCTGGCCACCCTCCTCGTAACCGACGTAGCCGGGCGGGGCGCCGACCAGCCGGGCGACCGAGTGCTTCTCGCCGTACTCGCTCATGTCGATCCGGACCATCGCCCGCTCGTCGTCGAAGAGGAATCCGGCCAGGGCCTTGGCCAGCTCGGTCTTGCCGACGCCGGTCGGGCCGAGGAACAGGAAGCTGCCGGTGGGCCGGTCCGGGTCGGCGATGCCGGCCCGGGCGCGCCGGACGGCGCTGGCCACCGCGGCCACCGCCTCGCTCTGCCCGACCACCTTGGCCTGCAGGGACTCCTCCATGCGGAGCAGTTTGGCGGTCTCGCCCTCCATCATCCGGCCGGCCGGGATGCCGGTCCACGAGGAGATCACCTCGGCGATGTCGTCGGCGCCGACCTCCTCCTTGACCATCGGCGGCTCGGCGCTCTCCTCCTCCGACTCGGCGGCCGCCTCGATCCCCTTCTCCAGGGCCGGGATCACCTCGTAGAGCAGGCGGGACGCCTCGAGCAGGTCACCGTCGCGCTGGGCCCGCTCCTGCGCCGCCTTCGCCTCGTCGAGCTGCTTCTTCAGCTCACCGACCCGGTTCAGCCCGCCGCGCTCGCGCTCCCACCGCGCGTTCAGCGCGGTCAGCTCCTCCTCGCGGTCGGCCAGGTCACGCTCCAGTCGCTCGAGCCGGGCCACCGACGCCGGGTCGGTCTCCTTGCCGAGGGCGAGCCGCTCGACCCGCATCCGGTCGACCTGGCGCTGGAGCTGGTCGAGCTCGACCGGCCGGGAGTCGATCTCCATGCGGAGCCGGGAGGCGGCCTCGTCGATCAGGTCGATCGCCTTGTCCGGCAGGAACCGGTCGCTGATGTAGCGGTCCGAGAGGCTGGCCGCGGCGACCAGCGCGGCGTCGGTGATCTGCACCCGGTGGTGCGCCTCGTAACGTCCCTTGAGGCCGCGCAGGATCCCGATGGTGTCCTCGACGGTCGGCTCGCCGACCACCACCGGCTGGAAGCGCCGCTCCAGGGCCGGGTCCTTCTCGATGTGCTCGCGGTACTCGTCGAGGGTGGTGGCGCCGACCATCCGCAGCTCACCGCGGGCGAGCATCGGCTTGAGCATGTTGCCGGCGTCCATCGAGCCCTCGCCCTTGCCGGCGCCGACGACAGTGTGCAGCTCGTCGAGGAACGTCACGACCTGGCCGTTGGAGCTGCGGATCTCCTCCAGCACGCTCTTGAGCCGCTCCTCGAACTGGCCGCGGTACTGCGCGCCGGCCACCATCGCGCCCAGGTCCAGGGAGACCAGCTTCTTGTCGCGCAGGGTCTCCGGCACGTCGCCGGCCACGATCCGCTGGGCCAGGCCCTCGACGATGGCGGTCTTGCCGACGCCGGGCTCACCGATCAGGACCGGATTGTTCTTGGTACGCCGGGACAGCACCTGCACGACGCGGCGGATCTCGGCGTCCCGCCCGATGACCGGGTCGATCTTGCCCTCGCGGGCCTGTGCGGTCAGGTCGACGCTGTACTTCTCCAGCGACTTGTAGGTCTGCTCGGGGTCGGCGTTGGTCACCTTCCGATCCCCGCCGCGCACCTGCGGGAACGCGGCGACCAGCGTCTCCTCGCCGGCGCCGGCATCCTTGAGCGCGCGGCTGACCGCGCCACCGGTGCGGGCCAGGCCGGCGAGCAGGTGCTCGGTCGAGATGTACTCGTCGCCGAGCGGCTTGGCGATCAGCTCGGCCTCGCCGATCGCGTTGACGAACTCGCGGGACAGGCTCGGCTCGGCGGTGCTGGCTCCCCGCGCGCTGGGCAGCTGCTCGACGGCCCGGGCCGCGGCCCGGCGCACGTCGGCCGGGTTGGATCCGACCGCGCGCAGCAGCGCGGGCGCGGTCGACCCGGCGGTGTCCAGCAGCGACAACAACATGTGCCACGGCTCCACCGTGGCGTGCCCGCTCCGGGCGGCATTGGCCACCGCGCCGGTGATCACGTCGCGGCTCTTGGTGGTCAAACGTTCGGCGTTCATGAGCTCCCCTGATCGGCTTCCCACCGGGTGTAACCCAACAGACTTGAGCGTATTCCACTCAACTTTAGCTCGCCCGTGGCAACCCCGCGTGATGGTCACCACCTGCGAAAGCGCTCTCTCCTGATCGGACGTAACGTTTGGCTGGTGACGCGCCTCCTGTCGCGGCGGCTGCTCCCGCTCGGCTTCATCTTTCTCGCCTCCGGGGTGGCGACCGCGGTGGTCGGCCCGTTCCTCGGCCTGTTTCTCAGCACCGCGGTGCACGCGAGCCCGTTCCAGGTTTCCGCGTTCCTGATCGTCGCCTCCCTCTCCGGGGTGGCGATGTCGCAGGTGATCGGCCGGATCTCGGACCGTCGCCCGATCCGGCGCATGTTGCTCATCGCCGCCGCCCTGGCCGGCTGCGCGGGCACCGGGCTCACCTCGATGATCCGGGACTACTGGGTCCTGCTGGCGCTGACCGTCACCGCCACGGCGTTCGCCGGCTCGTTCTATCCGCAGTCGTTCGCCTATGCCCGGCAGGTGCTCGCCGGCGACGACCCGGGCCGGGCCGCGATGGGCATCAGCGCACTGCGCACGATCTTCTCGATCGCCTGGGTCGGCGGTCCGCCGCTTGCGGCGATCCTTCTGGACAAAACCGATTTCCGGTACGTCTATGGCACCGCCGCCGTCCTCTATCTCGTCGCCGCCCTGATCGCCGTGCGCTGGCTGCCCGAGATCGAGGCACCCGCCAGTACCCCGTCGGAGCGAGGCGCCCGGGTCCGTCCGCCGCGCGCGATCTACCCGATCATCGGCGGCTTCGTCCTGCTCACCACCACGATGGTGCTCGGCGTGCAGGCGATGTCCCTGTACGTCAGCACCGACCTGCACGGCTCGGTCGGCGACGCCGGCCTGATCCTCGGGCTCTGCGCGGCCCTGGAGATCCCGCTGATGCTCGGCTTCGGTGCGCTCAGCACCAGGATGCCGCTGCGCCGGCTGATCCTGGCCGGCACGGTGTGCGCGGTGGCCTATCAGGCGGTGGCGGCGACCGCCCAGTCGATCGGGATGCTGGCCGCCGCCCAGGTGCTGAACGCCCTGTTCATCGCGGCCACCTCCGGGATGGGCATCTCTTACGTGCAGGAGATGATGCCGGCGCACCCGGGCCGGGTGACCACGATGTTCACCAACGCCTTCCCGCTCGGCAACATCCTCGCGGCACCGCTCTTCGGCATCGCGCAGGTGCACGGCTACCGCCTGGCGTACGGAATGAATCTGGTCCTCGCCGTCCTCGGCCTGCTCCTGCTGCTGGTGGCGAAGCCGCCGGCGATCCCGGCGACCGCGCCACTGGCCGAGCTGAGTGCCGAGCAGGACTGACACTCCGCGACGTAAATCACTCTCCGCGGGCTAACGTGGAGATCGTGCGCGTACGGGTGGAACAGACTCCGCTGCCGGGTATCGGTGTCCGACACGACCTGGTGACCTCCTCCGGGCGTACCGTCGGGGTGGTCTCGCACCGCAACGGGCGTCGCGACCTGGTGCTCTACGACGTGGACGACCCGGACTCGTGCCTGGCCTCGATCCCGCTGACCGACGACGAGGCGGAGGCCCTGGCCGACGTCCTCGGCGCGTCGCTGATGCTCAGCCAGCTGGCCGGCCTGCGCCAGCAGGCGGCCGGGCTGCTCACTGAGCAGATCGCGCTGCCGGCCGGTTCGCCATTCGTCGGCCGGCGCCTCGGCGACACCCGGGCCCGCACCCGCACCAGTGCGTCGATCGTGGCGGTGCTGCGCGACCGCGAGGTGATCCCGTCCCCCGGCCCCACCTTCCAGTTCGAGGCGAACGACGTGGTCGTCGCCGTCGGCACCCGCGACGGCCTGGACGGTGTCACCGCCATCCTGGCCGGCGACACCGACGGCTGAGTTGTCGTGCATGCCTCCACCGTCCTGCTCATCGAGATCGGGGCGCTGCTGTTCGGCCTCGGGATGCTGGGCCGCGCGGGCCGCCGGTTCGGGCTGTCGCCGATCCCGCTCTACCTGCTGGCCGGGCTGTTCTTCGGGCGCGGCGGGCTGGTCCCGCTCTCGGCCAGCGAGGACTTCATCGCGATCGGCGCCCAGATCGGGGTGATCCTGCTCCTGGTCATGCTGGGCTTGGAGTACTCGGCCGACGAGCTGGTCGGCAACCTGCGCTCGGCAGCACCGGCGGGTGTCCTCGACATGCTGCTCAACGCGCTGCCCGGGGCACTGTTCGCGGTCCTGCTGGGCTGGGATCTGAAGGCGGCGCTGGTGCTCGCCGGGATCACCTGGGTCTCGTCCTCCGGGGTGATCGCCAAGGTGCTCGGCGACCTGGGCCGGCTCGGCAACCGGGAGACCCCGGTGATCCTCTCGGTGCTGGTCATCGAGGACCTGGCGATGGCGTTCTACCTGCCGATCGCGACGGCGGTGCTGGCCGGGGTGGGCCTGCTGGGCGGGCTCAGTACGCTCGCCGTCGCGGTGGTCACGGTGATCGCGGTGCTGGTGGTGGCGATCCGGTACGGCGGCACGATCAGCCGGTTCATGTCGGTGAAGGACCCGGAGGCGCTGCTGCTCAGCGTTCTCGGGCTGACCCTGTTCGTGGCCGGGGTGGCCGCCGAGCTCAAGGTTTCCGAGGCGGTCGGCGCGTTCCTGGTCGGCATCGCGCTCTCCGGGCCGGTCGCGCACCACGCCACCGAGATGCTGTCGCCGCTGCGGGACCTGTTCGCGGCGGTGTTCTTCGTCTTCTTCGGGCTCTCCACCGACCCGGCCGACATGCCGCCGGTGCTGCTCCCGGCGCTGGGCCTGGCGGTGCTCACCATGCTGACCAAGGTGGCCACCGGGTATCTGGCCGCCCGGCGGGCCGGGATCGCGCTGCCCGGCCGGCTACGGGCCGGGCTGGCGCTCACCCCGCGCGGCGAGTTCTCGGTGGTGATCGCCGGACTCGCGGTCGCCTCCGGGGTGGAGCCGAAGCTCGCGCCGCTCGCCACCGCCTACGTGTTGATCACGGTGGTCTGCGGACCGATGCTGGCCCGGCTCGCCGACTATGCCTGGTTCAGGAACCTGATTCGCCGGCGGATGGCGGCGCGGCGGCCGACGACAAAACCCCTGCCCAGCGCCGAGTGAGCCGGGTAACAGGCGCCCCCGCCGAAAGTTACTGTCCAGTATCTGAATGTGAACTGTTGACACTTCCGTTCACTCGTTGATCGCGCTACCGTTGCGCCGCGACAACTCTGTGTATTGGGACGTTCGACACGCGCGACGGCGGATGTGACCCGGATCGCGCGCGAACGGATGAATGAGGCGGCGGCGTTGAGCGTGCGTGAGGCGACTTTCCTGGGGTTCCAGAACCCCGTCGATCCCAAGCCGGGTGAGATGGAGGCGTGGGCCTATCACCCCGAGTCGGTGCCGCTGAGCACGATGCCACGTGACTGGGATCTGCTGATCTCCGGCGACGTGCTCGGCCCGACGCTGTTCGAGCTGGCCATGGACCGGCAGTGCCCGGCCCGGCGGTTCGCGCAGCACTGCATGTACATCTACGCGGCGGACGGTGTCCGGCAGAATGCGAGCAACCAGCGCAGGCGGCGGCTCAAGAAATGGGTGGAGCGCGCCGAGGAGGTCGGCGACGAGCCGATGCAGATCTGGGCGCACAACACCCGGGTCCTGATGACCCGGCCGGAGCTGTTCGACCACCACGACTGGATGGAGGGCGGCCTGGTGCGCAACCCGCGCCGGCTCGGCCTTTTCAACCGGCGGTAATCAACAGGTAACTACGTGTCGTAACGGCGGCCCCTCATCTGGGGGCCGCCGTTGCTATCTGTCCGCGGGGCGGCGCGGACGCCAGACCACCAGTGCTGTGGAGTGGTTCTCCTGGCGGACCAGGTCACCGCGGCCCGCGTACGGGTTCATCGCCTCCAGCTGGGCGATCCGGGCGTAGGCGTCGGCCAGCTGCTGTTCGAGCTCGGCGACCCGCTGCTGCAGGTCGCCGGCCATCTGCTCGAGGCCGATGATCCGCTTGATGCCGGCCAGGTTGACCCCGTCCTCCTGGCTCAGCCGCTGCACCTCGCGGAGCAGCGCCACGTCTCGTTCGCTGTATCGCCGGCCGCCACCACCGGCACGACCCGGCTGCACCAGGCCGAGCCGGTCGTACTGGCGCAGCGTCTGTGGGTGCATCCCGGCCAGCCGGGCCGCCACGGAGATGATCAGGACCTTCGCGTCGGAGGCCTGTTCGACCGAGACGTGGATCTCCTCATACATGTGCCACCTCCGGAGGGTCTCTAGCCGGTCTTGCGCACGCGCGCTTCGAGCCGTTCCCGCCCCGCGGGCGGGGTGAGTTTCGCGAATTTCTCCAGCGCGTCCCGGGCCTCGCCGGTCACCCCGGACGGGATCTGCACCTCGACCGTGACGATCAGGTCGCCCGCCTGGCCCTCCTTGCGGACCACGCCCTTGCCCCGGGCCCGCAGCTTGCGGCCGCTCGGTGTACCGGCCGGCACTCGCAGCGTCACCGGGTTGTCCAGGGTGGGCACCCGCAGGTCGGTGCCGAGCACGGCCTCGGCCACGCTGATCGGGACGGTCAGCGTGAGGTCGTCGCCGCTGCGCCCGAACAGCTCGTCGGGACGCACCTTGACCTGCACGTACAGGTCACCGGCCGGGCCACCCCGATCGCCCGGCTCGCCCCGGCCGCTGAGCCGGATCCGCTGCCCGTCGGCGACACCGGCCGGGAAGCGCACGTTGATCGTCCGGGTCTTGGTCACGCCGCCGGTGCCACGACACTCCGGGCACTTCTCGTCGACGATGCTGCCCGAGCCCTGACACTCGCGGCACGGCTCGGAGAAGCTGAACGAGCCCTGGTTGCTGGAGACCAGGCCGGTACCGTGGCATTTCGCGCAGGAGCGCGGGATGGTGCCCGGCTTGGCCCCGGAGCCGCGGCAGGTGTCGCAGGCACCCGGGGTGCGCAGGGTCAGCGGCAGCGTGGTGCCCCGCACGGCCTGCGCGAAGTCCAGTGTCACCTCGGTCTCCACGTCGCGACCGCGCTGCGGGCCACGTCGCCCGGCCGGGCTGGCGCCACCGCCGCCGGAGAAGATCGAGCTGAAGATGTCGGAGAACCCGGTGCCGCCGAACCGGCGGTCCGCCCCGCCACCCGCCGCACCGGCCCCGGTGAAACCACCGAACAGGTCGGACGGGTCGAACTGGGCACCGCCACCGGGCCGGCCGGCGCCCCGGCGGAACGCACCGGAGCCGAACAGGGAGCGCATCTCGTCGTACTCTTTGCGCTTCTTGTCGTCGGCCAGCACGTCGTACGCCTCGGACGCGGCCTTGAACTTCTCCTCCGCCTCCTTGTTGTCGGGGTTGCGGTCGGGATGCAGGTCGCGGGCGAGTTTCCGGTACGCCTTCTTGATCTCGTCGGTTGAGGCGGACTTGTTCACGCCGAGAACGGCGTAGAAGTCCTTCTCGAGCCAGTCCTTCGAGCTCAGTTGGTCCACCTCCTCGACTCATGATGGGTGCCGTCCCGCCCGCCGGGGAACCGGCGGGCGGGACAGGAACGGAAACTCACTCGGGATCGGCGACGGCGACCATGGCCGGGCGCAGCAGCCGCTCGCCCAGGGTGTAACCGCGGCGCATCACCTCGACGCAGGTCGGCTCCGTGACGTCAGCGGACGTCTGGTGCGCGACCGCCTCGTGCCGGTTCGGGTCGAAGGGGTCACCCTTCTCGCCGAACGCGACCAGGCCGAGCTTGCCGGTCGCCGCGGTGAGCTGCTCCGCCACCGAGGCGAACGGCCCGACCAGGTCACCGTGCTCACGGGCCCGGTCGATGTCGTCCAGCACCGGCAGCAGCGCGGTGAGCACCGCGCCGGTGGTCTGCTCCGCCGCCGCACCCCGGTCGCGGTCCACCCGCTTGCGGTAGTTGGCGTACTCCGCGGTCACCCGCTGCAGGTCATGGGTCCGCTCGTCGAGCTCGCCGCGCAGCGCGTCCAGCTCGGCGCCCACGCCGGACTTGGTGTCCTCGGCCACCGGAGCCACTTCCTCCTCCTCCGGGGCGCGATGCGCGCCGCCCGGCTTCTTACCCGGCTGCTGCTCGGAAGTCGTCTCGGCCGTCGAGTCGCTCTCGCCCTGGATGACTTCCCGCTCGGTCACCGGACCGTCGTTCTCGTCGTCCTTGACGCTCACTTCTTGTCGTCCTCCACGATCTCGGCGTCGACCACGTCGTCGCCGCCCGCGGCCGGACCGGCACCGGTGGCGCCACCCGGCGCGCCGGCGCCCTCGGGGCCGGCCTGCGGGGCCTCACCCTGCGAGTAGAGCAGCGAACCGGCCTCCTGGGAGACCTGCGAGAGCCGCTCGTGCGCCGACTTGATCTTCTCGATGTCGGTGCCGCCGAGCGCGCCGCGCAGCTCGCCGAGCGCCTCGCTGATCTTGTTCTTGCTGTCCTCGGGGAGCTTGTCGCCGCTCTCCGCCAGGAACTTCTCGGTCTGCCACTGGAGCTGCTCGGCGAGGTTGCGGGCCTCCGCGTCCTCACGCCGCTTCTTGTCGTCCTCGGCGTGCGACTCGGCGTCGCGCATCATCCGCTCGATGTCCTCCTTCGGCAGCGCGGAGCCGCCGGTGATGGTCATCTTCTGCTCCTTGCCCGTGCCCAGGTCCTTGGCGGACACGTGCACGATGCCGTTCGCGTCGATGTCGAAGGAGACCTCGATCTGCGGCACGCCGCGCGGGGCGGGCGCGATGCCGGAGAGCTCGAAGGTACCGAGCTTCTTGTTGTACGCCGCCATCTCGCGCTCACCCTGGTACACCTGGATCAGCACGGAGGGCTGGTTGTCGTCCGCCGTGGTGTAGACCTCGGAGCGGTGCGCCGGGATGGTGGTGTTGCGCTCCACCAGCTTGTGCATGATGCCGCCCTTGGTCTCGATGCCCAGCGACAGCGGGGTGACATCGAGCAGCAGGACGTCCTTGACCTCGCCCTTGAGCACACCGGCCTGCAGCGCCGCGCCGACCGCGACGACCTCGTCCGGGTTCACGCCCTTGTTCGGCTCCTTGCCGGTCAGGCTCTTGACCAGCTCGGTGACGGCGGGCATCCGGGTGGAGCCGCCGACCAGGATGACGTGGTCGATGTCGGAGAGCTTGACGTCGGCGTCCTTGATCGCGGACTCGAACGGGCCCTTGCAGCGGTCCAGCAGGTCCTGCGTCATGCGCTGGAACTCGGCCCGGGACAGCGAGGTGTCCAGGTGCAGCGGGCCGTTCGCCCCGGCGGTGATGTAGGGCAGGTTGATGCTGGTGGTGGTGGCGGCGGAGAGCTCGATCTTGGCCTTCTCCGCGGCCTCGCGCAGCCGCTGCAGCGCCATCTTGTCCTGGGACAGGTCGATGCCGTGCTCGCCGCGGAACGTCTTGACCAGGTGGTCGATGATCCGCTGGTCCCAGTCGTCACCACCGAGGTGGTTGTCACCGGAGGTGGACTTGACCTCGATGACGCCGTCGCCCAGCTCCAGCAGCGAGACGTCGAAGGTGCCGCCACCCAGGTCGAAGACCAGGACGGTCTGCTCCTTGGAGCCCTTGTCCAGGCCGTAGGCCAGCGCCGCCGCGGTCGGCTCGTTCACGATCCGCAGGACGTTGAGGCCGGCGATCTCGCCGGCTTCCTTGGTGGCCTGGCGCTGGGCGTCGTTGAAGTACGCCGGGACGGTGATCACCGCGTCGGTGATCGTCTCGCCCAGGTACGCCTCGGAGTCGCGCTTCAGCTTCATCAGCACCCGCGCGGAGATCTCCTGCGGGGTGTACTTCTTCCCGTCGATGTCGATCGACCAGTTGGTGCCGATCTCCCGCTTGACCGAACGGATGGTCCGGTCCGGGTTGGTGACCGCCTGACGCTTGGCGACCTCGCCGACGAGCACCTCGCCGTTACGGGCGAAGGCGACGATCGACGGCGTCGTCCGCGAGCCCTCCGCGTTGGCGACGACGGTGGGCTCGCCTCCTTCCAGAACGCTGACGCAGGAGTTCGTGGTGCCGAGGTCGATGCCGACCGCACGTGCCATGGTGTTCCTCGCTTCGTTACCGGCTGGTCCGTAAAGGGTTGAGTGGAACCGACTCAATGATGCCACGGGTCCGCTAACCGTCAAATCGAAGTTGAGCCGAAGCGACGCAAGTCCAGGCCGCGCGCCTAATCACCTACATACCTGTCCGGTCACGGCATACCGGTACCCGTTGCCGGGCCTGGGTAGATCGTGCACGCTATTTCCGTGACGACGCACGGAGACGCGGTCGGTCCGTCGGCCCCATCCGCCGTCCCCGCCGCATCAGACAAGAAAGCCCAGGTCAGCCCGGCGCGCGCAGACCTTTCCGATGGTACGGGGAGCGTCCCGGCCCGTCTGGCGAACAAGGAGAACGCCATCACCGCACCGGTCGAACCCCCGGCCGCCGTGGGCAGGCTCGCAACGGCACTGAGCCGGCTGCGGGCGGCGCTCGGCACGGTCTCGTACCCGTTGGCGCTGCCCTCGGCCGAGGAGGCCCAGCGGGTCGGTTCCGCGCTGCTCGCGCAGCTCGACGACTACCTGCTCCCCCGGCTGGCCCGGCTGGACGCGCCGATGCTGGTGGTCGTCGGCGGCTCCACCGGGGCCGGCAAGTCGACGCTGGTCAACAGCCTGGTCCAGGAGCCGGTGACCAGTGCCGGGGTGCTGCGCCCGACCACCCGCTCGCCGGTGCTGGTCGCGCACCCGGAAAATCTCGGCTGGTTCGAGCAGCCGCACCTGCTGCCCGGCCTGATCCGCACGGTGAAGAGCAGCGACGACCCGAATTCGCTGCAGGTCGTCGGCGCCCGGGGCATCGGTCCCGGCCTGGCCCTGCTGGACGCGCCGGACGTCGACTCGGTGGTCGACCGCAACCGCAAACTCGCCGCCCAGCTGCTGGCCGCCGCCGACCTGTGGCTGTTCGTCACCACCGCCGCGCGGTACGCCGACGCGGTGCCCTGGGAGCTGCTCAAGACCGCCCGGCTGCGCGGCACGGTGATCGCCCTGGTGCTCGACCGGGTGCCGCTCGACGCGGCCGCCGAGATCGCCGCCCACCTGGGCGAGATGCTCACCGAGCACGAGTTGGGCAACGCCCCGCTGTTCGTGCTGCCGGAGACCGAGCTGGACGCCCGCGGCATGCTCCCGGCACCGGTGATCCAGCCGATGCGGCAGTGGTTCGCCCAGCTCTCGGCCGATCCGGGGGCCCGCGACACGGTGGTCCGGCAGACCCTCAACGGCGCGCTGGCCGCGCTCGCCCCGGCGGTCGACGGCCTGGCCGAGGCCGCCGAGGACCAGACCAAGACCGCGCAGGCGCTCGACGAGCGGGTCAGCACCGCCTACCAGACGGCCAAGCGCACGGTGCGCGACGGCCTGCAGGACGGCCGGCTGCTCCGCGGCGAGGTGCTGGCCCGCTGGCAGGAGTTCGTCGGCACCGGCGAGTTCGCCCGCAACCTGGAGTCGCGGATCGGGCAGTTGCGCGACCGGTTCGTCGCGGCGGTCACCGGCCGGCCCGGCCCCAGTCGCAGCCTGCAGGTCGCGCTGGAGTCGCAGCTGGTCACGCTGCTGCGCGGGGTGGCGACCGACGCCGCCGAGCAGGCCTACGCCTCGTGGCACGCGCACCCGGCCGGGCAGGCGCTGCTGCAGGACGATCTGAAAGCCGCCTCGGCCGGCCTGGCGCAGCGCGCCGACCGGCTGGTCCGCGACTGGCAGCTGTGGGTGCTGGACCTGGTCCGGCGCGAGGGTGGCGACAGGCGCTCGGTGGCCCGCGGCACCGCGTTCGCGGTGAACGGCGCCGGCCTGGCCGTGATGATCGCGGTGTTCACCGCTACCGCGTTCATCCCGACCGGCCTGGAGGTGGCGGTCGGCGCCGGCACCACCGTCGCCGCGCAGAAGGTGCTCGAGGCGGTCTTCGGCGACCAGGCCATCCGCAGCCTGGCCACCCGGGCCCGCACCGAGTTGATCGCCCAGTTCGACGAGTTGCTGGACACCGAGGCCGCCCGGTTCACCGATCGGACGGCCGCCGTGCGCCGTGAGGCGGAACCCGGCACACTGTTGCGCCAAGCCGCCGCCGAGGTGGAGAGCGCCAGGAAGGACATCGCGTTGACCGGATCGGGGTCATGAGTCTGGTGGAAAAGCTGCGGGATGCCCCGTCCGGGGGCGATCCGGTGGACGCCGAGGGACTGACCCGGCGGCTGGAGGCACTGACCCGTTTTCTCCGGCTGGTCGATCCGTACCTGCCGGACGGCGAGCTGGTCACCGCGCACACCATTGTGGAGCGCGCCAGCGGTCGGCTCACGCTGTCGCTGGACCACACCGTGGTGGCCCTGGCCGGCAGCACCGGCAGCGGCAAGTCCAGCCTGTTCAACGCTCTGGCCCGGTTCAAGCTGTCGCCGGTCGGGGTGCGCCGGCCGACCACCGGCACCGCGCACGCGGTGGTCTGGGGTCCGCTGGAGCCGGCCAACCGGCTGCTCGACTGGATCGGCGTGCTGCCCCGGCAGCGGTTCGTCCGGGAGAGCGCGCTGGACGGCGACGACGAGGCGTCGCTGCGCGGCCTGGTCCTGCTCGACCTGCCCGACTTCGACTCGGTGGAACGCGCGCACCAGTTGGAGGTGGACCGGCTGCTCGGGCTGGTCGACCAGATCGTCTGGGTGGTCGACCCGCAGAAGTACGGCGACCGGATCCTGCACCGCGCCTACCTCTCCCAGTTCGCCACCCACGCCGGCGTGACCATCGTGGTGCTGAACCAGGCCGACCGGCTCAGCACCGCGGACACCGACGCGGTCCTCACCGACCTGCGCCGGCTGCTCGACGAGGACGGGCTGACCGGCGCGCCGGTGCTGGCCACCTCGGCGAAACAGCCGGGCATGCTGGCCGAGCTGCGCGAGGCGCTGGAAATCACGGTCGCCGAGCGCCGGGCCGCACTGCGCCGGCTCGCCGCCGACCTGGACGCGGCCGGCGAGGAGCTGGCCGAGATGATGGGTCCGCCGGCCGCCGAGGACGAGGTGGACCGGACGACCATCCGGCAGCTGACCGACGCGCTCGCGGCCTCGGCTGGGGTGCCCGCGGTGGCCGACGCCGCCGGCGCCTCCTACCGGCACCGGGCCGCCGCGGCGACCGGCTGGCCGCTGGTCCGCGGGCTGCGCCGGCTCCGCCCCGATCCGCTGCGCAAGCTGCACCTGGGCGAGCCGGTCAAGACCGACGCGGTGTCGACCGACGTCGTGCCCCGGACCTCGCTGCCCGCCGCCGACGCGGCGCAGAAGTCGGCTGTCGGCCTGTCGGTCCGCGCGGTCGCCGCGCGAGCCGCCGCGCCGCTGCCGGAGGTGTGGGCGCCGGCCCTGACCACAGCGGCCCGGTCGAAAGCCGCCGATCTGCCGGACGCGCTGGACCGGGCGATCGCCACGACGGACCTGGGCACCGACCGCAGGCCGCTCTGGTGGCGGGTGACCGGGATCCTGCAGTGGCTGCTGCTCGCCGCCGCCCTGGCCGGCCTGGTCTGGCTGGTGGCGGGCTACGCGATGAGCGCGCTCGGGCTGCCCGATCTCGGCGAGCCGGAGGTGGGCACGGTGCCGCTGCCGACCGTGCTGCTGCTCGGCGGGCTGTTCGCCGGCCTGCTGCTCTGGTTGCTGCTCAAGCCGCTGGTCGAGGCGGGCGGGCGACGCGCCCGGCGACGCGCCGAACAGCGATTGCGCGCCTCGGTCACCGATGTCGGTCGGGGATACGTGGTGGCGCCGGTCCGGGAGGTGCTCAACGCGTACGCTCAAGCGCGCGAAGCGCTCGGTGTGGTGCGTTCGGAGTAGTCCTTCCGCATGCCGCGAGCGGTAGGCTCGCGGCATGCCGGCACCCCAGAGCGTGTATGAGGCGGTGCTGCACGCGGCCCGCGACGTCACCGGGCTGAGCAGCGCACTGGACGCCGAGATGCTCGGCACCGCGCTGCTCGGCAGTGTCTACGCGGTGGCCGAGGGCGACCGGGCGGCTGCCGTCCGCGAGTTCGTCGGTGAGTTCCTGGCCGCGACCGGGCAGCGGCCGGAGCCGGCCGCCACGATCATCCGCGAGGTCTTCGCCGCGCTGGTGCCCGATGCCGGCGGCGCCGGCCAGGTCGGGCACGACCCGCACGGTCCGTCGTGGACCGGGCAGTTGGGGCGGGTCCGGGCCACCGGTTGCCATGCCTACGGCGATGTGTACGGCGACCAGACCTCCTACCTGGTGACCTTCGCGTACGAGGAGGCCGCCGAGGGCGGGCCGGAACATGCCGTGGTGGCGCTGGTCGATCACAACATCGGCATCGTCAAGGACGTGTTCGTGGCCGGCTCGGCCGAGCGGATCCTGGCCCAGGTCCGGTCGCTCTGCGAGCACGACGAGCTCACCTGGTTCCGGGACGAGGACCCGGGCCTGCTGCGCGACGAGGTGGAGCGGCACCTGCGGGTCACCGACGATCTCAGTGAGCTGCCGGCCGACGGGTCGCTGGCCACCGACCGGGCCCTGGCCGGCGCCCGGCTGGCGCTGCTGCCCGCGCCGACCACCCCGCCCCTCACCGAGCCGCCCGGGCGCAACGTGCCCGAGCTGCTCCGCGACTTCTTGGCCTCGCCGGAGGCGGCTCGCGCCGGGCTGGCCGCACCGGACGCCGACCAGCCGTCCCTGCAGTTCTGCCTCGGCCTGCTGGTCGACCACGCGGCCACCCTGCCCGGCGGTGATCCGCTGCGCTGGAGCCCGGCGGTGGCCGGCCTCTTCCTGCTGGACTGGGTGCACCGCCGGGCGGTCCTGGACATGGACGACGCCGCGATGCTGCCCCGGGTCGTCCGGGCCTGGTCGGAGTACGCGACCTGGCGCCGCGGCCTGCCACCGGCAGCGATCGCGGAAACCGCCGCCGAGGTGGACAAGCTGGTGCCCGAGTTCGTCCGGCTCTACTCCACCGGCGAGCGGCGCAGCCCGGCCACCGCCGCGGTGGCCCAGCTGATCGCCGAGGGTGTCGACCCCAACGATGCGGACGCTATCGACGCCTGGCTGCAGGCCAACCGCGACCGCCTCACCGACGACTGACCGCGGGGCCGCCGCCTGGGTCAGCGGTGGTTCAGGTAGTGCTCCTCCACGGGGTCGGCGTGGTGCCGGCCCACCCGGGAGCTGCGCTGGCGGGCCGGGGTGTTCTCGTCGTGGCGGGTGTGCTCGGCACGATGGTGGCCCCGGTACGGACGGTTGGTGATCCGGTTCTCGTCCGAGCGCGGCTGGGTCATCGAGCGGCGGACGTTGCGGCTGTCGCCGTAGCTGTGGGTGAGGTTCCGGGCGGCGTTGACGTGCGGACGCTCGGTCACTGCTGACCTCCGGCTGGGACGGGACCGGCTGCGTCGCCGGTCGATGACTGTGGAACGGAGAACGGCCTCACACTCGTGAGGCGCGGAGCCGTCCCGGTCACCGGACGGATCCACACGCCACGAGTCGTAAGCAGAATTGGCATCATCTGAAGAATCAGCGCTGTCCGAAGAGGACCGCTCGTCGTCGGCGTCCTCGTCACTCCCGGCGCCCGACGCGTCCGGTGAGTCCGATGAGTCCGACGAGCCGGCGGCATCGGGATCGTCGGTGGAGTCCGGCGAGACGGCGGGGTCAGCTACTTCGGGGACCTCGGGGATCTCCGGGAACTCCGGTGAGTCCCAGAGGCCGGCGGGCGCGCGCCGGGCCAGCGGGCTGTCCCAGTCCTCCGGCGGCACCACGGGCAGTCCGGGCACCGTCGGGAACGCCGTGACCGCCGGGGACGGCTCCGCACCGGCGTCGCCAGTCTGATGATCCACATCGGAGGACGGTGCCGGTGGCACCCCGTGGCCCGGCGACACGCCCGGCGGCGTCGTCGTACTGGAAAGTGATGGTGACCGCTTCGGATCGGCGTGCCGGGAATGGTTCCCCGGGGTTGGCGAGGGCCGGACCGGGCCGGTCGCCGGTGGCGGCAGGAACGGCGCGTCCATCGCACCGGTCCGCTTGTTCCGGGTGATCTCGCTGGTGCCGGCGGTGATCACGGCGAGGGTCGGTATCGAGGCGAGGCCGACCAGCAGGGCGACCATGAGGATGTATCGCCGGGTCGGCCCGGACAGGCCGTGGTCCTCGCGATATACACCGTCGAGCCGTTTCCGGAGCACCTTCAGGGGCGGCTCGTAGCCGTCGTCGTCGGGCAGGTGCGGCACTCCGGTGTCCTCCGAACCAAAAGATCATCCTGGATCCGTCTCGGTCAAGGTGTGAACGAGGCATCGGCTGATCGGCAGCGGCGGACTCGGGCTATTCGTACGGTAGTGAGGTCGCAAAGTCGGTTATATCGGACAAATACCCTTAACGATACGTCAGCAGAAAATCTCTATTCGTGATCCACGCACTATGTAACGCCCCTCACTCCCTCTGTCAGGATGGTGGCGACGGCACCGCCGCCGTCGCCTTCCGCCGACCAGCGGGGCAACGGCGGGCCGTCCCGGAGGGGCGCAGTCCCGGCCGGAACGTCGCGCGGCAGCCTCACCCGGCACATGCGCGGCGGCCAGTGGTTCCGCCGCGTGGCCGGGCGACACCCGCCGCGGGCGCAGAGGAGATACAGGGAGACACGGATGGCGAAAGGCGAACGCAAAGCCGGGGCGGTGCCCCCCTCGGGAGGCGGCACCGACGCGCCGGCAGGCGGCTTCGTCCAATTGCTCACGCCCGACGGCGAGCACCTGGGCAGCGTCACCACGGCGGACGGAACCACGTACTCGGTCGACTTCACCGACGAGGAGTACCGCGGGCTCTACCGCGACCTGGTGACGGTGCGCCGGCTCGATGCCGAGGCGACCGCCCTGCAGCGGCAGGGTGAGCTGGGGCTCTGGGCGAGCCTGCTGGGCCAGGAGGCGGCGCAGGTCGGTTCCGGCCGGGCGCTGCGCCCGCAGGACATGGCTTTCCCCACCTACCGCGAGCACGGCGTGCTGTACTGCCGCGGGATCGACCCGATCATGCCGTTCGGCCTGTTCCGCGGCGTCGATCAGGGCGGGTGGGACGCGAACGAGCACAAGTTCAACAGCTACACCATCGTGATCGGCTCGCAGACGCTGCACGCGACCGGCTACGCCATGGGTGTCACCATGGACGGCAAGACCGGCAGCCCGGACGGCGAGGCGGTGATCGCCTACTTCGGCGACGGCGCGACCAGCCAGGGCGAGGTCAACGAGTCGTTCGTCTGGTCCGGGGTGTTCAACGCCCCGATCGTCTTCTTCTGCCAGAACAACCAGTACGCGATCTCCGAACCGCTGGAGCGGCAGACCCGCATCCCGCTGTACAACCGCGCGGCCGGCTACGGCTTCCCGGGCATCCGGATCGACGGCAACGACGTGCTGGCCAGCTACGCGGTGACCCGCGCCGCGCTGGACAACGCGCGCAACGGCCAGGGTCCGACGCTGATCGAGGCGTACACGTACCGGATGGGCGCGCACACCAGCTCGGACGACCCGACCCGCTACCGGATCGCCTCCGAGGTCGAGTCGTGGAAGGCGAAGGACCCGATCGCCCGGGTCAAGGCCTTCCTGACCAAGCAGAAGCTGGCCGGCGACGACTTCTTCGCCGAGGTCGACGAGGGCGCCAAGCAACTCGCCCTGAGCCTGCGCGAGCGGGTGCTGGCGATGCCCGATCCGCAGCCGGTCACGATGTTCGACCACGTCTATCCCAACGGATCACCGGAACTCGACGAGCAACGCCAGGCGTTCACCGAGTACCACGCGTCGTTCGAGGGGAGTGGGCACTGATGGCCGAGAAGATCACCCTGGGCAAGGCCCTCAACCACGGCCTGCGCCGCGCCCTGGAGAACGACCCGAAGGTCGTCATCATGGGCGAGGACGTCGGCAAGCTGGGCGGCGTCTTCCGGATCACCGACGGCCTGCAGAAGGACTTCGGCGAGGACCGGGTCATCGACACCCCGCTGGCCGAGGCCGGCATCGTCGGCACCGCGGTCGGCCTGGCCATCCGCGGGTACCGGCCGGTCTGCGAGATCCAGTTCGACGGGTTCGTCTTCCCGGCGTACAACCAGATCGTCGCCCAGGTGGCGAAGATGTTCTACCGCTCCAAGGGCAAGGTCCGGGTGCCGATGGTGATCCGGATCCCGTTCGGCGGCGGCATCGGCGCGGTCGAGCACCACTCCGAGTCGCCCGAGGCGTACTTCGCGCACACCCCCGGGCTCAAGGTCGTGACCTGCTCCAACCCGGCCGACGCGTACACGATGATCCAGCAGGCGATCGCGTCCGACGACCCGGTGGTGTTCTTCGAGCCGAAGCGCCGGTACTGGGAGAAGGGCGACGTCGACCTGGACGCGCCGCTGAGCGGCGCCTACCCGCTGCACGCGGCGCGGGTGGCCCGGCCCGGGTCCGATGCGACACTTCTGGCGTACGGCCCGATGGTGCGTGTCGCCCTGGATGCCGCGGCGGCTGCCGCCGAGGACGGGCGTGACCTGGAGGTCATCGACCTGCGCACGCTCTCCCCGGTCGACTTCCCGACGATCTTCGAGTCGGTGAAGCGGACCGGCCGCGCGGTCGTGGTGCACGAGGCACCGGGCAACCTGGGGATGGGCGCCGAGCTGGCCGCGAAGATCACCGAGGAGTGCTTCTACTCGCTGGAGGCACCGGTGCTCCGGGTCACCGGATACGACATCCCGTATCCGGCGGCGCGCTCCGAGGAGGAGTACCTGCCGGATCTGGACCGTCTGCTGGACGCCGTCGACCGCTCGTTCGGCTGGTGACGCCGATGTCGCGGATCAAGGAGTTCAACCTGCCCGACCTGGGCGAGGGCCTGACCGAGGGCGAGATCCTCGCCTGGCTGGTCAAGGTCGGCGACACGATCGAGCTGAACCAGCCGATCGTCGAGGTGGAGACGGCGAAGGCGGCCGTCGAGATCCCGGCGAAATGGGCCGGCGTGGTCACCAAGATCTTCCACGAGGCCGGTGTCACGGTGGAGGTCGGCCAGCCGATCATCTCGATCGACACCGACCCGGGAGCCGGCTCGCTGCCGGAGCCGTCCGCCGAGTCGCTGGCCGCTGTCGAGATCGCGCCCAGCGAGGGAGCCGTGGAGCCCGGGATGATCGGCAGTCCGGCACCCGCGGCGCCCGGCGTCGGGCGTACGCCGGTGCTGGTCGGCTACGGCGTCCGGGAGGCGAGCGCGAAACGGCGTCCCCGGGTGACCGCCCCGTCAGCCGCCCCGGTGGCCGCCGCCCCTGCCGTTGCCACGGCTCCCGCACCGACCGTCCCCCCGGCGGCACCGGTCCGGAGTGGTCCGGTGCTGGCCAAGCCGCCGGTCCGGAAACTCGCCCGCGATCTGGGCGTCGACCTCGCGACGATCGCGGGGACCGGGCCGCTGGGGTCGGTGACGCGGGACGACGTACACAAAGCCGCCGAAGGCGCCGCGAAACCGGCGGCGAAGGCCGCTGCCGCACCCGTCGCGGTCTTCGACGCGTCCCGTGAGCAGCGCATCCCGGTCAAGGGCGTGCGGAAACTGACGGCCGAGAACATGGTGGCCTCGGCGTTCACCGCGCCGCACGTCACCGAGTTCCTCACCGTCGACGTCACCCGGACGATGAAGGCTCTGGACAAGCTGAAGGCCCGGCCGGAGTTCGCCGAGCTGCGGATCTCCCCGCTGCTGATGGTGGCGAAAGCGGTGCTGCTCGCGGTCAAGCGGCACCCGATGGTCAACTCGTCGTGGTCCGCCGCGACGAACGAGATCGTGGTCAAGGAGTACGTGAACCTCGGGATCGCCGCGGCGACCGAGCGCGGACTGATCGTGCCGAACGTCAAGGACGCCGGGCGGCTCAGCCTGGTGGAGCTGGCCGAGGCGCTGAACACGCTGGTCCGGACGGCGAAATCGGGCAAGACGCCGCCGGCCGACATGGCGCACGGCACACTCTCGATCACCAACGTGGGCGTCTTCGGCGTCGACACCGGTACCCCGATCCTGCCGCCGGGCGAGTCGGTGATCCTCGCGTTCGGTGCGATCCGGCCCACCCCGTGGGTGCACAAGGGCAAGATCAAGGTGCGCCAGGTCACCACCCTCGGGCTCTCCTTCGACCACCGGATCATCGATGGCGAGCTGGGCTCGAAGTTCCTCCGGGACATCGGCGTCTTCCTCACCGACCCGGAAGCAGCGATCCTGGCCTGGACCTGAGGACTTTCGGCCCATCAGCCGAATGACCTTTGATTGTTAGGCAGATGACCGGGATCACCATCTAAATAGTTGGCACGATCAACCGCTGAGGCGGACACTTGAGGCACACCTGAGACGTGCGCCGAGGGTGTCCGCCACCAGCGGGCCCGGCGGTGGCACGTCGCGAGACCGGCCACCACTACCGGGGAAAAGAGCACCAGCAGTGAACATGATCGATCGCCTCCGCCAGCGTCGTGAGTTCAACCGCCAGAACCGCGCCATCGACCGCGCCTGGCAGGTCGCGCCCAGCCGGGCCATGCGCGACGAGATCAACCTGTTCGCCCAGCGCCGTCAGCCGCTGTAGGCAGAGCGCCCACCATTCGGCCCGCCCGCATCACCCGGGCGGGCTGTTTCGTATCGGCAACCGTGCCGGCACCCCGCGTGGCATTCCCTCAGTGGCGTACACCGGGATTTTCTCCGCCGGGCTGGCCCGGTACGGTGGGGCACTGGTCCCCAAACCGGCACGGCCGGTCGGGGCGGGCGACCGGGGCTCCGACGGCGACCTCGCCGGTGCGCCCCAGCACGGCCAGGCCTGAAAAGCTGGCACGGCTCCCGGCGGCAGGTCGCCGAGGGGGTCGCGTCCGTGCAAAGCTGGCACGGCCGCATCGATGAGGAGGCGCGTATGACGTCCGAGGGGCACTACGCCGGGCAGCCGGCCGAGGCCGCGTCGGGCGGACCCGATCCGGACGGTCAGCGAGTGTCGGGCCGGGCATCGGCATCGGTGCCTCCGGCCGAGGGCGTTCCCACGTCGTACGGGCCGCCGCCGCAGGCCACGCCGGGTGGCGGATCACCGTTCGTGGTGCCGGCTGTCGCCACTTTCGGGTCGGGATCGAACCCGACCGGGACTCCGTACGGGTCGGCGCGCGTGCCGCAGCCCGAGGAGCCGGCTTCGCCGTATGGGTCGGTCTCGCCCGGGACGGCTTCGCCGTACGGGCCGAATTCGGGGTATGGACAGCAGCCTGGTGAGAGCGCGCCGCCGTCGGCCTGGGCGCCGCCGGCCCCCGCTGAGCCGGGGCCGCCGCCCGCTGAGTCGCCTTTCGGGCCGGCTGGCTTCACGCCGCCCGGGCGTGCATCCGCGGCTGTTCCGCAGCCGTCCGGATCCGCTTCCTACCCGCCGCCGCAGCAGCCTGGTTCCGCCGCTTTCCCGCCGCCGCAGCAGCCTGGATCCGGCTCCTTCGCGCCGCCGCAGCCCGGCTCCGGCCCCTTCGCGCCGCAGCAGCCCGGTTCCGGCTCCTTCCCGCCGCCGCAGGCCGCGCCGGAGGCGCCCGCTTTCCCGCCGCCGACCAGCAGCAGCGGGCTGCCGACCCGGACTCCGGGTGCCTCGGCCGCCGCGGCCGACCAGTCGACCTTCTCCGCCTTCGGCGATCAGAAGGCGCGTGTCCCCGGCGCCACCCTTACCGATCTTCCGGACGGTCCCGGGCCCTCCGGCCTGACCGGCCCGGCTGAGAACAGCTGGCTCGGTGGCGCCGCCCGCCCGGCCGACGAGGCCCCCAGCGGGCCGCCGTCCACCACGTTCCCGACCCGACAGGGCGACAGCGGCGGATTCCCGCTGCGGGCGCCGGCCGGGCCGGGCGCGATCGAGGAGCCGAGCGGGGCCACGCCCGGCCTGGACCTGCCGATCCGCAGCTCGGCGGGATATCCGGCACCCGCTTCCGGGAGTGCCGCGCCCTCCCCGTTCGGTGCCGCGTCCCCGTCTTCCGGCGACGCCGCCGGTTCGGAGCAGTCGCAGGCCGACTCATCGGGCTTCCCGCAGCGGGTGCCCGGGGCCGCACTCGGCACCGGTGGTGCGCTGCCGCCGACCGCGCCCACCTCGGGTTCGGTCCCACCGCCGGCCCAGTCACCCTTCGCGCCCGGCGGTCCTGCCGCGCCTGACTTCCCGCCGCCGACGAGCTCCTCGTTCCCGCCCGCCGGGCCGGAGTTCCCGCCGCCGACGAGCTCCTCCTTCCCGCCCGCCGGGTCCGAGTTCCCGCCGCCGACGAGCTCCTCCTTCCCGCCCGCCGGGCCGGAGTTCCCGCCGCCGACCGGACCCGCCTTCCCTGGTCAGGCCCCCGGTTCCGCCTTCCCGGGCCAGGCGCCGGCCGGATCCGCGTTCCCCGGGCAGGCACCGGCCGGATCGGCCTCGGTTCCGATGGGACCGGCCTCGGTGTCGCCGGCCGGCTCCGCGTCAGTGCCGGTCTCCGGCTCGGTCCCGCAGCCGCGCGACGCCGCAGCGGCCCACCCGGCCAGCGGCTCGGCCCGTCCGGTCACCGCGAGCGTCTCGGTACCCGGACGGGTGACACCGCCCGCCGACGGCGGCGAGATCCCGCCGCCCACCGCCGCGCCGCAGGCCCGGGTCTATGGACGTCCCGCGCCCGCCGCGGACGAGACCCCGGAGCAACCGGAGACGCCGGAGTCCCCGGCGTTCCCGCCGACCGGTGAGAACCCGCCGTTCCCCGGCGCCCGCCCGCCGGCCCCGGAGAGCGCCGACGACCGCGGCTTCCCGCCGCCCACCTCTCGCTCGGAGGGCTTCGGCTCCTTCCCGCCGCCGCAGCGCGCCGAGGAGAATTCCGGCGGCTTCGGCGCGTCCCCGCAGCGCCATGAGGAGAACCCGGCCGGCTTCGGCGCGTTCCCCCAGCGCAACGAGGAAAACTCGGGCGGCTTCGGCGCGTTCCCCCAGCGCCATGAGGAGAACCCAGCCGGCTTCGGCGCGTTCCCGCAACGCAACGAGGAGAACACCGGCGGCTTCGGCGGGTTCCCGCAGCGCGCCGACGAGAACCCGGCCGGCTTCGGCTCACTCCCGCAACGCAACGAGGAGAACACCGGCGGCTTCGGCGGCTTCGCGCCGCCGCAGCGCGGTGAGGAGTCGCGTGGCGCCGAGGCGTTCGGCGAGGCTCCCGGACCGGCGCCGCAGTCCCCGGCCCGGGCCACCGCCCGCGTCTCCCCGCCGGAGCCGGGCGCGCCGATGAGCCCGTCCAGCCCGACGTCGGGCAGCGCCCGGGTGGCGCCGCCGGACGGCGCGAACCCGTTCGGCCCGCCCGGATCGCCCGCGATCCCCGGCAACGGTCCGTCGTTCCCGCCGCCCGCGCAGTCGTTCCCCCCGCCGGCACAGGGTTTCCCGCCGCCGGCGCAGGGGTTCGGGGCCGAGGAGCCGACCTTCCCGCCGCCGTCGTCGTCGTTCCCCAGCGGTCCGGCCACGTCGAACCCGTTCGGCGCCCCGGCCGCCCCCGGCAACGACCACTTCAACGAGCACACCACTGACGTCTCCGGCCGGGGCAACTCGCCGTTCGTCCCGGCTCCGGCCCTGCCGCCGATGCCGGGCACCGACCCGTTCGGCAACACGTCGCCGATGCCCGCGCACGGCTCGGACCCGTTCGGCAGCGCGCCGCCGATGCCCGCACAGGGTTCCGATCCGTTCGGCGCCGACCCGTTCGGTGCCAACCAGGCCACGGTGACGCCGCCCAGCCCGGAGGACACCACGAGCTGGCCCGGACCGGCCGATCAGGGCAAGTTCGACCAGTTCAAGGCCGAGGAGCCGCCCGCGCCGGCGAAACCGAAGGTGAAGACCGGCCCGGTGGCGATGTTCGTGGTGCTCGGCGCGGCCCTGCTGCTGGCCGTGGTGTTCGGCCTGACCTGGCTGATCTCCTCGGGCGGCGACGACAGCGACTTCAAGCTGGGCCAGGGCGACTGCGTGAAGAACGGCGACAAGGTGGTCAAGGTGGCCTGCACCGAGCAGGGCGCCTACCAGGTCACCCAGATCGCCGACTCGAAGGCCCAGTGCGCCGACAAGGCGCAGCCGGTGATCGTGGCCGGCAAGAAGGTCTACTGCCTGGGCAAGCCGACCGCCAACTGAGCAGTCGCGCGGACCAGCCCGCAAGCTGGTCCGCGCGCTGAGGCACCATGGTCGAATGACTTCTCGCGTGCGTGCGCCCGAACTCAAGGGTCGCGGCTGGCTCAACACCGGTGGGAAGGCCCTCACCCTGGCCGACCTTCGGGGCAAGATCCTCCTGCTGGACTTCTGGACGTTCTGCTGCATCAACTGCCTGCATGTCCTGGATGAGCTGCGCCCGCTGGAGGAGAAGTACGGCGACGCCCTCGTGGTGATCGGCGTGCACTCCCCGAAATTCGAGCACGAGCGCGACCCGCGGGCCCTGGCCGCCGCGGTGGAGCGGTATGGCGTTCATCACCCGGTCGTCGACGACGGCGACATGCACATCTGGCAGCAGTACGCCGCGAAGGCCTGGCCCACCCTGGCCGTCGTCGACCCGACCGGTTACCTGGTCGCCTCGATGGCCGGTGAGGGTCACGCCGAGGGCCTGTCCCGGCTGATCGACGAGCTGGTCGCCAAGCACGAGGCGGACGGCACCCTGCACCGCGGCGACGGGCCGTACGTCCCGCCGCCCGCCGCCGCCGGTCTGCTGCACTTCCCCGGCAAGGCGATCGAGCTGCCCGGCGGCAACCTGCTGGTCTCCGACTCGGCCCGGCACTCGGTCGTCGAGCTGTCCCCGGACGCCGAGACCCTGATCCGCCGTTTCGGCGGCACTCGCAACGAGCCGTTCAGCGAGCCGCAAGGCCTGCTCCTGCTGCCGCCCGAGGCCGGCGGCATCGCCGGTTACGACGTGGTCATCGCCGACACTGTCAACCACCAGCTGCGCGGCCTGAACCTGAGCACCGGGGAGATCACCCTGGTCGCCGGCTCCGGCCGGCCATGGCGTTCCACCGTGGATGATCACCCGCACGACGCCCTCGCCGCCGACCTCTCCTCGCCGTGGGACCTGGCCTGGTTCGACGACAAGGTCATCATCGCCATGGCCGGTATTCACCAGCTGTGGTGGTTCGACCCGATCCAGCGCACCGTCGGGGTGTACGCCGGCACCACCGTCGAGGCGCTGCGCGACGGCCCGATCCCGGACGTCTGGATGGCCCAGCCGAGCGGCCTCGCCGTTCAGGGTGATCGGCTCTGGATCGCCGACAGCGAGACCTCCGCGCTGCGCTACGTCGAGGCCGGCGTGCTGCACACCGCGGTCGGTCAAGGCCTGTTCGATTTCGGTCACGTGGACGGTCCGGCCGACCAGGCCCTGCTGCAGCACCCGCTCGGCGTCGCCGGCCTGCCGGACGGCTCGGTGCTGATCGCGGACACCTACAACGGCGCGGTCCGGCGCTTCGATCCGGCGTCGGGCCAGGTCTCCACGGTGGACTCCAGCGTGGCCGAGCCGAGCGACATCCTGGTCACCTCCTCGGGCGAGGTGCTGGTCGTCGAGTCGGCCGCGCACCGGCTGACCCGGCTCGCCCCGGGCGTGGTCCAGACGGTCGCCGGTGAGCGGCACAAGACCGAGCGCCCGCCGTCGCACCTGGCCGCCGGCGAGGTCACCCTCGATGTGATCTTCACTCCGGCACCCGGCCAGAAACTGGACAGCCAGTTCGGCTCGCCGGTACGGCTGACCGTCTCCGCCTCGCCGGCCGAGCTGCTGCTCGACGGCGAGGGCACCACCACCGAGCTGTCCCGCCGGTTGGTGCTCAACCCCGCCGTACCGAAAGGGGTCTTGCAGGTTGTCGCGCAAGCCGCGACGTGTGACGTCGACGCCGAGTTCGGCGCCTGTCACCTGACCAGGCAGGACTGGGGTGTGCCGATCGTGATCGACCCGGCCGGGCCGGACCGGCTGCCGCTGATCCTGCGCGGCATGGACCAGCAGGCCTGAGCCGGCCTCAGGCGAACGCGCCGACCGTCGACCGCCGCGCCAGCCCGGTCCGGACCGCACGGGCCAGTTCCACAGCGCCAGGTGTGTCCCCGTGCACGCAGATCGACCGCACCGGGCAGGCGATGACCGAGCCGTCGACGGCGACCACCTCGCCGTCGACGGCCATCCGGGCGGCCCGCTCCACCACCGCGGCCGGATCGTGCACCAGCGCGTCCGGCCGCGAGCGCGGCACCAGCCGGCCGTCCGGCAGGTATCCGCGGTCGGCGAACCCCTCGCCGACGGCCGTCAGCCCGGCCGCCTCGGCCTGCCGGTGCAGCACCGATCCGGGCTGGCAGAGCACCGGCAGCGCACTGTCGTAGGCGAGGATCGCGGCGACCACCGCGTCCGCCTGCCCCTGGTCGATCGCAGCGGTGTTGTAGAGCGCGCCGTGCGGTTTGACGTAGCGCACCCGGTCGCCGGCCGCCCGGCAGAACGCCTCCAGCGCGCCGATCTGATAGAGCACGTCGTCGCGCAGCTCGCCGAACGCGTAGTCGATCCGGCGGCGCCCGAACCCGGCCAGATCCCGGTAACCGACCTGGGCGCCGACGGCCACGCCCCGCTCGGCCGCGGCCCGGCAGACCCGGTGCATCGTCGACGGGTCGCCGGCGTGGAAGCCGCAGGCCACGTTCGCCGAGGTCACGATGTCGAGCAGGGCCTCGTCGTCGCCCAGCCGCCAGGCGCCGAAGCCTTCGCCGAGGTCCGCGTTGAGATCAATCGAGCCCATGGCACCTCACCGTAGTCGCCGGCGGGTTGACCGGTGGCGCCCAGCACCGCGATTCTTGGTGAACCGTATCCGGCATCACTACCCGCTGGTAACCTACGGTGTCGTAACCTGGATCGCGTGACGACCTCAGCCCCGTTCCGGATGAAGCCGACCGATCTCGGCAAGCCGCGACTACGCGGCCGGTTGCATCAATACGCCTTCTTCGTCGCCGTCGTCTGCGGCGTCGTGCTCTGCTCGATCGCGCTCACCCGGCCGGGCATCGCCCCGTTCGTCAGCTGCCTGATCTACAGCATCACGGTCTGCGGCCTCTTCGGCACCAGCGCGCTCTACCACCGCCGGGTCTGGAGCGAGCGCGGCTACCAGATCATGCGCCGGATGGATCACTCGATGATCTTCATCTTCATCGCCGGCACCTACACCCCGTTCTGCGTCTCGCTGCTCGACACCAACACCGCCGAGTGGATGCTGGGGCTGGTCTGGGGTGGCGCCGTCGGCGGCGTGGCGCTCAAGGTGATCTGGCCGCACCTGCCCCGGTGGGCCGGCGCGCCGCTCTACGTCGCGCTGGGCTGGGTGGCTGTCGCGATCGTCCCCGACGTGCTGCGTGTCGGTGGCGTGACCTGCCTGGTCCTGATGCTGGTCGGTGGCGCGATCTACACGATCGGCGCGGTCTTCTACGCCCTGCGCCGACCCAACCCGTGGCCGACCGTTTTCGGTCACCATGAGTTCTTCCACGCCTGCACCCTGGTCGCCGCGATCTGCCACCACATCGCGATCTACTTCGCGCTCTACGCGTAGGTCCGCTACGAGAAACGGCCCGGCGCTGCCGGGCCGTTCGTCGCGATTCGCGTACGCGCTCAGCGGTACGCGGGCGGCGGAGGCGGCGGGACGTCGTCCTGCCGGACCTCGCGGTACTCGCTGCTGTAGGTGGAGCCGGCCACCGGCGCGCCGCCGGTCGTCCGGGTCACCACGGTGCGCCGGCGGCTGTTCCAGAACCACAGCGTGGTGACCAGCCCGACCAGCCCGGCCGCCATCAGGATCCAGCCGATCACGCTGATGTCCAGGCCGCTGATGTCCGCGTTGACGGCGAACGCCAGGATCGCCCCCAGAGCGAGCAGGAAGATGCTTGCGCCGATGCCCATCGGGCCCTCCTCGGTTGGTGCCGTTTGTTTTGACCGCGCTGAATACGTCGATCGAGGCATACCCGTACGCGTGAGTTCCCAATCAGGCAAGCTGGTCCAATGACCTTGCGGACGCTGATCCTGCTACGCCACGCCAAAGCGGAGACTCCCGGCGAACTGCCTGATTTCGACCGAGGCCTCACCGAGCGGGGTATGTCCGACGCGGACGCGGCCGGCGCCTGGCTGGTCGACGAACGGCTGCACCCCGACCTGGTGATCTGCTCGCCGGCCAAGCGCACCCGGCAGACCTGGCAGGCCGCGTCCATGGCGCTGGCCCAGGGCGACCACGCGCACGGGGCGCCCGAGGTGCACTACGCGGACCAGCTCTACTACGGCGGCCGGACCGAGGTCTTCGACCTGCTCCACGCGGTTCCGGAGACGGTCCGCACGATCCTGCTGGTCGGGCACAATCCGACGGTGTCCGAAGTGTCCGCCCTGCTGATCCCGGACGACCAGTGGGACGGCCTCGCGGTCGAGCTGAAGACGTCCGGCCTCGCCGTGCACACCGCCGAGACCCCGTGGTCCGAGGCTCAGCCGAAGGGGATGCGCCTGTCCCGCCGGCACACCGCCCGAGGGTGAGTTCTCAACGGCGCCAGGTACGGACCGTGGAGTAGGTGACCTTCGCGACGGGGTCCCACGTGAACGGCGACGGGGGCGTATCCGCGTACCGTCAAGATCGGGGAACGACGAAGGCCGGCGGACGCCCTTGTCCGCCGGCCTACGTCTTTTTCAGGAGAGTGGGAAAAGCTCTAGATCAGAACACGTCCTCGGACAGGTCCATCAGGTCCAGGTTGGTGTTCTCGATGATGCGGCGGTCGGAACCGATCCGCGGCAGGATCTCCCGGGCGAAGAAGCGGGCCGCCGCGATCTTGCCGGTGTAGAAGTTCTTGTCGGCCTCGGAGACCTCGCCGTTCAGCGCGTTCAGCGCCACCTCGGCCTGGCGCAGCAGCAGCCAAGCGAGGATCACGTCGCCGAGGGCGAGCAGGATCCGGCGCGAGGTCAGACCGATCTTGTACAGCTCGCGGGACTCGCCGCCCTGCACCGCGGCCAGCCAGCCCATCGTGACGCCGAGGATCTGCTGCATCTCGCCGAGCGCCTTGCCCAGCGCCTGCCGCTCGTCCTTGAGCTGGCCGTTGCCGGCCTCGCTCTCCACGAAGCCCTGGATCTCGGCGGCCACCGTGCCCAGCGCCCGGCCGCTGTCCCGGACGATCTTGCGGAAGATCAGGTCCAGGCTCTGGATCGCGGTGGTGCCCTCGTACAGGGTGTCGATCTTCGCGTCCCGGACGTACTGCTCCAGCGGGTAGTCCTGGAGGAAGCCGGAGCCACCGAAGGTCTGCAGCGACTCGTGGCCGAGCAGTTCGTACGCCCGCTCCGAGCCGACGCCCTTGACCAGCGGCAGCAGGAAGTCGTTCACCTTGCTCGCGATCTTGGCGGCCTTCTCGTCGCCGGCGGCCTCCGCGATGGCGACCTTGTCCTGCCAGCTCGCCGTGTAGATCACCAGGGCGCGCAGGGCCTCGGAGTACGACTTCTGCAGCATCAGCGAGCGGCGTACGTCCGGGTGGTGGGTGATGGTCACCCGCGGGGCGGCCTTGTCACCGTTGGAGACCAGGTCGGCGCCCTGGACGCGGTTCTTCGCGTACTCCAGCGCGTTCAGGTAACCGGTGGAGAGGGTGGCGATCGCCTTCGTGCCGACCATCATCCGGGCGTACTCGATGATCATGAACATCTGACGGATGCCGTCGTGCTTGTCGCCCAGCAGCCAGCCCTTGGCCGGGGTGCCGTGCTCGCCGAAGGTCATCTCGCAGGTGTTGGAGACCTTGAGGCCCATCTTGTGCTCGACGTTGGTGGCGTAGACGCCGTTGCGCTCGCCCAGCTCGCCGGTCTGCGGGTCGAAGTGGTACTTCGGCACGATGAACAGCGACAGGCCCTTGGTGCCCGGGCCGCCGGCGCCCTCGACGCCCACCGGACGCGCCAGCACGTAGTGGATGATGTTGTCGGTCAGGTCGTGCTCACCCGAGGTGATGAACCGCTTCACGCCCTCGATGTGCCACGAGCCGTCCGGCTGCGGGATCGCCCGGGTGCGGCCGGCGCCGACGTCCGAACCGGCGTCCGGCTCGGTCAGCACCATCGTCGAGCCCCACTGCTTCTCGACGAAGAGCTTCGCCCACTCCTTCTGCTCCGGGGTGCCCTCGGTGTGCGCCACGTGGGCGAAGGAGGGGCCGGACGCGTACATCCAGATCGGGGCGTTGGAGCCCAGGATCTGCTCGGCGATCGCCCACCACAGGGTGCGCGGGGCGAAGGTGCCGCCCAGCGCGCTGGGCAGGTCGAGCCGCCAGAACTCGGAGGCCATGAAGGTCTCGTACGACTTCTTGAACGACTCGGGCAGCGGCGCCGTGTGCGTCGCCGGGTCGAACACCGGCGGGTTGCGGTCCGCGTCGGTGTAGCTGGCCGCGAGGTCCTCGCGAGCCAGCCGGTTCACCTCGGCGAGCACGTCACGCGCGGTCTCCGCGTCGATCTCGTCGAACGGCGCCTGCCCGAACGCCTTGTCCGCTCCGAAGACCTCGAACAGGTTGAACTGGAGGTCCCGAAGGTTGCTCTGGTAGTGAGTCATGGTGTCTGGCCCGCTCTCCGAACGCGAGTTACCCGTCAGTAACTAGCACTGTATTACTGATCGGTAGGAACCGACAACCCGGGTAAGGTTTCGCGTCGAACTCACCTGCCCGAGGACGTTGTCCGTCGGATCGAGGGCCAAACGTCTCCGATCAGGTGGTCAGCAGTACAGCCGTTCGGCCATTTGCCTACTTCGACGAGGGATCCACGTATCGCGCCCCGATGAGGCTCGTTGCTCCGAATAGACAGCGGAGAACATTCACCGCAAGCGTCGAGGGGGGCGTTGCCATGTTCGCCACGATCAAAAGCCTGATTCCCGAGCCGCGCCAGGCGGGCCAGCCCCGCAACTACGTCGGCCGGCACCGTCAGCCCGAGCCGGTCCCGCCGTTGCCGGCCCCGACCTCACCGGCTCCGGGCGAGCCCGAGGACAACGCCGCCTAACTGCCGGCGGCACCGACTTCCCAGCTGGGCACCGGCACCGACGCGCCCGCGTCCGGACCGGCGTACTCCAGCAGGACCAGAGCGATGTCGTCCTCCAGGCGGCCGTGCACCCAATCGACCAGCGCGGTCTCCAGGGACGCCAGCCCGTCGCCGACCGTGCCGTGGCCCAGCAGGCGCCAGGCCCGGTCGGCGGTGGGGAAGAACTCACCCTCCCGGCGAGCCTCACCCAGGCCGTCGGTGAACAGCAGCAGCCGGTCACCCGGCTCCAGCCGCTCGACACGCGCCTTCACCTCGGGCATGAACCCGAGCGGGGGTGCCGGGGCCGGCGGCTCCAGCGGGATGACCAGCCCGCGGCGCAACAGCAGCGGCGCCGGATGTCCACAGTTGACGATGGTCAGCGTGCCGCCGCGCTCCTCGACCAGGGCGGCGGTCACGAAATCCTCGTCACCCACGCTGCGGGCGACCGCCCGGTCCAGGTCCGCCACAATCGATTTCAGGTCGGCGCGCTCGTAGGCGACGTGCCGGTAGGAACCCAGGACGATGCTGGCCAGCCGGACCGCGTCCAGTCCCTTGCCGCGCACGTCACCGATGATGATCCGGACACCGTACGGCGTGTTCAGCGCCTCGTAGAGGTCACCGCCGATGTCCGCGGCCGCGGTCGCCGAGATGTACCGCCCGGCCACCGCCAGGGCGCCGACCTGCGGGCCGATCGGCCGCAGCACCGCCTGCTGGGCCACCGAGGCCAGCTGCCGCAGCTCGGTGATTTGGTCGGCCTGCTGCTGCCGTTTCATCGCGACGGCCCCCGCGATGCCGGTGGCCAGGATGATGCCGACCAGGTAGACCATCCCGGGCGAGTCGGCGGCGTGTCGCTGCACGGCCGAGTCGGGGATGTGCGTCTGTCCCACCAGAATCGCGCTGACCAGGGTGGCGACCACCCCGACGCCGAGCACGTACTGCCAGGCCGCGAAGAGGGCGGCCAGCAGCGGGGCGAGGACGAGCAGGCCCGCGTACCCGAGCGAGGTCCGGTCCGCCGACTCCACGGCGGACACGATGGCGAGCAGCACGAAGGCCGCACCGAGACCGGTGCGGTTCGCTGAACTCATCGGGCCGCGGCCCGGCGCGTTGGTAGGCATGGTTCGCGAACAGCATGCCCGATCCGAGTCCTGTCAGGCATCAAGTTGACCCGTTGTCCGATCAGGTTCTGACCACCTGTCAGTTGCGGGGTCATTCGGTCGGTCCACGAGGGGCGGCGCGGCGGTGACACGATGGCCCGGTGACCGACGATCTCCGTGACCGGCTGCGCCGCGCGTTCCGCTGGACCGACCCCGGCCCACCCAGCGATTATCTGGTCAGCGACCGGTCCGGCTGGTGGCGCGACCCGGTGATCCTGGACGCTGTCGGCCCGGCGCTGGCCGAGCTGTTCCGGTCCGACCGGCCCACCGTGGTGGTCTCGCCGGAGGTGACCGGATTCCTGCTCGGCCCGCTGGTGGCGCGCGCGCTCGGGGTGGGCTTCGTCGAGGCGTACCGGGCCGGCGCCCGCCGCGCCATCGCCGAGGAGATGATCTGGGCCGAGGTCCCCGCCGACCACCGCGGCGACGTCCAGCACCTCGGCGTCCGCCGCCGCCTGCTGGCCGCCGACGACCGCGTCCTGGTGGTCGACGACTGGGCCTCCACCGGCGCCCAGGCCCGCGGCCTGCGCACCCTGCTCGGCGACCGTTACCTGGGCACCGCCACGATCGTCGACGAGTGCCCGCCACCGGTCACCGCCGAACTGACCATCCGCGGCCTGCTCACCGGCGCCGATCTGGATCCCTGACCGCTTCCCGCCAGAAAACCCCGGCTTGCGTACGCCCGGAGCACCCGCCCGCCCCGCGCGGCCCCAGACCCCGCACTCCGCCGTCCAGCGATCCAGCGTGGACGGCGGCACGCGGTCCGGCCTGTGGCGGCTCGTGATCGGGCCGGCGGTGGGTGGTGATCGGGCCAGCGACGGGTCGCGGTGGGCCGGCGGCGGGCTGTGATCAGGCCCGGGGCGGCTCACGGTGGCCGGCGGCGGGTTGCGGTTAGCCGGTGGCGGCTCGTGATCCGGCCGGCGACGGGTCGCGGTGGCCGGCGACGGGTCGCGGTGGCCGGCGGCGGGTTGCGGTGGCCGGCGGCAGGTTCCGGTGGCCGGCGGCAGGTTCCGGTGGCCGGCGGCGGCTCGTGATCCGGCCGGGGACGGGTCCCGGTGAGCCGATGGCGGCTCGTGATCCGGCCGACGACGGGTCCCGGCGGGCCGGCGGGTCAGTACTTGCGCTGGTAGCCGGCGAGCGCCCCGCGGCTGATCTGCCAGCCGACCGCAGCGTAGGTAGCCAGGCCCCGCACCACGTAGGGGTCTTGGGCGATCAGCTCCTGCGCCTCGGCCTCGGTGTCCACATCCAGCAGGATGATGCCGCCCACCGGCGGATCCTGCCGGCCCGCGGTGACCGACAGCCCCCGCTCCTCCAGCCCGGCGACGAACGCGAGGTGCGCCTCCCGAGCCTCGTCAACCTCGGCGAGCGGTTTCTGGTAAGTCGAAATCATCAGATACACGGCGTCATCGTAGATCGCCGGTCATGCCACCTCCTCCGCCGTCACGAACGTCACCGCCTGGCTCGCTGCTGAGGTCCAAGCTATCCCGCGGGTATGACAGAAACGCGCCTCCGATCGGGGCCTGCCGAGAAAATCGGAGACCTGGCGCCGAGGGTGGGTCGGCCGTCCGGATGGTGATGGTTTGGCAGGGCTGGGGATACTTTTCAGGCGTGCAGATTCAGATCATCGCGGCGCCGGACCCCGGACTGGTGGCGGCCGCCACCCGGCGGCGGCTGCGCACGCCGGTGCTGGTCGCGCGCTGTGCGGGGTGGGCCCTGCTGGCGGCGACCGTGCTCGGGCAGCTCGCGACCGGCGTGTTGCAGCCGGGGCTGCTGGCCGGCGGGGTGGTGCTCGCCGTGCTGGTGCCGGTCGTGCTGCTGAACGGCACCGCGCGGCGGTCCCTGCGCGAGAGCCGGGTGACCACCTATGAGATCAGCGACGGTGGGATCGCCCGGTCGAGCGAGGTCGGGCGGCATGCCTACGCGTGGCGGGCGTTCCGCAGCGTGGAGGCGCTGTCCGGGCAGCTGATGTTCGGGCTGCGCGGCGGGAGGTGGGTGCGGGTGCCGACGACCGGGTTGAGCGCGGCTGAGGTGGAGCAGGTGCTCGGGGCCGCGTCGGCGCAGGGACTTCGCGTGCTGCGCTGAGCCCACCCCAACCCGTTGCGGGGTTCGACCGTGCGGCGCTGAGCCCGCCTCAACCAGCCGCTGGGTTTGACCGTGCTGTGCTGAGCCCGCCTCACCCGCTGCTCGGTTCGACCGCGCGGCGCTGAGCCCGCTTCGCCTCGCTATCAGGTTCTGCCGCGCTCGGCTGAGTGCGTTCTCGCCCTGCTGCCGTGGCCGTGCTCGGGGCGTACCGAAAACGTCTCGAGCGAAGCGGGAGTGGCGAGCGGACCGTGAGGTGCCGCGGAGGTTCATCCGTCCGGGGGACGGGTCGGGTCCGAAAGGGACCACGGCCCCGGGGTCAGCGGGTCGGCCAGGTGCGGAAGTTCATCGCCGAGCGGCTCGGCGTCGGGCCGCGTTGGCCCTGGTAGCGGGAGCCGTAGACGGCGGAGCCATAGGGGTGCTCGGCCGGGCTGGACAGCCGGAAGATACAGAGCTGACCGATTTTCATCCCTGGCCAAAGTTTGATCGGCAGGTTCGCCACGTTGGACAGCTCCAGCGTGACGTGACCGGAAAAGCCGGGGTCGATGAAGCCGGCCGTCGAGTGCGTGAGCAGGCCGAGACGGCCCAGGCTGCTCTTGCCCTCCAGACGCGCCGCCAGCTCCTGGCCGAGTGTGATCACCTCGAGCGTGGACGCCAGCACGAACTCGCCCGGGTGCAGCACGAACGGCTGACCATCCTCGACCTCGACCTCGGCGGTCAGCTCGTCCTGCTGCTCGGCCGGGTCGATGTGGGTGTAGAGGTGGTTGTTGAAAACCCGGAAGAAGCGGTCCAATCGGACGTCGATGCTGGACGGCTGCATGAGCGACGGCTCGAAGGGCTCGAGCGAGAGGCTGCCGGATTTGATCTCGGCCACCAGGTCACGGTCGGAGAGCAGCATCGCAACACCATACCGACCTGCCGGGAGCCGCCGATTCGCGGTGGTTGTCCCCCGATCGGCGCGTTCACTGGCCGCTTAGAACGTATGTTCGATAGAATGGCCGCATGGCTTCCTGGTCCGAATTCGCCGCTGCCGAGCCGTCGCTCGCCGCCGGCATCCGTGCGCTCCTGCAGCAGTACGGTCCCGGCATGGGTTACCTCGCCACCGTCCGCCCGGACGGCGGTCCGCGGGTGCACCCGATCTCCCCGGTCTTCGCCGGCGCCGGGCTGTATTGCTTCCTGGTCAACTCGCCGAAACGGCGCGACCTGGAGCGCGATCCGCGCTATGCGCTGCACTCCTACCCTCCTGAGGAGAGCGACGACGAGGCCTATCTGAGCGGCCAGGCGCTGCCGGTCCGTGACCCGCGCACGGTGTCAGCGATCGCCGGGGCCCTGCGTGCCTCGCCCGACGTCGACTGGCGACTCTTCGAGCTCAGCGTCGAGTCGGCGACGCTGCGGCGCCACGGGCCGTCGGGGGCGGTTCCGCTGGCTGCGGCGCCGCTTCCGATTCCGATCGCGCAGAGCTGGCGGGCTCCTCGGAAGTTAACCCGGAAACTTGCTATGGCCGGTTGATCGCTGGTCGCTCAGGGAAGCCATCCACGTGCTTCGGTAGCCCGTCGGACCGATGGCGCGCAACGATCGCCGTACCCGGTTGGGCGGTTGAGGCCGGCATGGCCGCGGAGCAATGTGTCCACGGCACCGCGCGGCATGGCACGGCGCGGGCACGGCACCGCACGGCGCGGGCGCGGCGCGGGCACGGCGCGGCGCGGGCACGGCGCGGCACCGCACGGCATGACATGGGGCGGCGGCCGATCACGGATCGAGCTGCCGCCGCCCCAGGTCATCGCGGGACGGCCCACGCCTCCACCAGCCACCGGACACCCCGGTGGACCAACATCGCGGGGTGGTTCCGCCACAGAGCCGGATAATCGGGTACAGTGATGCCGCTTGCGGGTGTAGTTCAATGGCAGAACATCAGCTTCCCAAGCTGACAGCGCGGGTTCGATTCCCGTCACCCGCTCCACGTGTGGGAGCCCTGGTCAGGACCGATGGTCCGGCCAGGGCTTCCGTCGTTCTGGGCCATGGTGTGACAGCGATGGCCCTCGGCTCGCGTCGGCGGCCGGTCCGATGATGCTCCAACAGCTGCCGGCGGACAGCCCTGCCGCGACGGCCGGGATGAGGCTCGAGCCGCTCGCGACGGCGAGCACGATGATCGCCGCCGCGGCCACGAGGTCGGCGGAGATCGACAGGGCGAGCCAGCCGGCTCGCCGCCGCGGCCACGAGGCCGGCGGAGATCGACAGGGCGAGCCAGCCGGCTCGCCGCCGCGAGGTGACCATGCGGAGCCGGCGGACCGGCCTACCAGGCGACCGGCAAGCGCCAGGTCAAAGCCTGGCCTGCCGACGAGCGGTCTCCGTCGCCAGGCCGAGCAACAGAGCCGGCGGCAACGCGACAATCCCCAGGTCCAGAACCGCCCACGCCCAGCTGTACACCCCGCCGATCAGCACCTGCCCCAACCCGATGAGCAGGCTGGCCGCATAGAGCAGCCCCAACGCCATCGCCACCCGCTCGTCGACGGCCAGCCACAGCAGACCGGCGACGGGCAGGGCCATCAACAGCCCGAACCCGATGATGCCGGAGATCTGCGGGAACAGCTGGCCCAGCCCCTCGTCGAGGAACGCGACCAGCAACGGGAGCAGGGGTGCGTACCGAAGCAGTCCGGAAGCCGGCTGCGGCCGTCGCCGCACCAGGGCCGCGAGCAGCGCGGATGCCGCGAAGAAGGACCAGAAGCCGGCGAAGCCGGCGGGCAGCAGCACGACGGCCGCGAGCAGATGCCGGCGGACAGCCGCCAGCACCAGCGCGATCCCGCCGAGGGCCAACGGCACCAGGGTGTTCACCGGCGGCCCGTGCAGTTCCCAGAAGGCCGGAACGCGGTGCAGCGCGTCGTCGAGCAGCGACGCCAGCGGTACCGCGAGCCCCTGGACGACAAGCATCAGCGCGCCGATCCGGATCGCGGTCAGCCAGCTCTGCCGCGGCGTCGCGTAGGTCTCCCGGCGGGCCCGCATCCGCAACGCGGTGACCACCAGCGCGACCGTCTCGCGCGGGGCCGGCCGGGTACGCCCGTCCTCCTCGGCCATCTCCAGCAGGGTGCCCAGCATCTCCGCGCCACGCTCGCGCCGGAAGTCGGCCGGGTAGAGCCGCAGCAGCCGGTCGTAGGTCATCGCCGGCGGGCCGCTCACACCAGTCCCACAGCGACGTGCGAGATGACCACGCTGGCCGCCTCGGCCAGGCGGGCCGCCTCGAACCGCAGGGCGGCCAGGCCGTCCGGGGTGAGCGCGTAGTAACGCCGGACCCGGCCGTTGACCGTCTCCTCCCGGACCACCCGCACGTAGCCCTCGCCGGTGAGCCGGTCGAGGGCGGTGTACAGGGTGCCGGTGGCCGGCTTGACCCGCCCGTGCGACAGCTCGGCGGCCCGCTTGATGATCGCGTAGCCGTGCCGGGGCTGGTCCTGCAGTGCGGCCAGGATGAAGTAGGTCGGCTCCCGCATCGGGTTGGTCATGCCGGCACCCTATACGTAAACCAGCTACATAAGTAGCCCGGCTACCTATGCGCCGATGTCCAGGAAGACATTGTCGATCTCGCCGGCGAACTGGTCGTTGCCGCGGCCGGGACCCTTGCCGCCGACCCGGAGCGGTTCCGCGTTCGCGATGGAGAGCGCCGGCGGCACCGGCACCGAGGCGTAGGGCACGCCGTCCACCAGCATGGTCAGCCGGTTCTCGGTGCGGTTGCACTCCAGGTCGTGCCAGCGCCCGTCGGCGACGTCGACCTGCGGTTCGGCTCGGTAGATGCTCGCCCGCTCGCCGGCCATCACGCAGCTCGGGTGCCCCTGCCGGTGGTCGACCTGCAGTTTGAACTGGCTGACCCCGCCGACCGAGTAGCCCTTCTGCACCACGTTCGCGCCGTCGGCGAGGTCGGCGTGGGTCATCAGGACGGACGCGCCGTAGCGCAGCGGGCGGCGGCCCGGGTTGAGGCTGTCGTCGCGCTGGCCTTCGAGGATCGCCCGGGGGCAATCCCGCTCCCGGGGCAGGGTGCATCGGTCCGGGTAGGCGACCGCCAGGCCGACCCCTTCCGGTACGAGGCGCAGCGTCCCGCCGTTCTGCCCGAGCGGCCGCAGTTCGTGCTGCCCGCCGGTGTCCGCGATCGGCTCGCCGACCCCCCGATCGAAGTCGTAGCGCAGCGATACGGGGGTGCTGGCCACCCGGACCCGGCCCAGCGAGACCGGTGCCGGAAAGGGCGTGGTGTTGGTGAGCACGCCGGCCGCGGGCGGGGGCAGCAGGCGATAGGCGGGCTGGGCGCGCGCGGCGGTGCCGGCGGGCCGGGGAGTCAGGAGGAAGGCGCCGACGAGAACGAGGGTTGCGGACAGGGCACCGATCGGGAAGGCACGCCGCCGGGAGGGAAGCATGGGGCTATTGTCCGCATTGTCGCTTGGTCCTCGCGTCGAAACTCCGGACACGGCACAGACCACCCGTACGCGTTCGCCCGAACCGCCGAACCCGAAAGACCAAGCCGTCACCTCTCGGGATCAGCGCCGGATCAGCGCCGCCCCGCGGGGTTCCCCGCCCCGGCTGGCTCGCCGATCACCGCGTGCAGCACGTCGTCCAGCGTGATCACCCCGAGCGGCCGCCGCCCGTCGCTGACCAGCACGATGTGCAGCCGATCCCGCCGCATGGTGAGCAGCAGGTCGGCCAGGCTGCGCTCCGGCGACACCACAGCGAGCGGCCGGATCACCTCGGCCGGGACGGGCAGCCGCCGCTGCGGGCCGGAGTAGCCGAGGACGTCCTTGACGTGCACGAACCCCAGCACCCGCCGGGTGTCCCGCTGCACCACCGGGAAACGGGACCGGCCGCTGCGGGTGGCCACCGCCTCCAGCGTCGCCGGGGACACGTCGGCGGCCACCGTGGTCACCCGGGACCACGGCAGCAGCGTGTCGGCCGCGGTCCGGCTGTTCAGCCCGAGCGCGGCGTGGATCCGGGCGTACTGCTCGGAGCCGAGCAGGCCCTCGCTGCGCGCCTGAGTGACCATGCCGGCCAGTTCCTCGGCGGTGAAGACGGTCTTCACCGCGTCGGTCGCCTCGATCTTCCAGAGTTTCAGCACCGTCCGGGACGCCCAGCGCATCGCCACCAGCAGCGGCTTGGTGGCGGTGCAGAAGGCCAGCATGAACGGGCCGAGGATCAGCGCGGACCGCTCCGGACCGGCGAGCGTGATGTTCTTCGGCACCATCTCGCCGACCACCGTGTGCAGGAAGACCACGACCACCAGGGCCAGCACGAACGCGACCGGGTGCACGGCCCGCTCCGGCAGACCGGCCGCGTGGAACGGTTTCTCCAGCAGGTGGGCCAGGGCCGGCTCGGCGATCGCGCCGAGTGCCAGCGAGCAGATGGTGATGCCGAGCTGTGCCCCGGCGATCATCAGCGGGATCTGGTTCATCGCGGACAGCGCCCAGCGGGCCGCCTTGGACGTGGCGGCCAGCGGCTCCAGCGCGGTCCGCCGGGAGGCGATCAGCGCGAACTCGCCGCCCACGAAGACCCCGTTGCCGAGCAGCAGCACGGCCGTGATGATCAGGTTAGTCATCGGCCGGCTCCTCCGGCGGGGCGACCACCCGGACCTGCTCGATCCGGTGCCGGTCCACCTCCATCACGGTGAACTCCCACCCCTGCTCCTCGAGGGACTCGCCGACCACCGGGATGTGCCCGAGCCGGGCGAGCAGGAAGCCCGCCAGCGTCTCGTACGGCCCCTCGGGCAGGGCGAAACCGGTCTGCTCCAGTACCTCGTCCTCCCGCAGGAGGCCGTCGACCAGGAACGTCTTCTCGCCGCCGGGCGCGGTCAGCTCGGCGGCTCCGGCCTCGTCGAGCTCGGTGTCGTACTCGTCGGCGATCTCGCCGACCAGCTCCTCGATCAGGTCCTCGACGGTCACCACGCCGTCGGTGCCGCCGTACTCGTCGACCACGATGGCCAGGTCGGCGTCCGCCGCCCGCAGCGCGGCCAGCACCTTGTCGAGACCGAGGCTTTCCGGTACGTACACCGGCTCCCGGGCCAGCGCCGACACCTTGGTCGCGGCCCGCCGTTCGGGCGGCACCCCGAGGGCGTCGTTGACCCCGGCCACGCCGGTCACCACGTCGAGCGTGTTCTCGTACACCGGGAACCGGGTGTGCCCGGTCTGCCGGGCCACCGTGATCAGGTCGGCGACGCTCGCCGTGGTCTTCAGCCCGACGACGTCGACCCGCGGGGTCATCGCCTTCGCCGCGCGCTTCTCGCCGAACCGGATGGTCCGGCGCATCAGCGTCGCGGTGTCGGTGGGCAGCGCGCCGGCCCGGGCGCTGATCGCCGCGAGCAGCCCTAGCTCTTCCGGCGAGCGGGCGCTGGCCAGCTCCTCCTGCGGCTCGATGCCGATCCGGCGGACCAGCCAGTTGGCCGTCCCGTTCAACGCGGTGATCATCGGCCGGAACAGCCGGGAGAAACCGCGCAGCGGGGCGGCGGTGGCCAGTGCCAGGCCCATCGGCCGGGCGAGCGCCGCGTTTTTCGGCACCAGCTCGCCGAAGAGCATCGACAGCAGGGTCGCGACGACCAGCGCGAGCACATGCGTGATGGTCTCGGTGGCCGACCCGGCCAGCGGCTCGACCACCGGGGTGATCAGCCGGGACAGGGCCGGCTCGGCCAGGTAGCCGGTGAGCAGTGCGGTCAGTGTGATGCCGAGCTGGGCGCCGGAGAGCTGGAAAGAGAGCCCGTGCAGCGCGGTGCGGACCGTCCCGGCGCGGCGGTCGCCCGCCGCGGCGCGCTGATCGATCTCCGCCCGGTCGACGGTGACCAACCCGAACTCGGCTGCCACGAAAAACGCGTTGCCCGCCGTCAGCAGCGCGAAAGCCACCAGCGGGAGCACCGCGGTCAGGAGCAGGCCGTCCATGATCGCTTCACCTCGGCCCTCATTCTGCCGGACCGCCACCGTCCGATACCAACCGTGGTGGTGACAAGCACCTTTACCGTCGGGTCATGACCCTTCTCGAGGAGTTCACCGTTCTCGCGCATGACCAGCTCGGCCGGCGGGTCATCGACAGCACCCGGATCGATCACGGCTTGGGCGGCGCGCTGCTCCTGGAGCTGGTGCTGGCCGAGCGGGTCGACGTGGTGGACGGCCGGGTGGTGGTCCGGGGCGCCGGATCGACGGGTGACGCCCTGCTCGACGAGGCCCTCGACCGGATCGCCACCGACCGGCGGGCGCGCAAGCCGGTGGACTGGGTGAAACGCTTCGCCAAGGGCACCCAGCGCCGGGTGCTCGATCGGCTGGTCGCCGCCGGGGTGCTGCGCGTCGAGCGGAGCACGGTGCTCGGCGTCTTCCCCCGCACGCGGTACCCGTCGGCGTACGCCACCGCGCCGGCCGCCCTGGAGCAGCTCCGCACGGCGATCCTCGCCGGCGGCCAGGTGCCGCCTCGCACCGCCGCGCTCGGCGCCCTGGTGGCCGCGACCGAGCTGGACAAGAAGCTGTTCCGCGACCTCGACCGGAAGATGGTCCGGACCCGGCTCAAGGAGATCAGCCAGGGCGACTGGGCGGCCGCCGCGGTGCGCAAGGCGATCCAGGACGTCCAGGCCGCGATCACCGCCGGCGTGGTGGCCGCGACCACGGCCGCCGCGATCAGCTCGTAGGCCGGGTTCGGCACCCCGGCCCGGAACGGCGAACGGCCGGCCCCGAGACGAGGCCGGCCGTTTCACGTGAATCGTTGTCAGGCTTCCTGCTTGAGCGAGCGCAGCAGCACGGTGGCCACGTCGACCACCTCGACCTCTTCCTGCTTGCCCTTGCCGGTCACCCCGTCGCCGATCATCGTGTAGCAGAACGGGCAGCCCACCGCGATCGTCTTCGCACCGGTGGCCAGGGCCTCCTCGGTGCGCTCCACGTTGATCCGCTTGCCGATCCGCTCCTCCATCCACATCCGGGCGCCGCCGGCGCCGCAGCAGAAGGACCGCTCGGAGTTGCGCGGCATCTCGATGAGGTTGCCGGTCTCGCCGAGCACCTCGCGGGGCGCGTCGAACACCCGGTTGTGCCGGCCCAGGTAGCACGGGTCGTGGTAGGTGATGTCGCCCTCGATCGGCTGGACCGGGGTGAGCTTGCCCTCCTTGACCAGGTGCGCCAGCAGCTGGGTGTGGTGCACGACCTCGACCTTCAGGCCGAGCTGCTCGTACTCGTTGCCCAGCGTGTTGAAGCAGTGCGGGCAGGTCGCGACGATCCGCTTCACCTTCTGGTCGCCGAACGCCTCGTTCAGCGTCTCGACGTTCTGCTGGGCGAGCATCTGGAAGATGAACTCGTTGCCGATCCGCCGCGCCGGGTCGCCGGTGCAGGTCTCGCCCTCGCCCAGGATCGCGTAGTTGACGCCCGCCTCGTGCAGCAGCGTGGCCACCGCGCGAGTGGTCTTCTTGGCCCGGTCCTCGAACGCGCCGGCGCAGCCGACCCAGAACAGGTAGTCGAAGTCCTCGACCTCGCCGACCCGCGGCACCTCGAAGTCCAGACCCTTGGTCCAGTCCTCGCGGGTGTTCTGCGGGGCGCCCCACGGGTTGCCCTTGTTCTCCAGGTTGCGGAGCATGACGCCGGCCTCGGACGGGAACGACGACTCGATGAGCACCTGGTAGCGGCGCATGTCGACGATGTGGTCGATGTGCTCGATGTCGACCGGGCACTGCTCGACGCAAGCGCCACAGGTGGTGCAGGACCAGAGCACGTCCGGGTCGATCACGCCGTTCTCGTCGACGCCGCCGATCAGCGGGCGGTTGCCCTCGGCCAGCGACAGGACGTCGAGGTGCGCGAGCTGCGCCTCGGTGGCCTTCTCCTCGCCGGTCAGGTCCTTGCCGCCACCGGCCAGCAGGTACGGCGCCTTCGCGTACGCGTGGTCCCGCAGCGACAGCACGAGCAGTTTCGGCGAGAGCGGCTTGGCGGTGTTCCACGCCGGGCACTGCGACTGGCAGCGACCGCACTCGGTGCAGGTGGAGAAGTCGAGCAGGCCCTTCCAGGTGAACTGCTCGACCTGGGCGACCCCGAACAGGTCCTTCTCCGGGTCGGCCTCCTCGAAGTCCAGCGGCTTGCCCTCGCTCATCATCGGCTTCAGCGCGCCGAGGCCGGAACCGGCCGGCTTCTCCGGGCTGCGCTTGAAGAAGATGTTGAAGAACGCCAGGAAGCGGTGCCAGGCCACGCCCATCGTCGGGTTCAGCGAGATGGTGATCAGCCAGCCCATCGAGATGAGCAGCTTGACCAGGGCGACCCAGGTGGGGCCGTCCTCCCAGGCGGGCAGGACGCCGCCGATGGCGTGCGACAGCGGCGCGGCCCAGACCGGGTACGGGAAGGTGTCGTTGGCGACCTTGAGCCCGCGGATCAGGAAGCCGCAGACCAGCACGCCGACGATGATCGACTCGACGAAGTAGGCCTGCCACATGGTCGAGCCGAGAAACCGGCTGCGCTTCACCGCGCCCGGCTTCTGCCGCTGGCGCACGAAGATCAGGTAGAGGATGCCGACGGTGCCGAGGATCCCGAACCACTCGGTGACGAACCCGAAGATCGCCCAGTGGCCGATGATCGGCAGCTCGCCGTCCGGCGTCACCGCCTCGAAGTACGCCTCGAGGACCAGCGACGACAGGATGATGAAGGAGAACATGACGAACCAGTGGGCGGCGCCGATGGCGCTCCACTTGAGCATCCGGGTGTGCCCGACCGACTCCTTGAGCAGGGTCTTGGTCCGGGTCCCCTTGTCGGTGAACCGCTCCGGCGCGGGCTGGCCCGACCGGATCACCTTGGTGATGGTGAGAACGGCACGCACCGCGAGGGCGACGGCCACCACCGTGACCGCCACCGACAAGACGGTGGCGATTATCTGCGCGTAGCCCATGTGTGTTGTGCCTCCTCGGTCGGCTGGGCGCCAGCCTATGTTACCCATGAGTAATAGGCCGGTGCAGGTCGCAGGTCAAGGACCTCCGGCCCCTCAGCCGAAAGCGCACCCCACGCCAGGCGGGGGTGCGCTTGGTTTAGATGAATTTCACACGGCTCAGCGCCGGCGAGAGCGACAGCTCAGCGCCAGCGGGAGAGGATGCCCAGCGAGGCCACCATGCAGCCGAAACCGACCGCCAGGTTCCAGTACCGCCAGCTCGCCACCGGGTACTGCTGCGAGGACAGGTAGTAGATCACCAGCCAGGCGATGCCGACCACGATGAGGGTGACCGCGGTGGCGGGCAGCCAGACCGGGCTCGGTTTCTTGGACGCCGCCGCAACCGCGGGACGGATGTCCGCGGGCGGGGTGTAGACCTTCTTCTTACGAACCTGCGACTTGGGCACGGAACTCTCCTGAGGGCAACAAGTGGTGAACAACCACCGGTGAGCGGCTCCGGGGACTCCGAATGCTGCCCGTGGCGAATACTGTTCGCCAGCTAGCGTAATCAAGACAGCGTGCGGACAGGCACCCGCCGGGGCGAGAAAATACCCGGCGTCGACTTCTCGCGGGAGGCCGGGTGGCTTTTCAAGGTGGGCGCGGGGGCGCCTCCTGGCAGCTGGCGCTGCGGCGCGCGGCTCGTGGACTGCGGCCGCGCCGGGGTGGCCGGCGGACCATCTGGTCCGTCGGAGTTCCGCTGATCGCGCTGGCCGCGGGCCTGCTCTTCACCACGTCCGCGACCACCGCGGACGGGACGGCACTGCGTGACGACCGGCGGCCACAGCTGGCCCAGCTGATCGCCGACAAGCGGGACCGCCTGGCCGACAGCGAGAAACGGGCCGCCGCCCTGCGCGCCGGCGTCGACGCCGAGGCGGCCCGGCTCGCCGAGGTGGACACGCCGGTGAAAGACGCCCGCGAGCACGCCGACGCGGTCCGCGAGCCGGCCGGCTTCACCGCCCTGCACGGACCCGGCCTCACCGTCACCCTCAACGACTCACCGCGACGCGGATCCGACTTCGGTGACAACGCCCCCGACAACGACGATCTGGTCGTTCACCAGGGCGATGTCCAGGCGGTGGTGAACGCGATGTGGGCCGGCGGGGCCGAGGCCATGACGATCATGGATGTCCGCGTGATCAGCACGAGCGCGGTACGCTGTGTCGGCAACACGCTGCTCCTTCACAACCAGGTTTTCTCGCCACCATTCAAGATCACAGCGATCGGCGAACCCACAGCGATGCATCGTGCGTTGGAGTCCGCAGAAGGAGTCAGGCAGTTCCGCGAGGCCGTCACCGATTTCGGGCTCGGCTACGCGGAGAGAAACGAAAAGGATGTGACAGTGCCGGCGTACGACGGGTCGACCGACCTCCGATCCGCACAGGCTGCCCAGTGACGAGCACGCCCGCGGACTACCCGGGGAGCAGCCCGGCCGGCCGGGGACGGCACCGCGCTCCCGACTCCGAGGCCCAGACCGCGTACATCCCGCGGCTCAGCGACGCGTCGCCGGACGGGGTGCCCGGTGGCCCGCTGACCCCACCGGTGGGACTCGGCGCCAACGTGAGCCCGGCCGCGCCGGCCCGTTCCCCCCGCCTTCCCGAGGCGCCGCCGAGCCCCGCTCAGCCGGACGCCCCGGACACCGCGATCCTCGCGGCGGACGAGAGCGCGCAGCGGCGGATTCGCGCTGCCCGGGACTCCGCCCGTACCGAAAATGGTCTCGACGAGGTCAGCGCGGCCGCCGCGGCGGCCCGCCGCCGGGCGATGCCGTCGGCCCCGGCCGCGCCGGAGAGTTTCGATTTCTTCGCCCCCGCTCCCGACGAGGAGCCAAACCCGCTTTCGGTACGCACCGAAGCGTCCCCGGCGCCCGTCGGCGACACCCAGCAGTTCCCGGCCAGCGACCGGACCGCCGCCCGTGCCACCGAGCCGCTCCCGCGCGTCACCGACGTGCCCGTGCCCGCGGCTGACCTGCCCGGGCGTGCCGCCGACCGGCCCGCGCGAGCGGGCGAGCCCGCCGTGACGCCGGCCGGCGGACCGGTCTGGAGCACCCAGCCGACCCGCCCGCAGAGCCCCGCCCCGGCCGCGCCCGGCTGGTCCGCGGCCGCCGCCACGCCAGGCAGCCCCGCGGGTTGGTCCGCGCCGTCCAGCCCGCCCGGCAGTCCCGCCGGCTGGTCCCCGGATCCCGCCGCACCGAGCAGCCCCGCCGGTCGCACCGCAGCTCCCGCCACGCCGGGCAGCCCCGCCGGCTGGCCCGCGGAGGCCGCCGCGCCGAGCACCCCGGCCGACTGGTCCGCCGAGCCGACTCGGCAGACCGCACCGGTCTCCGGGCGGCGCGCCGCGGCGCCGGCCAGCCCGGCCGCTCCCGCCTGGGATCCGGACGCGACCGGTCGCATCGAGACCGCCGCCGCGCCGGCCTCCCCGGCCACCGCGTCCCCCGCCGCGCCGCCACTCGCCGCCACCGCGTCACCGGCGGGCGTGCCGACCGCCGCCGCCTGGGCGGCGCACCCGACCGCCCCGGTCACCGGCCAGCCGATCACCAGCACCCCGGAAACGGCCCGGAAATCCCCGGAGACGGCCGAAACCGCCGTTCCGGCATCCTGGGAGCCCTCCGGGGCCGCGACGCGTCCTCTGCCCGCTGCGAGCGGTCCGCCGATGGGCTCGAAGAACACCCGGTGGGCCAGCAACGAGCCGCTAGAGCCGAGCGATCCGGCCACCAACCCGATCGTCTCGGCCACCCGGGTCATCCCGACCCTCGACGCGCCGACCGGCGTCCTGCCCACCCTGACGCCGGGCGCCCCGCTGCCCGGCAAGCTGACCGTCCTGCCGCCCGGCAAGGCGGCCCAGGCCGCCCGCGAGGCCGCCGGCCCGGAGGCCGTGGTCGGCGCCGCCTCGATCAAGGACGTCCCGCCGGTCCTCGACGAGCCCGCCGCCGAGACCGCCGAGCCGGAACCGCCGAAACGCGGGGAGAAGGTCGTCAAGCTGCGCCCGGAGCAGACCGACGAGGGCTACAAGAGCGTCTACTCCGAGCTGACCCGCCCGACCACCGCGTCCCGGCTGCGCACCGGCATCCGCGGGGCCGGCGAGTTGATGATCACTTTCGGTCTGATCGTGCTGCTGTTCGCCGGCTACGAGGTCTTCGGCAACTCCGCCGAGGTGCAGGCCGAGCAGGACCACCTGGCTCAGGAGCTGGACCAGGCCTGGGCCGATCCGACCGTCGCGCCGACCAGCAAGGTGCAGGGTCCGGCCGCGCCGGGCGAGGCCCTGGTTGGCCGCCTCTACATCCCGAAGCTGGACAAGGAGTGGGTGGTCGTCGACGGTGTCCGTCCGCAGGACATCAAGTACGCCCCGGGCCACTACCCGGAGACCGCCAAGCCCGGCCAGATCGGCAACTTCTCGGTGGCCGGCCACCGGATCAAGAAGATCTTCTGGCGGCTGGACGAGCTGAAGCCCGGCGACGTGATCGGCGTGGAGACCCGCGAGAGCTGGTACGTCTACCAGGTCACCGGCCACCAGATCGTCACGCCCAACCAGGTCGAGGTGGTCGCCCCGGTGCCCAACAAGCCGGGCGAGACCCCGACCAAGGCGCTGCTCACGCTGACCACCTGCAACCCGAAGTTCAACAACTACCAGCGGCTGGTCGTGCACGCGGAACTGATGAAGACGGTGCCGCGGGACCAGACCAAGGCCGACGCCGGCATGCCGGCCGAGATGAAGACGAAGGCATAGCGGATGTACGCCTGGATCTGGCGCAAGCTCCCGGGTGCTGTCTGGAGCAAGCTGACCATGTCGATCGTGCTGCTCGCCGCGGTCGGCTCACTCCTGTGGTACGTGGTCTTCCCGTGGGCGACCCCGCTGCTGCCCTTCGACGACGTGCAGGTCGGCGACACCTCGCAGATCGACCCGAACTCGGTCGACCGGGACTCGCCGCTGCCCAACGGTGCGTCGCCGCACCCGGACGACTCCGCGCCGGACGCGATCCCGTACAGCACGACCTCCAACCATCCGGACCCCGGCGGCCTAGCAGGTGACTGACGTGCGCATCCTCGTCATTGACAACTACGACTCGTTCGTCTTCAACCTGGTGCAATATCTCGGCCAGCTCGGCGCCGACTGCGAGGTACGGCGCAACGACGAGATCACCGTCGCCGAGGCGGGCACACTCGGCGCGGACGGCATCCTGCTCTCGCCCGGCCCCGGCGAGCCGACCCGCGCCGGGATCATGCTCGACGTGATCCGCGAGTACGCCGGGAAACTCCCGCTCTTCGGCGTCTGCCTGGGCCATCAGGCGATCGGTGCGGCCTTCGGTGCCACTGTCACCCGCGCCCCGGAGCTGCTGCACGGCAAGACCTCGCTGGTCCACCACCAGGGCGTGGGTGTGCTGGCCGGCCTGCCCGACCCGTTCACCGCCACCCGGTACCACTCGCTGGCCGTGCTCGAGGAGACGCTGCCGGACGAGATCGAGGTGACCGGGCGTACCGAGTCCGGCGTGGTGATGGCGATGCGGCACCGCACGCTGCCGATCGAGGGTGTGCAGTTCCACCCGGAGTCGGTGCTCACCGAGGGCGGCCACACCATGCTGGCGAACTGGCTGGCCTCCTGCGGTCTGCCGGCCGCGCTGGAGCGCGCCCCGGAGCTGGCCGCCGAGGTGGAGCACCGGCGCCGGTCCGCCTTCGCCACCGCCTGATCACTTACCGACAAAGAAGCCGGCGACCTTTCGGTCGCCGGCTTCTTTCGTCAGAGGCGCGGGTTACTCGTTCGTCCCGTCGCCACCGCCGGTGCCGGTGGTGTCGGTCGGGGTCGGTGAGACCGACGAACTCGGGTCGGCCGACGGCTCCGTCGTCACCACGGTGATCGTGATGTTCGTGCCGCTGTCGACCTTGCTCTTCGGCTTCTTGCTCTGCTTGATGACCTTGCCCGGCTCCCCGCCGCCCTGCACATAGACGACCGGGTTGACGTTCAGCCCGGCGGCCTGCAGCAGCTCGATGGCGACGTCCTCGGACTTCCCGACCACGTTCGGCACGATGACCAGGTTGTTGTTCGAGACCAGCACCTCGATCGTGGTGCCCGGCTCGACCTCCTCGCCGGCGCTCTCCACCTTGACGACCTGGCCCTTCGGCGAGGCGCTGTCGACCTCTCGAATCTTCGGCTCCAGGCCTCGCTCCTTCAAGGCGTCCTCCGCCGCCCCCTGGGTGCTACCGACCAGGTTGTCCGGCACGGTCACCTTGTCCGGCGCGTTGCAGATGGTGAAGCCGACCGAGGTGGTGACCGGGATCACCGTGTTGGCAGCCGGGCTCTGCAGGGACACCGTGCCGTCGCAGTCCTTCTTCTGCTCGGTCTTCGGCTCAGCGATGTTGTTGAACCCGGCGGTGATCAAGGCGTTGCGGGCGTCTTTCTCCTTCTGGCCCTTCAGATCCGGCATCGCCGCCGTCTTCGGCTGGTTGTTGTTGCCGCTGTCGTTGTTCTTGTTCAACGCCAGCGCCACACCCAGCACGATCACCACCAGCACACCCAGACCGGCCAGTGCCGCCCACACCCAGGACTGCTTGTTGTCGCTCTGCGGCCGGCCGCCGCCGCCCATGGTGGTCGCCACCGGCCGCTGGATGGTGGTGGCGCCCTGCGGCTGCCACTGGTGCGGGCCGTTGTTCATCGCGACGGTCTCGGCCTGGCTCATCACCGGGGTGGCCATCACCGGACGGCCGGAGACCGCGCGCAGCGCGTCGGCGCGCATCTCCTGGGCACTCTGATAGCGGTTCAGCGGGTTCTTGGCGAGCGCCTTGAGCACGATGGCGTCGAGGTCCGGCGGGACGTCGCGGACGATCGAGCTCGGCGCTTTCGGGTCCTCGCGGACGTGCTGGTAGGCCACGCTGACCGGGCTGTCACCGACGAACGGCGGGTGCCCGACCAGCAGCTCGAAGAGGACACAGCCGGCCGCGTACACATCGGAACGGGCGTCGACGGACTCGCCGCGGGCCTGCTCGGGGGAGAGGTACTGCGCCGTGCCGATCACCGCGCTGGTCTGTGTCATCGTGGTGGCGCCGCTGGCCAGGGCCCGGGCGATACCGAAGTCCATGACCTTGACCTGGCCGTTCTGCGTGATCATCACGTTGCCGGGCTTGATGTCCCGGTGGATGATCCCGTGCCGGTGGCTGAACTCCAGCGCGGCGCAGATGTCGGCGATGATCTCGAGTGCCCGGCGTGGCTGGAGCCGCTGCTCCTGCGCCAGGACCTCCTTGAGAGTCCGTCCGTTGACGAACTCCATGACGATGAAGGGTTGCCTCTCGCCGGCGGCCGAGGTCTCCTCACCGGTGTCGTAGACCGCCACGATGGCAGGGTGGTTCAGTGCCGCGGAGTTCTGTGCCTCGCGCCGGAAACGCTCCTGGAAGGTGGCGTCCCGGGCCAGGTCCGTGCGGAGCATCTTGATCGCAACGTCCCGGCCAAGGCGGAGGTCGCGCCCCCGGTGCACCTCTGCCATGCCGCCGTAGCCGAGCAGCTCGCCGACCTGGTACCTGCCACCGAGCAGTCGGGCCTGCGCCGTCATAGCGTCTGTCGTCCTTCGTTCGGTCGGATCGGGCCGAGCTGGGGGTCGGCCCGCATAAGACGGTACGACGCCACCGACACCCGGTCGGCGGCCACGCCCATGCGGAGAATAGCCGCCGAGCTGCTCTGATCACCCAGCGCGATTTCGGCGGCGGCATTCGGTGTGCCATGTCGATACAGGAACGAGATGACTCCGGCACAGAGCAGGACCAGCAGAGCCAGAACCACGGCGAGCACGATCAGCACCTGACGGCCGAACGAACCCTCCGGCTTGGCCGCCGGCGCCTGGTGCGGATATCCGCTGTTCATCGGCGGGCCGGACGGCGGGCGGTAGTGCGGCGGCATCGGCGTGGCGACCGGCGGGGCCGACGACTGCACCGGCGGCACCGAGGACACCGGCGGGGCCGACGGCACCGAGGCGGCACCCCGGGCGCCGGAGATCGGCCGCGGCACCGAGGCGCGTGCCTGCTGCGACGGAGCCGGGCTGGTCGGGGTGGCCCGGACCGGCTGGCTCACCGGCGACTGCGCCGTGGTGGTCAGCGACGACGCGGCCTGCCGGGCCACCGCCGCCATCGCCGCGGCGCTGGGCCAGCGGGCGTTCGGATCCTTGGCCAGCGCGCGCTCCACGATGGCGCGAACGGCGGGCGGGATGTCGCCGGGCAGCGGGCGGGGCGTCTCCCGGACGTGCTTCATGGCGATCTCGATCGGGGTGGCCCCGTCGAACGGACGGTGCCCGGAGAGGCACTGGTAGGCGACCACGCCGAGGGCGTACACGTCGGACGCGGCGGTGGCCACGTCGCCGGCGGCCTGTTCGGGCGAGATGTACGACGCCGTGCCGAGCACCGCCCCGGCCACCGTCAGCTGCCCCACCAGCGCGGAGCGGGCGATGCCGAAGTCGGTGAGCACCAGCGTGCCGTTCGGCCGGACCAGCAGGTTGCCGGGTTTCACGTCGCGGTGCACGATCCCGTTGGCGTGCGCGGCCTGCAACGCGTCGGCGGCCTGCGCGACCAGCGCCATGGTCCGGGCCGGCGTGAGCCGGCCGACCCGGCTCAGCGTCCGGGACAGCGCGTCACCCTCGACGTACTCCATCACCAGGAAGGCGATCTGCTGGTCGCTGCCGTAGTCGTAGACGTCGACCACACCGGGGTGGTTGATCGTCGCCATGGTGCGCGCCTCGCCGCGGAACCGCTCGGCGAAGCCGGGCTCGTCGAGCAGCGCGGGCAGCAGGATCTTGACGGCGACGGTCCGGCCCAGCACGTCGTCAGTGCCGCGCCAGACATCACCCATACCGCCGCCGGCGATCCGCTCCTCCAAGCGGTAGCGCCCACCGAGCGTGACCCCCGGGCGGATCATGTCACTTTCCTCCCCCGCCGGCAGCGGCCTTCATGATCAGTCCGGCGATGCGAGCCGCTTCGGCGCTGGCGTGGCCACCGGAGACGTTCTCCAGCATGACGCAGACCGCGGAGACCGGATCACCCTTGTCGTTGAACGCGAAGCCGATGAACCATCCGTGCGGGTCGGCGCCCTCGGCGTTCTGCGCGGTACCGGTCTTGCCGCCGACGGTCAGCCCGTCGGTCTGCGCCTTCTTGCCGGTGCCGTTCTCGACGACGCTGATCATCATCTCTTTGAGCTTGCCGGCCACCGCGCTGTCGATCGGGCTGCTCTTCTTCTGCGGCGACGCGGTGTAGATCGTCCGGCGTTCCGAGCTGAGCAGTTTCTGCACCAGGTAGGGCCGCATCTGGTCGCCGCCGTTCGCCACCGTGGCGGCGATCAGCGCGCCCTGCATCGGCGTCATCCGCACGTCGCGCTGCCCGATCGAGGACTGGGCCAGCGCCGACTTGTCGGTGCTGCCGTCCGGGTTCGCGATGTCGCCGGTGTGGCTGGCCGCCACCGAGAGACCGTCGTGGCTCTCCAGGTTGCCGATCCGCAGGTCGCTCTCCTCGAAACCGAACGCCTTCGCGGTCTCCTTGACCTTGTCCGCGCCCAGTTTCACGCCGAGCTTGGCGTACCCGGTGTTGCAGCTCTCGGTCAGCGCCTCCTTGAGGGTGACCTCGCCGCCCGGGCAGACCTCCTCCTCGGAGTTCCGGATGGTCGCGCCGCCCTCCCGGTAGACGCTGCCGGCCGGGATCTCGGTGTCGACGTCGTAGCCGCTCTGCAGGGCGGCCGCCGAGACGATCACCTTGAACGTGGAGCCGGGCGGCAGGGTCTGCGACAGCGCCCGGTTCAGCATCGGCTGATCCTTGTCCGCGTTCAGCTTCTTATACGCCGACGCCGCCGCGTTCTTGTCGTGGGTGACCAGCTGGTTCGGGTCGTAGCTGGGCATCGAGACCAACGCCTGGATCGCCCCGGTACGCGGGTCGATGGCAACCGCCGCGCCCTTCTTCGCCCCGCGCTCGTTGTTGATCATCTGTTTCCAGGCGACCTCCTGAGCGGCGGTGTTCAGCGAGAGCAGCACGTTGCCGCCACCGGTCTTCTCCCCGGTGAACATGTCGGTGATCCGGTCACCGATGAGCTTGTCGCTCTCCCCGGAGAGGAAGTCGTTCTCGCTCTCCTCGATGCCGACCGAGCCCAGGTTGACCGGCTTGTAGCCGAGGACCGGAGCGTAGATCTCCTTCTTCGGGTACACCCGCAGGTACTTCAGGGTGTCGTCGGTCGCCTTGCTCTGGGCCAGGGCGTTGCCACCGGCCTCGATCACGCCACGGGGGCGTTCGTACTCGGCGACCTTCACCCGGCCGTTCCACGGGTGGGTGCGGTACTCGTCGGCCTTGTAGGCCTGGATCCAGTTCAGGTTCGCGAAGATCAGTCCGAACAGTACGAAGAGGACCACGCCGGACCTGCGCAGGGGGGCGTTCACGGCTTGATCACCTCCGTCATGGCGCCGTGCAACTGGGTGGGTGCTTTCTTCGGTCCGGGTCGTTCCGGTCCGCCACCGCCGACCGCCGGACCCCGGGAAGCGTTGGAGATGCGCAGCAGCATCGCGATGAGCAGCCAGTTCGCCATCAGCGAGGAGCCACCGGAGGACAGGAACGGCGTGGTCTGACCGGTCAGCGGGATCAGCCCGGTGATACCACCGAGGATCACGAAGACCTGCAGGCCGAGGGTGAACGACAGACCGCCGGCGACCAGCTTGCCGAACGAGTCACGCACCCCGATCGCGGCGCGCAGGCCGCGCATCGCGATCAGCACGTAGCAGACCAGCAGCGCGGAGAGACCGAAGAGGCCGATCTCCTCGCCCAGGCCGGCGAAGATGAAGTCGTTCTGCACCTCGGGGACCGAGAGCGGCGAGCCGGCGCCCGGCCCGGTGCCGAACAGGCCGCCGGTGCCCAGCCCGAGCAGGCCCTGGACCAGCTGGTAGCTGTTGCCGCTGGCCCGCTCGTAGTTGGCCTGGGAGAACGGGTTCAGCCAGATCTCCGCGCGGTCGTAGAAGTTGGCGAACGGTCCGCCGACCGAGGCGCCGAGCAGGTACGCCAGGTAGACGCCGCCGAAGAACAGCAGCAGACCGATGATCAGCCAGCTGGACCGCTCGGTGGCGACGTACAGCGTCACCACGAACAGGCCGAAGTAGAGCAGCGCGGTACCCAGGTCTTTCTCGAAGACCAGGACCAGGAGGCTGAACAGCCACACCGTGACGACCGGCCCGAGGTCCCGGCCGCGCGGGAAGTCGATGCCGAGGAACCGCTTGCTGGCCAGCGAGAGGACCTCACGCTTGCGCACCAGGTAGTACGCGAAGAAGGTGACCAGCATCAGCTTGGCGAACTCGCCCGGCTGGATGGAGAAGGCGCCCAGCTTGATCCACAGCTTGGCGCCGTTCACCTCGGAGATGCTGCCCGGCAGCACGGCCGGGATCATCATCAGCACGATGCCGGTGAGGCCCAGCGTGTACGCGTACTTCGAGACGTTCCGATGGTCGCGGATCAGCAGGAGCAGGGCCGCCGCCAGGATCAGCGCGATCAGGGTCCAGGCGAGCTGGCGCCCGCCGATCCCGGAGAAGATCCCCGGTGGCCCCTTCTTGTCGTTGATCGCGTTGGCGATGTCGATGCGGCGCAGGAACGCCACGCCGATGCCGTTGATCAGGGCGACGGTGGGGAGCAGCACCGGATCCGCGTACGGCGCGACGTAGCGGACCACGATGTGCAGGCCGAGGAAGAGGATGCTGAGCAGCGCGGCCGGCACCCAGAAGTTCGGCTGGAGCTGGTCGTACTTGTTGGCTTCCACGGTCGCGCCGAACGCCGCGACGAGCGCCATGGCGAAGGCCAGCAGACCCAGCTCGGCGTTACGGCGCGTCTTCAACCCCGGGATACGCGACATCTCACCCGTGGAGGCGGGCGAAGGAGCCGGTACAGCGGGCGCGGTCAAGAAAATCCCCAGACGTTGTAGGCCGTGCTCAGTCAGCGGTCCGGCAGCCGGTGTCGGCAGCCGCCGACCCGCTCTCGGACGGTTGCACGCTCGGCACGGTTCCCGGCGCTGACGTGGCGGTGGTCACGGCGGGCCGGACCGAAGCGGACGCGGCCGGGGTGGCACCGGCCACCGAGCAGACCGGCTTCAGATTCGGGTTGGACGGTTCGTCGCTGGTCAGGTCGGTGAGCGTGTTGCGCGCCTCGACCTGGCTGCCGGCGTGGATGCCCTCCCTGACCCGCTCCTGGGCGACAGTGGTCAGGTCGTCGAGGCGGACCGTGCTGGTCTCGCTCACCGTGGAGAGGTCCAGCCCGGCGATCCGCCCGGGCACGCCGCGGAAGATGGCCAGCTGGCCACCGTCTGTCGCGCCGACGTAGTACTGGTCCTGGGTGTACTGCCAGCCGGCCCAGAGGCCGCCGCCCAGCACCCCGAGCAGCGCCAGGACCAGCAGTGCGGTGCGCACCGGGTGGCCGGCCGGCTCCGGCTCGCGGTCGTAGCCGTCGGTCTCCGGCTGGGCCGGGCGCGGCGGCGGCTGCTTCAGTGCCGCCGCCCGGGAGGCGGGCGTCGAGGCGTCCGCCACTGTGGTGTTGCCCCGGTCGAGGGAGGCGGCGCCACCGACGATCGGCGCCTGCTCGACGATGTCCGCGTCGGTCGCGTCGGCGATCACCACGGAGATGTTGTCCGGTCCACCACCGCGCAGGGCGAGCTGCACCAGCCGCTCGACGCACGCCCGCGGGTCGGCGATCTCCCGCATGGTCTGGCCGATCGTCTCGCCGCTGACCACGCCGGACAGCCCGTCGCTGCAGATCAGATAGCGGTCGCCCTTGAGTACCTGGCGCACCGAGTACTCCGGGTCGATGTCGCGGCCGTCCAGCGCCCGGGTGAGCAGTGACCGCTGCGGGTGGCTGCTCGCCTCCTCGGGGCTGACCCGTCCCTCGTCGACCAGCATCTGGACGTACGTGTCGTCCTTGGTGATCTGCGCGAACTCGCCGTTGCGGAGCAGGTAGGCGCGCGAGTCACCGATGTGCACCATGCCGAACTTGCTGCCGGTGAAGAGCACCGCGGTGAGCGTGGTGCCCATCCCCTCCAGCTGGGGGTTCGCGTCGACGGTGTCCCGCAACTGCTGGTTCGCGGTGCCGACGGCATGCCGCAACGCGTCGACCAGCGCGTCCCCCGGGACGTCGTCGTCGAGGGGCGCCATCGCCGCGATGACGATGTTGGAGGCGACGTCACCGGCGGCCATGCCGCCCATGCCGTCCGCGACAGCCAGCAGCCGCGGCCCGGCGTAGACGGAGTCCTGGTTGAGGTCTCGGATCAGACCGCGGTCGCTCTGAGCGGCATAGCGCAGGGTCAGGGTCATGGCCGTAACTCGAGAGAAGTGCGTCCGATCCGGATCGGGACGCCAAGGGGAACGGGAGTGGGTCCGGAGACCTTACCGCGATCGAGGTAAGTGCCATTGGTCGAGCCGAGGTCCTCGACGAACCACTGCCCGTCCCGAGGCACCAGCCGGGCGTGCCGGGCCGACGCGAAATCGTCGGTGATGACCAGGGTCGAATCCTCGGCGCGACCGATAGTGATCGGGGCCTCGCCGAGGGTGATCCGGGTGCCGGCCAGCTGGCCGGCGGTCACCACCAGTTGCCGTGCCGCCTTACCGCGCTTGGCCTTCGCCGGCCGGCCCTGGAGGATCGCGCCACCCACCCCCCGAGGGCTGGCGACGATGCTCTTCGACCGGGCCCCCGCGAAGAGGTCCCGCCGGATCACCCCGACCACCGTGAACACGAAGATCCACAGCAGGATCAGGAAGCCGAACCGGGCGACGGTGAGGACGAATTCGGGCAACGCCGCTAGCCGTCCACTCGGAAGGTCAGCGTGGTCGTCCCCAGCTGGATCATGTCGCCCGGGTTCAGCGCCACGGCGGAGACGCGCTGGCCGTTGACCATCGTCCCGTTCGTCGAGCCGAGATCGGTCAGCACCACCTGGTTGCCGTCGTAGTCCAGCCGGGCGTGCCGGCGGGAGATGCCGACGTCCGGCAGCCGCAGGTTCGCCTGGTCGCCTCGGCCGATCACGGTCGAGCCCATCTGCAACGGGTAGGTCCGGCCGTCACCGGAGACCAGGCCGACGCTGCGCGGGCCACCGTGACCACCGTGCGGCGGCGGGTAACCACCGTGACCGCCGTGCTGGTCATAGGGCGAGTACTGCGGGCCGGCGTCGTAGGCCGGCTGCTGCACCGGGGCGACCTCGCCACCGGTGTAGACCTCCGCGGTCACCCGGAACATCCCGGTGTCCAGGCCGTCGCCCCGCTCGATCTCGACGATCACGTCGCCGTAGACCGTCCAGGCCTGCTCGCCGATGAACTCGGCCTGCGACTGGGCCAGCTCCTGCGCCAGGGCAGCCGCGTAGGGCGCCAGACGACCATGGTCGTAGGGCGACAGGTCGATCACGTAGCGGTTCGGCACGAGGGTGCGGCCACCAGCAAGGATCGCCTTGTGTGCCTCGGCCTCCCGCTGCATGGCATTCAGGATCTCCACTGGGTGCACGACACCCTTGAACACCTTCGCGAAGGCCCCCTCGACCAGGCCTTCCAATCGCTTCTCAAAGCGCTGCAGCACGCTCACCGGCTCCTCCTCGGGTTCCGAGGACATGATGGTATCCGGCCGCCGCTTGTGCATCTGTAGCCCAAGAGCAGCCGGCACTTCTGACCCTCGTATGACGCCCCACGGCGCCGTGCTAGTGTTTCCTCCGTCGCGGGGCGATATCAACTCGCTTGGTACTCAACTCGCTTGGTAACGTGCGACAGCGTAGTCTGTCGCAGGCAGTAACCAGAAACAGCCCCGCAGGGGGCGGTTTCAAAGGTCACCGAGACCAGTTATATGATCTTAGGCGACCAAGTCACATGGGGATGTGGCGGAATGGCAGACGCGCACGGTTCAGGTCCGTGTGTCCGAAAGGACGTGGGGGTTCAACTCCCCCCATCCCCACAAGAGGCCGGGGGCCCTCTGTTCGCGGAAAGCGCGAACGGGGGGCCTCTCGTCATATCTGCCCCGGGGGCCGAGGCCCCCGGAAACCCCGCGTCACGGTGGGCGCGGCGGGTGGCGAGGGTCACGGTCGGTTGTGGTCGGGGCTCGCCCTTCCGGCTTCGCCATCTTTGATCAAGATCTTTTTCGGTACGCCGGGGGCTTACGTCCGAGACGTTGTCTCGGGGGTGTGAGTCAACGATTGGGTGAAGTTGTGGGCGGCGGTATGCTCGCCCGCCTGTTGGGTGGAAGTTCCGTCTGAGCGTGGGGTGTGGTCGTGTCCGCTGTGCCTGCTGGGGTTGACCAGGGGAAGCGCAACGTCCTTGGGGTGCTGGTGGATGCGACGGACTACGCGTCGGCCACCGAGCGGATCATCGCGGCGGCTCGCGAGGGGCGGCCGTTCGCGGTCACCGCGCTGGCCGTGCACGGGGTGATGACCGGGGTGCAGGATCCGGCCCACGAGGCCCGGCTGAACTCCTTCGACCTGGTGACCCCGGACGGGCAGCCGGTCCGCTGGGCGCTGAACCTGCTGCACGGGGCCGGGCTGACCGACCGGGTCTACGGGCCGACGCTGACCCTCAAGGTGGTCGAGCGGGCCGCCGCCGAGGGCCTGCCGATCTACCTGTACGGCTCGACCCAGCCGACCCTGGACCGCCTGGTGCCGGCGCTGCTCGGGATGTTCCCGGCCCTGAAGATCGCCGGGGTGGAGGCCTCCAAGTTCCGCGGTGCGAACCCGGGCGAGGAGGCGGAGATCGCCGAGCGGATCAAGGCGTCCGGGGCGCGGATCGTGCTGGTCGGTCTGGGCTGCCCGCGGCAGGAGGTGTTCACCTACGCGATGCGGCCGCTGCTGGACATGCCGCTGCTGGCCGTCGGTGCCGCCTTCGACTACCACGCCGGCCTGCTGAAGAACCCGCCCGCGTGGATGCAGAAATACGCGCTGGAGTGGCTGTGGCGCCTCGGCCTGGAGCCGAAGCGCCTGTGGAAGCGGTACGTACTGCTGAACCCGGCCTACCTGTCCCGGCTGGCCGCGCAGAAGACCGGGCTGTGGAAGGCCACCCCGGCGGCGCCGACCGGCGAGCCGGTCCGCGGCTTCGCGGTCTGACCCGACCGCCGGCGGCCGCGCGGCTCACGGGCTGATCATCAGCGTCCGGCAGCCGACAGTGCGGCGCTGGTCACACCGTTGCCGGCCGGTTCGTCCACATAGGCGCATCGGTCGGCGGCGGCGCGTGATCGACTGACTACCCTCGGGACTGAAAGCGGCCCCTAAGGGTCGGCGCTGGGGGCATATCCCGGTTTCGCCGCGTGCGCGGCAGGTGAACGCTGTCGATGTGGACACCGTTGTGGACGTGACACTGATCGGCACTCTCGCCGCCGTCTGGCTCGCCGCCGGACTCCTGGCCGACGGGCTCTCGACGGCCGGCACCGCGCTGCTCATGCGTCGCCGGGCCCGGCTGCTCACCGGTCTGATCGCCGCCGGAGCGGGGATCTTCGTCGCGGTGCCGACGGTCACCGCGCTGACCCCGGGCGTCTCGGCGGCGCCCACGGCGGCGTTGCTGCCGGCCCTGCCGGCACTGATCGTGCTGACCGCCGGGCTGCGCCGGCTGAGCTGGGTGCGTCGCGGCGCGGGCGCCTTCGCGACCGCCCCGCTGGCCCCCGTGCCACCGGCACTGCGCGCCGCCGCGGCGCACCCGCTGATCGCCGCGCCGTTGCAGGTGGCCGGCCTGGCCGCGGTGGTGGGCCTGCCGCTCGCGGCCGGTCTGGTCCAGTTGCCCGGCGACGGCGTGCCGGCCACCACGGGTTTCCCCGGCCTCGCCGGCGTCGCGCTCACCCTGGTCGCGGCGGCCGTCGTGGCGATCGGCGTCCGCGCCGTCCTGCGCCACAGCCGCCTGGCCCCACTGGTCCTGGCCCCCATCAGCCACGCCCGCGAGCGCGTCCGCGCCACCGCCCGCTGACCAACGCCCCCCGCGCCACCGCCCACCGACCAACGACGTCCCGCGCTAACGCCCGCTGACCCACGACGGCCGCGCCACCGCCCGCCGACCAACGATGCCCGCCGGCACCACCGGCCACCGCGACAACGGTGTGCCGGGATCGTCGGTGTGGCGACGGGCAGGCTGTGGACAGGGCAGCGACGATACCGGGGGGTTGGTTCTCGGCTCCGTGACCACCCACGGACGTCGCCCTTGCGGGCTGAGCGCTCTGGACGCGCAGCGGCCAGCTCAGACCGGAAGGGTCCCTGGCGGGAGCGACGATCGGTGATCAGCGCGGGTCCGAGTCATCGGGCATTTGATCCTCAATTCGCGCAGCCGCTCAGACCGGAAGGGTCCCCGGCGGGAGCGACGATCAGTGATCAGCGCGGATCCGAGTCATCCGTCTCTTGAGATTCGGCAGCTCAGTGCTGCTTCTTCGCCTCTTGCACGTAGAGCAGCTCCAGGATGGAGCGGGCCGCCTCGAACCAGCGGTCCAGCCAGTCGGACTGCGGCAAGGTGCCGCGGGCCGGCAGCTCCAGGAGCAGGCCGCGGAGCAGCGGGTGGTCGGCCATCGAGGCATTCGCCGGGGCGTCGGTCCAGCTCGACGTGAAGACCGGCTCGGTCAGGCCCTGCAGGTCGAGCGAGGGCAGCTTGGCCGCCCGATCCAGCGCGCTGGTCGGCTCGATGCTGTGCGAGCGTCCGGGCGAGCGGGTCGGCAGACCCGAACTGCCGCGCGACAGGAGTTCGCCGTCGCTGTGGTCGCCGCTCAGCGCATCGCGCCGGCCCTGCCGGTACGCGCTCACGCCCCCGCTGAATCGGTCCTGCGCCGTCGCCGAGCCGTTGCTGAGGTTCTCCGAACCAATCGTCATGTCACTGCCTTGCCTCGTGGAGGATTCGTCCCGGCCGGTCAGCGCGGTCCGGTCCGCGCTTGGAACATTCAACGAGGCGCGCCGCTCGAGGCGACGGAAAAATCGGGCAAATGGTCACAGCCGACGCGTCGGCGCAGGTCAGGGCGCCGACGCGGAAGGCTTTGAAGGATCGGACCGCGGGTTAGAGGTCGAACTCGCCGTCCTTGGCGCCGCCGACGAAGGCGTCCCACTCGGCCTGCGTGAAGATGAGCGCCGGACCGGCCGGGTTCTTGGAGTCGCGTACGGCGATGGCGTCGTCGACGAACGCCACTTCAACACAGTTGTCGCTGTCTGCCCCACTGCGGGTGCTCTTGAACCACTGCGCCTGGCTCAGATCGATCCGCAGGCCTTTGACCTCGAATTCCACGATCGCTCCTCATGTCGGGGGTGAGTACCGATCTCGGCGGGATACGGAGCCGTCCGATCCGCCTCCATCGAGCCCCACCAAAAGATCGATGGGACCGTTCTGAATGCAGTAACGACCGTGGGTACGCCGGGACGCGCGCGACGGTTGAGGTTCTCCGAACGGGGTAATCCCATTGGACAAGTTGGATCCTGGCAGCTCAGTGGCGTTTGGACAGTGATTGTCAGGGTTTAACGGTTATTGTCCGAATTGCTCCTAACAATGTGGATCATGCGGCAAATTTGGTACACATTGGCACTACCAGCGAAAGCATCTAGATCACCTAGCGAGACGCCATGATCACGGACGATCACCGAAGAGGGACATGCAACTTGCATCGACGACACTGGTGGTGCAATCTTTCCGTATGGCTTGCATCACGCAACGTTCTTGAGTGAGGCCGCCAAGTCCGACGAAACACACCAAAGCGACGTCCGACATGGGGCGCCGAGCCATATGAGGTCCGACGTGGGCTTCCGCCCGAGACAGGGTGGCGGGATCGGCGATGGTGACGTTCCGCAACTCGCTTCGATGGTTGGCACTGTCGAAGGCTTGCAAAGGTGCATGAGCCGGGCAGACTGGTGCATCTGTGTCACAAGTCAATCCCGCTAAACCATCCGGCAACGAATCTCAGGGCAGGAGATGACGTGCTACTTCCTCGGTCCGGTGATGTCCTCCACGTGACGAAAGCGGCGAGCGTCCAATTCGCATCACCGATGCTGTTCCGGGTCATCCGGGTACACGATTGGCCGACGTACGAGGGCTGGGTCTGGCTCGACGGTTACGAGCTCAACTCGGCCGGTGACGCCGTGGAACGCCGCTCCATCTTCGTACAGGTCAACGGCTTGCGTCCGGTCGGCAAGGCCCCGGATCCGCGAGCCCGCAACGCCCGTCAGCCCGCCGCGCGGCCGAGTACGGCTCCCGCTCGATCGGCCCGGGCGCACCGCTAGCCGACCCGGCGACCAGTGACCGGCGCCGATGCTCAGGGCCCGGTGGTGGCGCCCCCGGTCGGCACCGTCGTCGCCGTGGCCGGGCCGTCGGTCCGCTCGGCCGCGACGACGAGGGTGATCCGGGTGTCCGCCGGGACCACCTGGCCCTCGGGCGGATCACTGTCGATCACCGTGCCCGGCTCCGCGTCGCTCGGCCGGAGGATCACCCGATAGCTCAGACCTGACCTGGCCAGCGCGGCCTTCGCGTCGTTCACCGGCATGCCGCGCAGCGCCGGCACGGTCGCCTCGGTCGCCGCCGGCTCGGTGGTCGGCACCGCGCTGAACGTCGGCTCGGTCGTCGCCGCGGTGGTGGGTTCGGTGGTCGCCGCGGTGGTCACGGTCCGAGTGACCGTCTGGGTCGGGGTCGGCTGCGGCGTGTCCACGCCGGCTCGGGAGTTCCGCACGATCAGATAGATGCCGGTGGCGAGCAGGGCGAGCAGCGTCACCCCGACGATGCCGACCACGATCGGCATCCACCAGCGGCCGGTCGCCTCCTCCTCGGGCGCGACGATGCTCCAGTCGCCGTCGGCGTAACCGTTCTCGTCCGGGCCGGGTGGCCGTACCGCGGCGCGACCGGTCCAGGCGGCGTCGTCAGCGCCGCGCGGGTCCGGATCCCAGTCGCCCACCGGCGACATCGGCCGGGTCGAGGCCGCCGCGGCGTCCCCCGATCGGGTGGCACCGGGCGACGGGCCCGGTCCCACCTGGGTGGCGTCGGCGGCGGTCTCGTCCACGGCCGGCATCGGACGTGTCTCGTCCGGGCCCGGCTGGCGCTCGTCCGGCATCGCCGCTCCTTCCGCTCCGTACACCCACACTCGTCGCAGCGTCAAGGTACCGAATCTTGAAGTACCCAGGGGAGACGCACACGCAACGCCATCCTCGCTCTGACCAGGATGGGTATGTCGCGGACATCGGTGGTGGCCAGTACAGTGCGCGCATGGCCGACAAGGGCTGGACAGCACAGACCGCCGCCGCGGCCGGGACAGCCGCGGGCGCCGGTGCGGCACAACTGGGTCTCGGCTACGGCCTGGGCGTCATCGAATGGCCGGCCACCACCGCGGCCGCCGACAGCACCTGGCTCAACAGCCTCGGCTGGGCGACCTGGATCACCGCGAGTGCCACAGTGCTGGGCGCGGTGATCGCCGGCCGGCTCCGCCCCGACCGGCCCGGCCGCTGGCGCCTGCTGTGGCGCCTGGCACTCGCCGCGTCCGCCGGTCTGGGGGCACTGGTCTCGGTGGCGCTGGTCGCCCTGCCGGCCCGATCCGCCGCCCCCGCGCACCACCTGTTCTCCCACTCACCCCAGCTGGTGGCCGTCGGCTACGCACTGATCGGCCTGCTCATCGGCATGGTGGTGGCGTTCTGGGCGGTCTCGTCGGCTCCGGTGGCCGCCAACCTGCTGGGCACCGCCGCCTGGCTCTGGGCCCTGGCCATCGCCGGCGTGGTCGCCGAGCTGACCAGCGGCCGGGACCTGGACACCTACCTGACCAGCTGGCAGTTCACCGAGACCGGCGCGGCCACCACGTACGGCGGGATCTACTGGCCGAGCGCCCTGCTGACGCTCACCGCCGCCTTCCTGATCGGCCTGATCGCGGCCTGGCCGGCCACCCGCCGCGGCGACCGGGGACTGGGCACCGCCACCTCCGGCGCTGTCGGTCCGCTGCTGGTCGCGCTGGCGTTTCTCGCGCTGGCGCCGCTGCTGACCAAGGCGACCGGGCCGCTCCAGTCGGCGTACCTGATCGCGCCCTATGCGGTGCTGGCCGGGCTGGGCGGGTCGGCACTGATCGTGGCACTGGGCGGAACCGGGCGCAGCCGGGCCGGCGCCACCCCGTCGACCAGCCCGCCCGAGCTGGGCCCGGCGCCGGCTGCTCGTCCGGACGACTCGGCGAGCGCGGCCGTCGCGGCCAAGCCCGCCGACCGGGTCGTCCCCAAGCCGGCCCCCGCACCGGAGACGCCGGGCGCCGAGCCGGCGTCGCCCCCGGCGGAGCCCGCCGAGCCGGGCGGGCGTCGCGGCTGGGCGCTCTTCGGGAAACGCCGGGCTGACGAGAGCGTCGCCGCAACGGTCGTCGCCGCTCCGGCACCGCGTAAGCCCCGTCCCAAGAAGGCCGAGCCAGCCGGCGCGGCGTTCGACCCGGAGCTCGCCGCGGCGGCCCGGCCCGCCAAGTCGCCGGCGAAGCGTGCCGCCGCCGGCAAGGACACGACGGCCCGCTCCACCATCACGCCGCCGCCGGCGAACCCGCCGGTCGCCCGGATCAACCCGGAGGACTGACCACCGTCACATCGGCCAGGTGTGCACCGGCTCGTTGAGCCCGTGCAGGTCGAGGTACCGATGCGTCATCTCGCGCAGCGCGGCGGTCCGGGACAACCCCCGGTGCTCCGCCGCGCGGACCGCGGCGGTCTGCCAGGCGGCGCCGTTGCGTCCGCTCCGGCACCGGTCCTCGATGATCCCGAGCAGCCGATCCCGATCGCCCGGGTACACCCCGAACCGGTCGAGCCCGTCGTAGGCCAACGGCAGCAAGGTCTCCAGCACCAGCTCGGCGATGGGGACCTCGCCGAGCCCGGGCCAGCAGACCACCGCGTCCAGCCCGTCCCGGGCGCCGGCCCGGAAGTTGGCGCCGGCCGTGGCGAAGTCGAGCCGGGACCAGATCGGTCGTTCCGCCTCCGCGAGCCGGCGGATGACGCCGAAGTAGAACGCCGCGTTGGCCAGCAGGTCGACGACTGTCGGCCCGGAGGGCAGCACCCGGTTCTCGATCCGCAGGTGCGGCCGGCCGTCCATCACGTCGTAGACCGGCCGGTTCCACCGATAGACCGTGCCGTTGTGCAGGCAGAGCTCGCCGAGGCGCGGTACCTCGCCGGCCGCCCGGACCTGGTCCGGGTCCTCGTCGCTGAGCAGCGGCAGCAGCGGCGGGAAGAACGTGACGTTCTCCTCGTACAGGTCGAAGACCGAGGTGATCCAGCGCTCCCCGAACCACACCCGGGGGCGTACGCCCTGTGCTTTCAGCTCGTCCGGGCGGGTGTCGGTGGCCTGCTCGAACAGCGCGATCCGGGTCTCCGCCCAGAGCCGGCGGCCGTGCAGGAACGGCGAGTTGGCGCCGAGCGCGACCTGGGCCGCCGCCACCGCCTGGGACGCGTTCCAGTAACGGGCGAACCACTCCGGGGCCACCTGCAGATGGAACTGCGCGCTGGTGCAGGCGGCCTCCGGCACTATCGTGCCGCTGGCGCTGCGCAGCCGCTCCACCCCGCGGATGTCGACCGGGAACTGCTCGCCACGGGCGGCCACGATCTCGTCGTTCAACGCCCGGAACCGCTCGTTGTCCGACAGGTTCGCCAGGGTGAGGTGCTCCGGGGTGAGCGTCGGGAGCATGCCGATCAGGAGGAGGCGACTGTCTGCCTTGCCGGCGCGCTCCCCAGCCGTACGCAAGGCCTCTGAAATGTCTTTTTCGAACGCGCCGAAGCCTTCCGCCGCGATCTGTCGCGGGGGGACGTTCAACTCGATGTTGAACCGTCCCAGTTCCGCCTGGAACCGGGAATCGCCCAGGTCGGCCAGCAGTTCGGCGTTACGCATCACCGGCGAGGCATCCGCGTCGACCAGGTTGATCTCGATCTCCAATCCGGTCATGCCGGTCCCGGGATCGAACACATCGGTGTCCAGCAGGCCGCCCAGCACGTCGAGGCAGCGGCGCACCTTGTGCCGATACCGGATCCGATCCTCGGGCGAGAAGATGGCGTGTGCCAGATCTGTGCCCATATGCCCTCCCATGACGGTCGGGGACGAAACGGACCTCGGTCACCACGCTGTGAACGAGCGGATACGTTCGGTCCACCTTCCCATCCCCGGGCGCCTACCGCCAGACGAACCGAGGCGCCGCCCGGAGAACCGGACGGCGCCTCGACTGTGGAGGGTGCGGAGGGCTCAGCCCTGCTGCAGGATCGCCTCGCCCTCGATCTCGATCTTGACCTTCTTGCCGATCATGACGCCGCCGGTCTCCAGGGCCATGTTGTAGGTCAGCCCCCAGTCCTCGCGGTCGATCTCGGTGGTGGCGCTGAAGCCGAAGAGGTGCTGCCCGTACGGGCTGGTGGTGGCACCCTCGAACTCGACGACCAGCTCGACCGGCTTGGTCACGCCCTTGATGGTGAGCTCACCGTCGAGCACGAACTCGGCACCGGCGTGCGACTTCACCCCGGTGCTCCGGTACTCCATCGTCGGGAACTTCTCGGCCTCGAAGAAGTCGCCGGTACGCAGGTGGTTGTCCCGGTCGACCTGGCCGGTCTCGACGCTGGCGGTCTTGATCGAGGCGACGACCGAGGACTCCAGCGGGTTCTCGGCGACGGTGATGGTGGCGCTCGCCTCGGCGAACTGGCCGCGAACCTTGCTGACCATGAGGTGCTTGACGACGAAGCCGACCCGCTTGTGCGCCGCGTCCAGCTCGTAGGTGCCGGCGGCCGGGAACTGCAGACCTTCGAACTCACGGGTGGTGACGGTCATGACTGGTCCTTCTCTCGAACTCTCGGACGGTGCGGGATGCTTGTCTGACGGAGCAACTATATGCTCAGCAATATTCCCTCTGTCAAGTGCCTGTTATCGTGGTACGGGTGAACACCGATCTGGACGACCCTCGCCTCACCGCGGTCGGCCTGCTGGCCGAGGCGTACACGGGTCTGATGAACCGCCTCGCCGCCCAATTCGAGCAGCACCGCCTCTCCACCGTCGAGTTCGAGGTGCTGATGCGCCTCGCCCGCTCGCCCGGCCACCGCCTGCGGATGACCGACCTGGCCGGGCAGACCACGCTCTCCACCAGCGGCGTCACCCGCGTCGTGGACCGCATGGAGCGCGACGGCGTGGTCCGCCGGGAGGCCTGCCCGAGCGACCGACGCAGCTCCTATGCCGTGATCACCGACGCCGGGCAGGAGCGGCTCGGCCAGGTCCTGCCAGGGCACCTGGAGCTGGTGCAGAAGTGGTATGTCGGCCTGCTGCCGCCGGACCGGCTCGACGATCTGCTCGGCTCGCTCCGGACGATTCGGGACGCGGTGAACCCGTGCGCCACTGCGGGGAGTGCAGAAACGGTCACGCAGGCCTGACATCGGCACTGATGACCGGCAGAACCACCGGCAGAACGAGCGAATCTTTTCGGTGGTGTGCACGGCCCGGCTACTGTGGCGGCCCAGGGGGATGCGGCGCGATCGGGGCGACATGCGGGGCTTGTGGGGGAGCCTCGTTCTCGCCGCGTATGGGCGCGGCGTCAGCAGCGACCGGCGTCGCGTGGGGGGCACGATTCACGCCGGTTAGCGCACGTCGCGCCCTGCCCCCGTTAGGACGCTCTCAGAAGACCGCCTGGACGCCCGGGATGGGCCGCTCGGCCAGCAGGCGAGTATGCCGTTTCCGGGCATCCGCCAGCTCGCCCTCGGCCGCCGCCCGCTCGGCGGCGAACTCCCGCACCGCCGACGGCAGCCGGAAGTGCACCACCTGGTTGTCGCTCACGCTGAGCAGGCCCAGGGCCACCAGGCGGTCCAGCAGATGCACCACGTCCGCGGTGCCCAGCAGCACCTCGGCGAGATCCCGCGACCAGCGGTGCCGGAAGACCGCGAGCTGGCGCAGGGCCCACTGTTCGGTGGGCGCCAGCGCCCGATAGGTTTCGGCCACCACGGCGTCCAACGAGACCGCCGGCGACCGCGGTGGCTCGGCGGACGCGGCATAGCGCTCCAGGATCTCCGGCACGGTGAGCACCCGGCCGCGAGCCGCGGCCAGCTCGATCGCCAGCGGCAAGCCACCCAGCCGGCGAACCAGTGCCGCCAGCGGCCCGATCTCGTGCGGTGCCAGGCGGGTGCGCCGCACCCGGCCCAGCCGTTCCAGGAAGAGACCCACAGCGGGGTACACCATCAGCTCCCCGGCCGTGTCCACCGACAGGCTCACCGGCGGCGTGGCCAGCGGCGCCACCGGCCACACCCGTTCCTCGGGCAGCCCGGCCGGCTCCCGCCCGGTGACCAGGAACCGCAACCGTGGCACCTGCTCCAGCAACTCGGCCAGCGCCGCGCCGACCGCCAGCGGGGCTCGGTCCACCGCGTCCACCAGGATCAGCGCCGGCCGCCCGTCCAGATAGCCGGGCAGGTCCCGCGGCCCGGGCGCGCCGAACTCGGCGGCCACGGCGCTCAGCAACTCCCCGGCGGCGATCTCGTCGGCCACCGCGACCCCGGCCACCCCGCCCGGGTACGCCTCGCTCAGCCGGTGGGCGACCACCACGGCGAGGCTGGTCTTGCCCACCCCGGCCACCCCGGCCAGGGTCACCCCGCGCGGCCCGTCGCCGTCGGTCAGCCGGGCGACCAGCTCGGCGATGTCGGCGTCCCGGCCGATCAGCTCGTCGAGCGGCGCCGGCGGCAGCGTGGCAGCCGGCCGGCCGCGCGCCGCGGACAGGAACGCCTCCAGATCGGAACCGGTCAGCCCGAGCGCACGGGCGAGCAGCTCGACGGTCGTCCGCTGGGGCCGGGAGGAACGGCCGCGCTCCAGGTCGCGCACCGTGCGCACGCCGATCGCGGCACGGCCGGCCAACTCCTCCTGAGTCAGGCCGGCCCGCCGCCGATGGGCACGCAGCACGGCGCCGAACCCGGACCACTGATCGGACGCCATGCTGCGAAAATAGGCACCACAATCGATCGGGGTGAACCCGAAAGCCCGGTTTGTCGGGAAGTGGACTACGGGGTTTGCGACTCGCGGCGGCTACAGGCCCAGACCGCGGGCGATCAGCATCCGCTGCACCTCCGAGGTGCCCTCGCCGACCTCGAGGATCTTGGCATCCCGGTAGAAACGACCGACCGCCGACTCGTTCATGAAGCCGTAGCCGCCGTGCACCTGGGTGGCGTACCGGCTGTTCTCCATGGCGGCGTTGCTGGCGTTCAGCTTGGCGATCGCGGCGTACCGCTTGAAGTCCTCGCCGGCCAGCATCCGGGCGGCGGCGTCGTAGTAGCCGAGCCGGGCCACGTGCGCGCGCAGGTCCATGTCCGCGATCAGGAACTGCACGGCCTGGTTGTCACCGATCGGGCGGCCGAAGGCGGTGCGCTGCTTCGCGTACGCCACCGACTCGTCGACACAGCCCTGGGCCAGGCCGACGGAGAGGGCGGCGATCGCGATCCGGCCCTCGTCGAGGATCCGCAGGAACTGGGCGAACCCGCGGCCGCGCTCGCCGAGCAGATTGTCAGCCGGCACCCGGACGTCGTCGAAGGCCAGCTCGTGGGTGTCCGAGGCACACCAGCCGACCTTGGAGTAGCCGGGCGCGACGGTGAAGCCCGGGGTGCCGGACGGCACGATGATCGTCGAAAGCTCGTGGCTGCCGTCCGGGTTCGTCCCGGTCACCGCCATCACCGTGACCAGCACCGTGATGTCGGTGCCGGAGTTGGTGATGAACGCCTTGGAGCCGTTGATCACCCACTCGTTCGTCGACTCGTCGAGCACCGCGCGGGTCTTGATGCCGGCCGCGTCCGACCCGGAGCCCGGCTCGGTGAGACCGAACGCGCCCAGGGCCTCGCCACTGGTCAGCTGAGGCAGCCACTGCTTGCGCTGGGCGTCGGTGCCGAACCGGAAGATCGGCATGGCGCCGAGCGAGACCGCGGCCTCCAGCGTGATCGCCACCGAACTGTCCACTCTGGCCAGCTCTTCGAGGGCGATGCAGAGGGCGAAGTAGTCACCGCCCATGCCGCCGAACTGCTCCGGGAAGGGCAGGCCGAAGAGGCCCATGGCGCCCATCTGGCGGACCAGATCGTACGGAAAAGTCTTGTTCTCATAATGCTCGGCGATCACCGGAGCCATCTGCTCGCGGGCGAAGCGCCGGACGTTGTCGCGCAGCTCTGCCAAGTCGGCGTCGAGCCGGAAATCCACCATTGCCGATCACCTGTCTTCTAGACCGGAGTGACGCCGTGACGACGGCGGGAGAACGCGCGATCCTTGCCGCGCGCGGCGGCGAACCGCCGGATCAGCTCACCGCGCAGGTCGCCGGGCTCCACCACGGCGTCCACGACCAGCTCGCTGGCCAGCCGCATGATGTCGATGTCGCGCTCGTACTCGGCGCGGCGCTCGGCGACGAAGGCGGCCCGCTCGTCCGGGTCCTCGATCGCCGCGATCTTGTTGGCGTAGACCGCGTTCACCGCGGCCTCGGCGCCCATCACCGCGATCTTCGCGGTGGGCAGCGCGATGGTGGCGTCCGGCTCGAACCCGGGACCGGCCATCGCGTAGAGCCCGGCGCCGTACGCCTTGCGCACCACCACGCAGACCTTCGGCACCGTGGCCTCGGAGATCGCGGTGATCATCTTGGCGCCGTGCCGGATGATGCCCTGTTTCTCCACCGCCGAGCCGACCATGAAGCCGGGCACGTCGGTCAGGAACAGCAGCGGGATGTTGAAGGCGTCGCAGAGCTGCACGAACCGGCTCGCCTTGTCGGCCGAGTCGACGAAGAGCACGCCGCCCTTGAACATCGAGTTGTTGCCGAGGACGCCGACCACCTCGCCGTCGAGCCGGGCGAAACCGACGGTCAACTCGCGGGCCCACAGCGCCTGGATCTCGAAGAAGGAGCCCTCGTCGACCAGGCCCTTGATGTACTTGCGCATGTCGAACGCCTGCCGCTCGCTGGCCGGGACCAGCACGCCGAGGTCGGCTCCGGACGCTGCCACGGCGGACCGGGCGGGCGGGCGCTGCGTCCAGTTCTGCGGCACATAGGACAGATAGGTGCGGACGACGTCGAGCGCGTCCTGCTCGGTCTTGCAGAGGAAGTGGCCGACACCCGACTCGGCGCAGTGCACCCGGGCCCCGCCCATCGCCTCGAGCGTGGTCTTCTCCCCGGTGACCATCTCGACCATGCGGTCGGAGCCGAGGTACATGCTGGCGTTGCCCTCGACCATGGCGACCACGTCGCAGAAGGCCGGGATGTAGGCGCCGCCGGCGGCGGACGGGCCGAACAGCGCGCAGATCTGCGGGATCGAGCCGGAGGCCCGGACCTGCGTGTGGAAGATCTTGCCGGCGCCGCGGCGACCGGGGAAGAGGTCGACCTGGTCGGTGATCCGCGCGCCGGCCGAGTCGACCAGGTAGATCATCGGAACGCCGGTCTGGTACGCCCGCTCGATGACGCGGACGATCTTCTCCACCGTCCGGGCGCCCCACGAGCCGGCCTTGACCGTGGAGTCGTTGGCCATCACGCAGACGTCGCGCCCGTCGATCCGGGCGACTCCGGTGATCACCCCATCGGCGGGCAGTCCGTCGGCCAGACTGTTGGCGTAGAGGCCGTCCTCGACGAACGAACCCTCGTCGGCCAGCAGTGCGATCCGCTCCCGGGCGAAGAGCTTGCCCTTCGCCGCGTTCGCCGCGTGGTACCGCTCCGCGCCACCGGCCAGCACCCGCTTGCGGACCTGCGCCAGCGCGTCACCGTCCATCGACTCTCCCCCGCTCGGGTCGCCAACTTTAACGATCGTTAGGTTATCCCAGAACGTGGACGAACGGCAACGGGAGCCCCCGCGGATCGCGAGGGCTCCCGTCGTGGTGGTGCCGAAGATCAGCGCAGGGTGTTGAGCAGGTCCAGGCCACCCAGGCTGCCGGTCAGGCTGTTGACCGCGGTGCTCTCGACCGACTTGCGGCCGCCGGTCTTGTCGCCGTACTTGTCCGGGCTGACGTCGCCGTAGCCCTTGTTGTCGTCCTTGACGTCGGCCGGGGCCTCGTCGTTGTCGTAGCCGTTGTCGTCGCCCTTGACGTCGCCGTAGCCGTTGTCGTCGTTCACGGCCGGGGCCTCGCCGTTGTAGCCGTGGTCGCCGCGCACGTCGCCGGTGTCGTCGTCGTCGCACTTCTTGGTGCAGTCGTCGCCGTCGTAGCCGTCGTCGCCCTGGACGTCGCCACCCTGGTCACCCTTGTGCCCGTGGTGCGGCTTCTTCACCCAGATCCGGTCGTCGCTGCCACCGATCCGGTTCACGCAGAACGCCTGGGAGCTGGACGTGCCGAGCAGGCCGCTCAGCGAGTTGCCGCAGGCGTTGATCGGGGCGATGACCGGCGCGGCGTACTGCGAGCCGTTGAGGAACCCGATGTTGCCGAAGCTGCTCTGGTTGACGCCGTTGTCCCAGCCACCGCCGGTGTGCACGACCCGGCGCTGCCCCTCGACCCGGAAGGTCCGGCCGCTGTCGCCGCCGACGAAGTTGCCGCAGACGCCGCGCGCCTGGGAGACCCCGAAGAACGAGGTCGCGTTGCCGCACTGGTTGATCGGGATGGTGATCGGCACGGCGATCTGGGTGCCGTTCAGGAAACCGACGTTGCCACCGGTGGCCTGGTTGATCCCGTCGTTCCAGCCGCCACCGGCGACCCGGCTGTGCTCCTGGACGTGGTTCACGCCGCTGCCGCTCGCGTCGCTGATGCCGAACAGGCTGTCGGCGTTGCCGTTCTGGTTGATCGGCACGGTGACCGGCACGGCGATCTGGGTGCCGTTCAGGAAACCGACGTTGCCGGCCGAACGCTGGGTGATGTCGTTGCCGCCACGCGAGTGCTGGCCGCCCTCGACGACCCGGTTGACCCCGGCGCCGGTGGCCCGGGAGATGCCGCCGAGCGCGATGGCGTTGCCGTTCATGTTGATCGGCGCGGTGATCGGGGCGGCGAACTGGGTGCCGTTGAGGGCGCCGAGGTTGCTGGAGGAGAACTGCGTGACGCCGTCCTGGCCGGCCGCCGACGGCGCGAACCCGGCCTGGGCCGCGGCGGGCGCCATGAGCAGAGCGCCGGCAGCCATGATCCCGACGCTCAGCGTCTTACGAACCCACGTCTTCTTCATGAGGAAAGAGATGCCTTTCAAAAATGGTCAGCAAGGATTTTCCGCTTATTCAATTGGCTGTTCCGGAACTGGATTCTGGGCGCAGCGGTGCCCTGGCTCGTATTTATCCGGCCCTGACTCCGCTCGTCGACGTGCGCCCATAGCGGTGTGGTTTCTCAGGACGCCGTGCGATTCGCCGCTTGTACGCAAACGGTTCGGGAATCGCCGGTCCTGGTGCGACGGCCGCTCAATGAACGCCGTCGGGGACCATCACTAGTCAGGTGAGACGGTCGGCGCCTCGGCGTCGTTGCGCCGGGCGTCGACATCGGGTGCGATCGGGCAGCGGTGGCAGGCCACCGGGCCGTTCGCGATCCCGGACGGGAGAACGGCCGACGAGCCGGTCTCCGAGGAACCTCCCGAGCCGCTACCGGCCGGGATACCGCTGACTGCCCCGAGGTTCGTCCGCGCGGGCGCGGGTCCGTCACCGCCGGGCACGTCCTCCCGGAGCCTCTCCGGCGCAACCGGCCGGGCGACCGGGGCATGCCGATGGAGATGCGATCGGGAGTGGGCCTTGAGACGCCGGACCGGTGTCACGCCGGCCCGGTTCCGCGTGGCCCGGGTGCTCCCACTCGCCTTGTCCCCGCCCGCCCTGATCGCCCGCTTCGCGGCGGGCCGGGCGGGCTGGGCCGTGGATTCAGCCTCGCGCACCTCGGCGGCGGGCTGCTTCTCGTCGTCCGCGTCCTCGCTGCTGGTACGCAGCGGAGCGGCCGCCGGCGGCAGCGCCTCGTCGAGGGGCTCCCCTGCCGAGGAGTCGTACGGCGGGATCTCGGGTGCGGACTCCAGCGGCTGGACGGCCGCCTTCAGGAGTTCGCCGACCACGGATTCGGTGCCGGTCGCCCGCGACACGTCCCGCGTCACGGCCTCGAAGTCCGTCACGGCCGCGAACTCCGTCACGGCTCCGGACTCCGTCGCGGCTCCGAGCCAGGTGCCGGTGATCGGCTCGGGCTCGGGGCCGGCGGCGTGCGCGGCGGCACCGGTGAGCAGCCAGGCCGCTCCGGCCAGGCCACCGACGACGAGTGCTCGCAGGACCCACCGGGAACCGGCACGTCCGGCGCGGCGCTCCGACCGCCGCTCCGCCCCCTGGCTGTGGGGCGGCATGAGCGAGGAGCTGCCGGGGGTGGCCGGCACGGAGCGGGACGCCGTGCGCGGCGTGCGCTCGACCCTCCAGCCCGCCATCGGATCCACCCCTCGTCGTCGGCCGCATGACTGCCCGACCTCTATTGGTGAGATCAGGCGATATCGGCCACTCGGTATTGGTAACGACGTGAGCGAGCGGAAAGTCACGCGAGCAAATCAGAAAAATGATCGCGGGAATCGGATCGGAAAATCACACCAGACGGGTACGCGGCCCGGCTCGCAGAACACCCGACGGAAGGGGACGCCCGACCAGACGTTCGGCCAGTTCGGCGGCCTCGATCAACCGATCGAGGTCGATGCCGGTGTCGAAGCCCATGTCGTGCAGCATGTGCACGACCTCCTCGGTGGCGACGTTGCCGGACGCCCCGGGGGCGTACGGGCAGCCGCCCAGCCCGCCGGCGCTCGCGTCGAACTCGACCACCCCGAGCTCCAGGGCGGTGACGATGTTGGCCAGTCCGGTACCACGGGTGTTGTGGAAGTGCAGGAGGTCCGGGCGTACCTCGGAAAGCAGGTCGCGGACCCGGCGCGGGGTCGCCATCCCGGTGGTGTCGCCGAACGCGATCCGGTCCGCGCCGTCGGCGCGCACCCGCGAGACGATGCCGGCCACCCGTTCGGGCGCGATGTCACCCTCGTAGGGGCAGCCGAAGCTCGTCGCGACGATCACCTCGAGGGTTCCGCCGGCGTCGTGCACCAGCGGGATCAGCCCGGCGATGTCGTCGAGCGACTCGTCGGTGGAGCGGTTGAGGTTGCGCCGGTTGTGGGTGTCGCTGGCCGAGACCACCACCTCGATCTCCCGGAACCCGGCGGCCAAGGCGCGCTGCGCGCCCCTGGTGTTCGGGATCAGCGCGGAGTACCTGACGCCCGGCTCACGGGTGATCCGCGACCAGACCTCGTCGGCGTCGGCCATCTGCGGGATGGCCTTGGGGTGCACGAAGGAGACCGCCTCGATCCTCCGCACGCCGGTCCGGCCGAGCGCGTCGATCAGCTCGACCTTGCCGTCGGTGGGGACCGGGTCCTCGTTCTGCAGGCCGTCGCGGGGCGCGACCTCGCGAATACTGATGAAGGTCATCACTTCACCCCGTTCCGCATCCGGCTGATGATCGCGGTGTCGTAGTCGCCGGAGAGGAACTCCTCGTTCTCCAGCAGCTCGGCGAAGAACGGCAGGTTGTTCTTCGGGCCGGCGATCTCGAATCCGGCGACCGCGGCGCGGGCCTTGGCCAGCGCGTCCGCACGATCGGTACCGGTGACGATCAGTTTCGCCATCAGCGAGTCGTAGGACGGGGTGACCGTGTTGCCCGAGGTGTAGCCGGAGTCGACACGGGCGCCCGCCGGCTCGACCCAGGTGGTGATCTTGCCGGGGCCGGGAAGGAAGCGCTTCGGGTCCTCCGCGTTGATCCGCAGCTCGATGGCGTGCCCGGCCGTGTCCGGGTTCACCGTCACGTCCTCGCCGCTGGCGATCCGCAGCTGCAGCTCCACCAGGTCGATGCCGTGGATCAGCTCGGTGATCGGGTGCTCGACCTGCAGCCGGGTGTTCATCTCCAGGAAGAAGAACTCGCCGGTGGCCGGGTCGAGCAGACACTCCACAGTGCCCGCGTTGCGGTAGCCGACCGCCTCACCGGCCTTGACCGCGGCCTGCAACATCCGCTCCCGCAGCTCCGGGCCGACCGCTGGGGACGGCGCCTCCTCGACCAGCTTCTGGTTGCGGCGCTGCACCGAGCACTCCCGCTCGGACAGCGCGATCACCCGCCCGTCGGCCAGGCCGAGGATCTGCACCTCGACGTGGCGTACCCGGGGGAAGTAGCGCTCCAGCAGCACCGATCCGTCACCGAACATCCGCTCGGCGAACGCCTGCACCTTGCCGAGCTCGGTGCGCAGGGCCGCCTCGTCGGTCGCGACACCCATGCCCATCCCGCCGCCGCCGGCAGCGGCCTTGACCATCACCGGGTAGCCGATCGTCTCGGCCGCCGCGATCGCGGCGTCGGCGTCGGCGACCGGTTCGGCGGTGCCGGGCGCGACCGGCACGCCGGCCGCGGCCATCAGATTGCGAGCATTGATCTTGTCGCCCATCGCGGTGATCGCGTCGGCGCCGGGTCCGACCCACACCAGACCGCTTGATGCGACGGTACGCGCGAAGGCCGCGTTCTCACTCAGGAAGCCGTACCCCGGGTGGATCGCCTCGGCCTTGCGCTCCTTGGCGGCCGCCAGGATCGCGTCGGCGTTGCGGTAGCTCTGCGCCGGGTTGGCCGGCCCGATGCACACGGCCTCGTCGGCCTCCGCGACGAACGGGAGGTCGGCGTCGGCCTCGGAATACACCGCGATCGTGCGGATACCCAGACGGTTGGCGGTGCGGATGATCCGGCGGGCGATCTCGCCCCGGTTCGCGACGAGCAACGACTCGATCATGAGGCTCCCCTGTATGTCGGCATGCCGGCACGCCCGGTGGGACGACCGGTGTTCCGTGGCCGCCGCGAACCGGTGGGCCCGCGGAGGCCTGTTGTCCTATTTGTACGTCTTATCGCCCGGTCAGGGCGTGCATGGTGGCATCGCGCAGCAGGTCGGCCCGCCGGCGCCGGTCCACCTCGCCACCCAGGAACGGCGTCGAGTTCATCAAGCCGAACGCGGCGTGCGCCAGCACCCGGGCCTCGGCCGCCTCCAGCTCCGGGCGCAGCAGGGTCAGCACGCCGACCCACTCCTCCACGTAGAGCCGCTGCAGGCGGCGGATCTGCCGGCGCGGCTCGTCCGGCAGCCGGTCCAGCTCGTGCAGGTGCAGGGCGATCACCGCGGGGTTGGCCAGCGCGAAGTCGACGTGGAAGTCGATCAGGTCGGCGAGCGCCGCCTCGGCCTCGGAGGGATGCCGGGCGACCCGCTCGCGGCCACCCTCCAGCAGGCTCTCGCTGACCGGGATCAGCGCGGCGACCAGCATCGCCTCCTTGCCGGCGAAGTGGTGATACAGCGCCGGACCGGTGACGCCGGCCGCCGATCCGATGTCGTCCATCGACACACCGTGATAGCCGCGGGCCGCGAACAGGCCCACGGCGATCTCGAGAATCTCATCGCGGCGCGACCGCCGCCGAGGCGCCGGTGGGGTCGTCCGGTGCCGCTGATCTACCGTCGTCACCTCGCTACCTTAACGCGTCGTCAAGCCTCTACTTAACGGTCGTTCAGCCCGTCGATGGCCTTCCGGGTGTCGGCGTACACGTCCGGATGCCGCGCCTCCGGCGCCAACGCGTCCAGCAGCGCCAGCGCCTCGACCGGATGGCCCGATTTCAGCAACGCCTCGGCGCGCATGTTGGTCACCCGATCGGCGTCCTCCGTCGCACCGATCGTGCGCAGACGTTCCGGGGCGCCCTCCAGGTGCGGCAGCGCCTCCGCCCAGCGGCCACGACGCATCAGCAGGTTGCCCACCTCGAAGGCGAAGACGCCGCGGCCCCACTGCACACCGGGCTCGCCGGCCAGTTCCGCGGGGAGTTCGGCATATTTCCGGGTGACTTCCGCGATCAGCAGTTCGGCCTCGTCCACCTGGTCGGCGTAGTTCAGCGCCATCAGCCGGCGGCGCAGCACCCGCAGCTCGCCGGCGAGATCGCCGGCCTCGCGCAGCGCCTCGGCCGCCGCCTGGAAGGTCAGCGCCGCCTCGGCGTCCCGATCGACCTTGTAGAGCAGCTGCCCGGCGTCCTCACCGACCTGGCCGCGACCGTGCGGGTTGTCGGCCAGCACCTCGATCAGCTCGCGGTACAACTCCAGCGCCCGGCCACTGTCGCCAAGATCACGGTAGATGCCGGCCAGCATGAACCGGGTGTCGTTGAGCGGCTCGGCGAAGCCGAGTCGCTCGAACCCGCGCACCGCCTCCTCGGCCACCTCGGCCGCCTCCGGCAAGCGACCGGCCTGCAGGTACGCCTGGGCCAGATCCTGCCGGGCAAACGCTCCCGGCTGCTCCGCCTCCTGCTCGGCGCAGATCGCGACCGCCTCGACGAAGTCGTCGATCGCCTCCTCCGCCCGGTCGAGTGCCATCAGCGCCCGGCCGCGCAGGGCGTGCCCGACCATCTCGGCACCGGGCACCCCGGTGGTCAGCGACTCGGTCATCGCCTCGAGCACCTCGGCCGGCTCCTCGGCGACCTGCCCGAAGACGGTGGCCGCCTCGGCGCTGATCCGGGCCGGCCCGTGCTCGCGGTAGAACGCCCAGGCCTGCCGGGCCGCCTCGCGCGCCTCGTCGTGCCGGTGCGCGGCGCCGCGGTTCCGCGCCCGCATCAGCGCGTGATAGGCCACCCGGCGGGGCCGGCCCCACTCGGCCGCGTACTGGTCGGCCCGGTCGCCGGCCTCGTTCGCCTCGTCCAGGCTGTCCGCCATGAAGTACATGGTGGACAGTCGCAGCCAGGCGTTCGCCCGGTCGCGCGCGTCGCCGTGCTGCTCCTGGTACGCGACGTCGGCCCGAACCAGTGCCACGTCCTCCGCCGGGTCGCCGCGCTCGGCCCGGGCCCGCTCCATCGCGATCCGGGCGCGCAGGGCACTCACCTTGCCGCCCGCACCAGCCTGCGCGAACGCGACGACGGCCCGCTCCCAGGCGGCGATCGTGCCGTCGTGGTCGTCAGCGGGAAGCAGCACGCCGCGGAAGGTCCAGAGCCGGCCGGCGAGCAGCGGATCGCCGGGCTCCGGGAAGCGTTCCGCGTACGCCGCCAGCACCGCGCCGAACTCGTCGTGCTCGTCCTCGTCGAGGTGTTTCTCGGCGAGATCCAGAAGCTCGGTCTCGGTCAGCCCGTCCGGGACCACCGGCTTGACATCCACGATGGACGGTGTCGCCGGCCGCGGCGCCCGGCGGGCCGTCGGGGCCAGCGGCAGCTCGATCCCGTACGGCTCCGCCGCCATCGTCTCGGCAATCACCTCGCTCTGGTGGGCGGTGCCGTTCCGGGCGTCGAACCGGGCGGCCAGCTCGGTGGCGTAACCGGTCAGCTCGTCGGCGAGCGCGGCGGCGGTGGTGTCCGGGCGGCCGCTGCGGCGGATCGGCGAGTCGCCGTGGCCCAGCGCCACCAGGCGGCGCAGCAGCGCGACACAGGAGGCCGCGAAGTTCATCCCGGCGGCCGGCGACGGCGCCCGGTCCAACCAGTCGATGTGCCGCTGCACGATCTCCAGGCCACGCGCCTCGTTACCGGTGCGGGCGCAGAACAGGATGTGGTCGCCGATCCCCCACAGGTCGGCCAGGTTGCTCCGCTCCACCAGGTAGGAGCGACGGTGCGCGTCGGCGGCCTCGGCCGGCCGGCCGGAACGCAGGTAGGACACCATCAGCTCGCTGAGGATGGTCTGCGGCTGCTCGGTGCAGGACAGATCGCCGGCCAGCACCGGGCCGGCCAGTTCCACGGCCTCGGTGTACCGCCCGCGGGCGTTGAGGTGGGTGACCAGCGTGGTGGGGTCGCACCCGGCACAGTCGGAGAGCGAGGTGCGGGGTGCGGCCCGCCATTTCTCGAACCAGTCGTCAGCCTCCGCGTCGGCGCCGATGTGCCGGGCCACCAGGTACCGGTGTTTGTACACCGGCTGCATGCCGTGGCCGCCCTCGCGGTAGCGCCGCTCCATGTCGTCGAGCACCGCGTAGGTCCGCGCCAGCGGGATCTCGGGGAACTTGGTGAGCGCGCTGACCATGGTCTTGAACTGCCAGAACAGGTTGTGCGTCCAGCGCTCGTGGTACGGCTGCGGGTTGCGGTCGAAGTCGCCAACGCACCAGGAGAAGGTGGCGAACGCCTTCACCGACTCGCCGCCGTAGACGTACGCCGTGGTGGCGAACAGCCGGGTGTAGAACGCCAGCGCCGGGTCACCGGCCCCGTCGGCGTGCCGCAGCACCTGCTCGACCAGGGCGATCTGCGCCGACCCGTACGGCAGGTGGTGCGCCTCCTCCAGGACGCCCCAGAGCTCCTCGGCAGTCTTCATCGGGTCTCCTCCTCGGGGACGGCCCGGTCCAGCAGGCCCAGGAACGACGTGGTGAGCAGGGCCGCGTCGGCCGGCCGGATCGGGTGGTGGCCGAGCAGCAGGGCCTGCCCGTACAGCGACTCGACGGCCAGCGCGGCCAGCTCGGCGTCACCGAGCGCGGCGACCCGGCGGATCAGCGGGTTGCGATGGTTGAGCACCAGCTGGGGGCGGTCGCTCGGCACCGACTGGGCCAGCGCGTCGAGCACCCCGCCCCACAGGTCGTCGGCCTGGTCGCGGCTGGCGGTGAACTCCTCGTGGAAGGCAGCGGATCGGCTCACCAGGTAGAGCGCCGGCAGGGTGACCGGGTCGAAGGCGCGGACCACCACCTCGCAGCCGAGTTTGTCCAGGCGGCGCTGGGCGGCCGCGAGGAACGGGCGCAGCCGCAGCTCGGCCTCCGCGTCGACGGCGGTGAACCGGGTGGTCAGGTCGGTCGGGTCGAGCCGCTCGGCGCGGACCTCCGGGTCGGTGGCGGCCAGGCGCTCGATCAGGTCGGCGTCGTAGACGTAACCTCCGTTGATCAAGCCGACGTCCTGGGCGGCGGCGACCGCGGCGAGCTGCCGGAACTCGTCGGCGGTGGCGGCGTAGCGCAGCACGCCGAAGCGGGACCGGAACTCGGCGAGGGTCAGCTCGCCCACGTTCGTCTGCATCGGGTACCACTGCTCGACCAGGCGCAGCATCTCGTCGTCGTGCAGGGCCAGCGCCTTCACGCCGAGGTGGTGGATCTGCAGGAACTGGGCGAGCCGGCGCGGGTCGGCAGCGGAGAGCCGGACCAGCCAGCCGCGCAGCTGATCGGCGATCGCGTCGCGGGTCTCGGCCAGCATGCCGTCGTCGTAGAGCGCCTCGCGGCTCGCTGTCGGGCGCAGCTCGGTGCTGTCCACCACGCAGCGGGCGAAGAACGCCCAGTCCGGCAGCAGGCCCTCGACGCTCTCCGAGAGCAGCATGCGCTTGAGGTAGACCCGGTGGCCGCCGCGGCTTGCCGGGTTGACCGGGGTGGGCAGCACGAACGCCGCGCCGGACAGGCCGGCACCGGGCACGTTCAGCTCGATCACGTCGAAGGGCCGGAAACCCAGGACCTTTTCCGCGTACGCGTTCCGCTCGCCGGCCGGCAGCGCCCACGGCACCGTGCCGGTGGTGATCCGGCGCCCGTCGACGCTCACCTCGACCGGCAGCAGCGAGCCGTAGAGCTCGGCCAGCTCGGTGACTGTCGCGCTGGTCAGGTAGTGCTCGGCGCCGCGACGCGGCAGCAGGGTGACAGTGGTCCCGGGCTCGCGCTCGTCACCCGGTCGCACGTCATAACGCCCGTCGGAATAGCCGGTCCACAGCACCGGGGTGGCACCGTCGCGCCGGGTGTGCACGCGGATCTCGTCGGCCACCAGGAAGCAGGAGAGCAGGCCGATGCCGAACTGGCCGAGGAACTCGTGCCGGGCGAAGCCAAGCTCGTCGCGTTTCGAGCTGCGGCCGATGGTGGCCAGCAGCTCGTGCACCTGCGCCTCGGTGAGTCCGATGCCGTTGTCAGTGATCCGCAGGGCGGCGCCGGTGGTGATCTCGACGCGGCCCGCGTGATCCGGCCCGACCGCGGTGATCGCATCGACGGCGTTCTGCAACAGCTCGCGGACGTAGACGCGGGGGCTCGCGTAGAGGTGGTGGCTGAGCAGGTCGACGATGCCCCGTAGATCGACCTGGAACGTGTTGCTCACGGCGTCGCACGGTACCGGGTCCGTCCGACAAAAACTGGACCTTTTCGGGGCGGCCTCGCGGGCCGCCCCGAAAGATCAGCTCAGCCCGCCGGGCTCCGCGCCCTTCGCGATCGGAGCACGGACCAGGTTGCCCCACTCCGTCCAGGAACCGTCGTAGTTGCGCACCTGCGGGTAGCCCAGCAGGTGGTGCAGGACGAACCAGGTGTGGCTGGACCGCTCGCCGATCCGGCAGTACGCGATGATGTCGTCCGCCGTCTCCAGGCCCAGCTCGTCCCGGTAGATCTTGATCAGCTCGTCGTGCGCCTTGAACGTGCCGTCGTCGTTGGCCGCGGACTTCCACGGCTTGCTCACCGCGCCCGGGATGTGCCCGCCCCGCAGCGCGCCCTCCTGCGGGTACGCCGCCATGTGCGTCAGCTCGCCGGTGTACTCCTGCGGCGAGCGCACGTCGACCAGCGGCCGCCCGCTGGCGATGTGCCCCATCACCTGGTCACGGAACGCCCGGATCTCCGCGTCGTTGCGCACCGGCACCGGGTACTCCGCCGGGGCGCGGGTGGTCTTCTCCCGGGTCACCGGGCGCCCCTCGGCCACCCACTTCTGCCGGCCGCCGTCGAGCAGCCGCACGTCACGATGTCCGAAAAGACTGAAGACCCACAGGGCGTACGCCGCCCACCAGTTGAAATTGTCGCCGTAGAACACGATCGTGTCGTCGCGGCCGATGCCCTTGGCCGCACACATCGCGGCGAACGCGGCGGGGTCCAGGTAGTCCCGGCTGACCTGGTCGTTCAGCTCCAGGTGCCAGTCCACCTTGACGGCGCCCGGGATGTGCCCGGTGTCGTAGAGCAGCACGTCCTCGTCCGACTCGACGACCACCAGGCCGGGAGTGTCCAGGTTCGCGGCGAGCCACTCGGTGGTGACCAGTTTGTCGGGATGCGCATAGGCCTGCAGCGCCTGCGCCGGATCGTTCGGTACGGACATAGCTGTCACGCTAGCCCTCCTCAGTCGTTGACCGGGGCCAGGATCGGGCGCTTCGCCGTGATCAGGTCCCCCGACGAACGGCCCCGCAGGTGCCGTCCCACCCAGGGCGCCAGGTGCTCACGGGCCCAGCGCAGATCGGCGCTCACCGCCAGCCGCCACGGCGTGGGCTGCGGCGCCGGCGGCACCAGCATCCAGTCCTCCTCGACCCCGACGCCGAGCGCGGTCAGCACGTGCCCGGCGACCCGCCGGTGCCCGGCCGCGGACAGGTGCAGCCGGTCGTCGCTCCACATCTCGCGATGCAGGAAGGCGTCGTCGGCGAAGAGGTCGATCAGGTGTGCCCCGTGCCGCTCGGCGATCTCCTGGAACCCGTCGTTGAGAACCGCGGCGCGGGTGCCGATCATCCGCTGCCCGCCGGGAATGTGCACGGCGACGTCGGCGAACCGGAACATGATCACGTCAGCGCCGGTGGCCCGGATCCGGGCGATCACCGGGTCGATCCGCTCGACCAGCGCGCGTGGGTCGACCCGGGGCCGCAGGATGTCGTTGCCCCCGGCCGCGAAGCTCACCAGGTCGGGCCGCATCTCCAGGGTCGGTTCGAGCTGCTCGGCGATCACCTGGTCCAGGAGCCGGCCGCGGATCGCCAGATTGGCATATCCGAAGTCGGGTCCGGAGTCGACAGCGAGGCGGGTGGCGACCAGGTCGGCCCACCCCCGGTAGGTCCCGTCCGGATACTCGTCACACATGCCCTCGGTGAAGCTGTCACCCATCGCCACGAAGCTGCGCCAGGCCATTCCGCCCCCCAAACGTCTGTTCAGCTTTGGTGCCGGACCAGTTTTCCACCGGACAGCGAGCGAACGGAACGTGACGCTGACGACACCTAGATAAGCGGGTGATTTAGTCACACCCGGTCTCTAGGCTCGGTCACCATGCTGCTTCGGATGTCCACCCTGCTGCTCAAGACCCTGCGTGAGGAGCCGGCGGACGCGGAGGTGCCGAGCCATCGGCTCCTGGTGCGCGCCGGATTCATCCGCCGCGCCGCCCCGGGCGGCTACACCTGGCTGCCGCTCGGCAAGCTGGTGCTGGATCGGGTCACCGCGATCGTCCGGGCGGAGATGACCGCCGCCGGCGGGCAGGAGGTCGCCTTCCCGGCGCTGCTCCCGCGCGAGCCCTACGAGGTCACCGGCCGCTGGACGGACTACGGCGACGACATCTTCAAACTGCGCGATCGCCGCGACGCGGAGCACCTGCTGGGGCCCACCCACGAGGAGATGTTCACCCTGCTCGTGCAGGACCTGACCAGCTCCTATCGGGACTTCCCGCTGCTGCTCTTCCAGATCCAGACCAAGTTCCGCGACGAGGCCCGCCCGCGCGGCGGCCTGCTCCGCGGCCGCGAGTTCCTGATGAAGGACGCTTACTCCTTCGATCTGGACGACGAGGGACTGCGTCTTTCGTACGCGGTGATGCGCGCCACCTACCAACGCGTCTTCGAGCGCCTCGGCCTGCGGCACACCATCGTCTCGGCGGTCGCCGGCGCGATGGGCGGCTCCGCGTCCGAGGAGTTCCTGGCCTCGGCCGAGGTCGGCGAGGACACCTTCGTCGGCTGCACCGCCTGCGACTACGCCGCCAACACCGAGGCGGTGGTGACCCCGGTGCCGCCCGCCCGGGAGGTCACCGCGCCCCCGCTCGCCGTGCACGACACCCCGGACACCCCGACCATCGCCGCGCTGGTCGAGCTGGCCAACGAGCGCCGGCTGGGCGGCCGGACCGACTGGACCGCCGCCGACACCCTGAAGAACGTGGTGGTCACCGTGCACCATCCGGGCCGCGAGGACGAGGTCGTGGCGATCGGTGTGCCCGGCGACCGCGGGGTCGACCTGAAACGGCTGAACGCCGTGCTCGCCCCGGCCACCGCCACCCTCTTCGACGACTTCGCCTCCCGCCCCGACCTGGTCAGGGGCTATCTCGGCCCGCAGGGCAGCAAGGTGCGTTACCTGGCCGACCCGCGCGTCGCACCCGGCACCGCCTGGCTGACCGGCGCCAACCAGGCCGGCAAGCACGCCACCGACGTGGTGGCCGGCCGCGACTTCACTCCGGACGGCACCATCGAGGCGGCCGAGGTCCGGGCCGGTGATCCCTGCCCGGCCTGCGCCGGCGGCACGCTCACCATGCGGCGGGGCATCGAGATCGGGCACATCTTCCAGCTCGGCCGGCGCTACACCGACGCGTTCGGGCTGGACGTGCTGGGCGCCGACGGCAAGCCGGTCCGGCCGACGATGGGGTGTTACGGCATCGGCGTGTCCCGGGCGGTCGCCGCGATCGCCGAGCAGCACCACGACGAGCAGGGGCTGTGCTGGCCGGCCGCTGTCGCGCCGGCCGACGTGCACATCGTCGCGGCCGGCCGGGACGGCCAGGTGGAGGCCGCCCTCGCGCTGGGCGACGAGCTGTCCCGGGCCGGGATCCGGGTGCTGGTCGACGACCGGCCGAACGTGTCGGCCGGGGTGAAGTTCACCGACGCCGAGCTGATCGGGATCCCGCGGTCGGTGGTGGTCGGCCGCCGCCTCGCCGAGGGTTACGCGGAATTGCGCGACCGCGGCACCGGTGAGCGAAATGACGTGGCCCTTGTGGACGTCGCCCGGGTAATCGCGGGAACACTGGGATAGCGACCGATCGACGGCGGGAGGGGACGGCATGGCCAGACTGGTGGCGGATGCGATGACTCGGCGGGTGGTCTACCTGCCCGAGGACACGCCCCTCGACGAGGCCGCGCAGGCGATGCGGGACCAGGGCATCGGCGACGTGGTGGTGACACACGGCCCGACCATGGCCGGCATCGTCACCGACCGGGACATCGTGGTGCGGGCGATCGCCGAGGGCCTTCCGCCGGCCGGCACCACGCTGGGTGCGATCGCCACCCGCGAGCTGATCATGATCGAGCAGAGCGCCACGGTGGACGAGGCGGTGCAGGCCATGCGGTCCCGCTCGGTCCGCCGGCTGCTGGTCTGCGACGCCGACCGCAAGGTGGTCGGCTTGATCAGTCTGAGTGACGTCGCTCTCGTCACCACCTCGGCCGCCGCCTGACGCGATCGGGCAGCGCGTCGCCGACCGCGAGGTGGTCGGCTTGATCAGTCCCAGTGACGTCGCTCTCGTCACCACCTCGGCCGCCGCCTGACGCGATCGGGCAGCGCGTCGCCGGCTGCGCGACCGGGCTAAGTTGGTCTTCGTGACCGACATGCCGCCGAAGCTGGCCGAGATCGTCGAGGAGTTCGCCTCAGCGCCCCGCGAGGTGGTGCTGGAGATGTTGCTGGAGTTCTCCGACGCGGTGCCGTCGCTGCCCGCCGACTTGGCCGGGCACGACGGCATGGAGCAGGTGCCGGAGTGCCAGACAGCGTTCTTCCTCAAGGCCGAGGTGCGGCCGGACGCCACGGTGACCACGTGGTTCGACTGCCCGCCGGAGGCGCCCACCACCCGGGCGTTCGCGGGCATCCTCGCCGAGGGGCTGGCCGGGGCGTCCACGACCGAGATCCTCGCCGTGCCGGATGACCTCTACGCGCGGATGGGGCTGGCCCAGGCGATCAGTCCGCTGCGTGTCCGCGGCGGCACGGCGATCCTGGCCCGTCTCAAACGCCAGATCGCCGACCAGCTGAACTGAGGCCCCGTCGGTCGAACCGCCCCCAGAACGGAGAAGTGTGGATATCCAAGTCTGGTCCGATGTCATCTGCCCGTGGTGCTACATCGGCAAGCGTCGCCTCGAGAACGCGCTGGCCGAGTTCGGCGGGGATGTCACCGTCACCTACCGGGCGTACCAGCTGGACGCCTCGCCGGTGCCCCAGCCACTGCCGATCAAGCAGGTGATGGCGGACAAGTTCGGCGGCGCGGAGCGAGCCGAGCAGATGTTCGCGCACGTCGCCGGGATCGGCGCGAGCGAGGGGCTGGCGCTCGACTTCGACCGGGCGATCGCGGCCAACACGCTCGCGGCGCACCGGCTCATCGCCTGGGCGGCCGGGCAGGACCGGCAGGCCGACATGCTCGACGCGTTGCAGCGGGCCCACTTCACCGACGGCGTGGACATCGGCTCCCTGCCGGCGCTCGCCCAGGTGGCCGGTTCGATCGGCCTGGACGCCGCGGCCGCGCTCGCCTACCTGGAGTCGGACGCCGGGACCAGTGCCGTCCAGGTCGACCTGACCGAGGCGCGGGAGCTGGACATCACCAGCGTCCCCACCTTCGTCATCGACGGCAAGTACGCCATCCAGGGTGCCCAGGAGCCGTCCGCGCTGCTCGCCGCCTTCGAGGAGATCGCCCGCCGGGAAGCCGTCGACGCCGGTCTATGACGTTTCACGTGGAACGGGATTGACGCCGGTCCACGTCGACGTCAGCCGATCTCCCTGGCCAGCCCCTCGATGACCTGGGCGCCCGGCAGGGCGCCCAGGGCCGGACCGGCTACCGCGATCTTGCTGTGCCGGACGCCGGAACCCACGATCACGTGCGGGGCGGCGACCACCCGGGAATCGACCAGGATCGGCCAGTCGGCGGGCAGGCCGATCGGGGTGATCCCGCCGTACTCCATCCCGGTCAGCGAGACCGCCTCGTCCATCGGCGCGAAGCTGCACTTGCGAACGTCGAGATGCCGCCGGACCACGCCGTTCACATCGGCGCGGGTGGTGGCCAGGACGATGCATGCCGCATACCTCGTCACCTCGCCACGACGGCCGGCCACGATCACGCAGTTCGCCGACTCGGCCGGCGTCACGCCGTAGGCGGCGCAGAAGGCCGCCGTGTCCGCCAGGCTCGCGTCGATCGGCGCCACCAGCACCTGATCGACGTCGACCGGCGCCTCCTCCGGCCAGACCGCGAGGGCCTTGGCCACCGGCGGGGCGAGCAGGTCGGGGCGGGACTGGGCGGGTTCGGTCTGCAGGCTTCCCATCACGCCCGCCATCATGGCCCCAAACCAGCCCGCGCAGCCACCGGACATGTCCCTCCACCCCGGCAACCATCAGCCAGCGGCCCGGTCGCGCGGATGCCCATCACCGGACATACCCCTCCACCGCGGCACCCGGCTCTTGGCACCTGTTGTCCGGCACCCCCGGCAATCAGTCCGCCCGGATACGCCTCGTCCGTCACTTCAGCCCGGTCCCGCGCGTACGCCAATCTCTTGAATGTGATCCTCATACGGGTCGCGGCGCTCAGATTCTGCCGGATCATGCCGAGTGTTTGAGGATGTGGAGGACGGGTTCGTTCAGGAGCGCCGCGAGCCCCGCGTGGGGACGGTCAGCGGGCTCGCGCTGATGACCGGGGCCACCGCGATGGCGGCGGTGGGCGGCGGCCATCACTCGGTCTTCGCCACCATCCTGCTCGCTCTGCTGGCTCTCGGCATGGCGCACGCCTTCACCGTGGAGATCCAGCGGCAGGCCCACCGTCGCACCGGCCGCTGGGGCCGGCACGACGTGGTAAACACCGTGCTGCTGGCCGGCTGGGCACTCGGCGCCCTGGCGGTCGCGATGCTGCCCTACCCGCCCGCGCCGATGCGGGTCCTGGGGCTGCTGCTGACCTTCAGTTACGCCGCCGCCTGCGCCTATTTCGTCGCGGAGCGCCGCCGCGCTGTCGCCGAGCCGGCCACGCCCGTCGAGGCGCCGGTATCGGAGTCGTCCCCAGTCTGACCCCGGACCCTGCCCGGAGTCCTTGCCCGTCTGGCACCGGACCCTGAGCCAAGTTCTTCCCCGCCTGGCACTGGACTTCAAGCCGAGTTCTTCCCCGCCCGAAGCCGGACCCGGAGCCAAGTTCTTGCCCGCCTGGCACCGGACCCTCAGCGGAGCCGGACTGACGCCGGGCCCTAATCCGAGGCCGACGCCATCGTCGGCAGCACCACCATCAGCGGCGGCACCGGCACCCCGCTGGTCTCGATCGGCAGCTCCGGCACCGGCAGCCAATCCAGCCCGAGCGGCTCGGGTCCGCTGCCGTCGTCCTGCCCCACCCGCGGCTCGCCGTCGGCCACCGTGACCGCGAAGACCGACGTCATGCCGGACGGATAGGGCATCTCCAACACATATCGCAGGTCGCTGACCACCAGGCCGGTCTCCTCGAAGACCTCGCGCCGCACCGCGTCCTCGGCCGTCTCGCCGGGCTGCAGGCCACCACCGGGCAGGGTCCACCACTCGCCGCCACCCGATCGCCGGCTGCGCTCGTGCACCATCAGCACGCGGCCGTCCCGCACGATCACGGCGGCTGCCCGTCTTCGTTCGCTCACGAGTCGCAGGCTAACCGCCGGGAACCAGCCGCGCAGGGCCGGTTCCCTCCTCTGTGGATATCCGACAGCGCACAGACCGGGCAAATGCACAGGTATGGCGGCGATGGTGCGGCACGTCACTAGATCGGTGAACCACCGCGTCGCCGGAAAACCCACCGGAGACGCAAAGAAGCCCTCACCCGAGGGGTGAGAGCTTCTCCTCCGTGGAGCCCAGGGGACTTGAACCCCTAACCCCCGCCTTGCAAAGGCGGTGCTCTGCCAGTTGAGCTAGGGCCCCGGTTCGCGCCTCAGCGCAGATCAGGAGCGGTGGTCGCCTCGTGCCACAGCGCTCGCTCGTCACTGGAGGCCTTGACCTTCTTGACCACCAGCGCGGCGGCACCAACGACTGCCGCAACAATCAACAGCTTCTTCAGCATCGACTACCCCCAAGTCCGGGACCGCAGACGCACCCACCGTACCGTCAGAGCGGTAGTAGCGAGAGACCCGGTCACCGCAACCACCGTAACGCGGGGTTCCGGGGGCCGGCCCCGGAGCAGACAAGACGGGCGACCCAGGTCCGCGCTTTCTGCGGACAGGAGCCGCCCTGTCGTCTGTGGGGCTAGATGGAATCGAACCATCGACCTCAGAGTTATCAGCTCTGCGCTCTAACCGACTGAGCTATAGCCCCTCACCTGCGGACAGAACATTACCGCACCGGGTTGCGAGCCACCAAAGCGGGGGGTGGCCCGCAACCCGATCACATCGTCAGTCCCGCTCCGCCAGCGTCAGCTCGATGCCACCGACGAGGTCGGCGCACACGTTGTAGATGAACGCCCCGAGCGTCGCGAGCGCGGTGAACAGCACCACGTTGACCGCGCCGATCAGCATCGAGGTGCCGATCACGCCCCAGGCGGTGATGTGGAAGGTGTTCGCGGTGGCGGCCTCGGAGCCACCACTCGCGTTCACCAGGTCCTGGAGGCTGGTGTTGATCGAGGTCCACACGCCCATCGTGTCCAGTGCCAGGTAGAGCACCGAGGTCGCGACGACCACCACGATGAAGAGCACGATCGAGACCGCGAACGAGAACTTCATCACGGACCACGGGTCGATCCGCTTGAGGTTCAGCCGGGCCCGGCGCGGGCCACGCGCCGCGGCCGAGGAGACCGTGGAGCGGGCCGAGCGGACCGCTTCGGAGACCCGGGCGGCCCCCACCGCCGACGATCCACCCGAGCCGGACGGGGCCGCGGCCGACCCGCTGGCCGGCGCGGTGCGCTGTTTCGCAGCGCCGGGCGGGGTCACCGTCGGGGCGCTGCCCGCCGGCCGCGTGACGCCGCCGGTGGTGCTCCCCGGGGTCGCCGCGGGTCGCGCCGAGGCGGACCCGGGCGCGGCGCCCTTGCCTTTCGTCACGATCGGCACCGCCGCCGAGGCCTTGGCCACGGCGGGACCGCCGGGCCGCTTGGCCTCGGCGTCCGATCCGGCAGCGGATGGCTCACCGGGCGGCGGGGCCATGCCCGGCGCCCTGGTGAATTTCGGCGGGGACGGGGCATCGGCGGGGACAGCGGCGCGCCCAGCGGTCTCGCGTCCGTTCGATGCGGCACCGTCCTTCTTCGCCGCATCGTCCGGAGTCGCTGAGGTTCCCTGGCCCCCCGACTTCGCCTGTGTCTCCGGCATCAACTAGTCCTGTTCGTCAGGCTCGTCGGCATTGCGAGCAAGCGCCACGATGGTTACACCTTCAGGGAGGTCCATCAGCTTGACCCCCATTGTGTTCCGATCCCGTGTGCGCCGTACAGGCTTCACGGGAGTCCGGATGACACCACCATTGCTGGTGATGGCAAACAGTTCATCCTCCGGGCTGATCACCAGAGCGCCGACAAGTCCACCACGACGTTCGGTGATCTTCGCGGTGAGCACCCCCTTGCCGCCGCGCCCCTGTACCGGATACTCCTCGATCGGCGTGCGTTTGGCATACCCACCGTTGGTGGCAACCAACACATCGAGGCCCTCACGCACGACCTCCATGGCGAGGAGCTCGTCGTTGTCGCCGAAGCGCATGCCGATCACACCGGACGTGGCCCGGCCCATCGGCCGCAGCGCCTCGTCGGTCGCGTTGAAGCGGATCGCCTGGGCGTGCTTGGACACGAGAAGGAGGTCCTCCTCGGGTGCCACCAGCGCCGCGCCCACCAATTCGTCATCCTCCCGCAGGTTGATGGCGATGATGCCACCGCTGCGGTTGGAGTCAAATTCGTCGAGGCGGGTCTTCTTCACGAGACCATTCTTAGTGGCGAGCACAAGGTAGGGCGCCACCTGGTAATTCGGGATCTGGATGACCTGGGCGATGTGCTCGTCCGGCTGGAAGGCCAGCAGGTTGGCGACGTGCTGGCCCTTGGCCGTCCGGTTCGCCTCGGGGAGCTCGTACGCCTTCGCCCGGTACACCCGGCCCTTGTTCGTGAAGAACAGCATCCAGTCGTGCGTGGAGATCACGTAGAAGTGCGAGACGATGTCGTCCTGACGCAGGGTCGCGCCGCTCACGCCCTTGCCACCGCGCTTCTGAGATCGATACATGTCGACCTTGGTGCGCTTGGCGTAACCCGTACGTGTGATGGTCACCACAACGTCCTCGCGCGCGATGAGATCCTCCATGGAGACCTCGCCGTCGAACGGGATGATTTGGGTACGCCGGTCATCCCCGAACTTCTGCACGATCTCCCCGAGCTCGTCGGAGATGATCGCCCGCTGCCGTTCCGGTTTCGCCAGGATGTCCTTGAAGTCGGCGATCTCGATCTCGATTTTCGCCAGCTCGTCGATGATCCGCTGGCGCTCCAGGGCGGCCAGGCGGCGCAGCTGCATGTCGAGGATCGCGGTGGCCTGGATCTCGTCGACGTCGAGCAGCGTCATCAGGCCCTGGCGCGAGTCCTCCACCGTGGGCGAGCGCCGGATCAGGGCGATGACCTCGTCGAGCATGTCCAGCGCCTTGGCCAGACCGCGCAGGATGTGCGCCCGCTCCTCGGCCTTGCGCAGCCGGAACGCGGTCCGCCGTCGGATGACCTCGATCTGGTGCTCGACGTAGTAGCGGATGAACTGGGCCAGGTTGAGCGTGCGCGGCACGCCGTCCACCAGCGCCAGCATGTTGGCGCCGAAGGTCTCCTGCAGCTGGGTGTGCTTGTAGAGGTTGTTCAGCACCACCTTGGCAACCGCGTCGCGCTTGAGCACCAGGATGAGCCGCATGCCGGTCCGGCCGGAGGACTCGTCGCGGATGTCCGCGATGCCGGTGAGCTTGCCCTCCTTGACTAGCTCGGCGACCCGCTCGGCCAGGTTGTCCGGGTTCACCTGGTACGGCAGCTCGGTCACCACGAGGCACGGCCGGCCCCGCTGGTCCTCCTCCACCTCGACCACCGCGCGCATCCGGATCGAGCCACGACCGGTCCGGTACGCGTCCTGAATGGCCTGCTGCCCGACGATCAGGCCGTAGGTCGGGAAGTCGGGACCCTTGACGATCTCGATGAGCGCGTCGAGCGTCGTGGCCTCGTCCGCGTCGATGTTGTCCAGGCACCACTGGACGGCGGCCGCGATCTCCCGCAGGTTGTGCGGCGGGATCTTGGTGGCCATCCCGACCGCGATGCCCTCGGAGCCGTTGACCAGCAGGTTCGGGAAGCGCGCCGGCAGGATCGTCGGCTCTTTGGTACGCCCGTCGTAGTTGTCCTGCATGTCGACGGTGTCCTCGTCGATGTCCCGCAACATCTCCATCGCCAGCGGGGACAGTTTCGACTCGGTGTAGCGCATGGCGGCCGGCGGGTCGTTGCCCGGCGAGCCGAAGTTGCCGTTGCCGTCGATCAGCGGGTACCGCAGCGACCACGGCTGACCCATCCGGACCAGGGCGTCGTAGATCGACGAGTCGCCGTGCGGGTGGTAGTTGCCCATCACGTCGCCGACCACGCGCGCGCACTTCACGTAGCCGCGGTCGGGCCGGAAGCCGGAGTCGTACATCGCGTACAGGATCTTGCGGTGCACCGGCTTCAGGCCGTCGCGCACGTCGGGCAGCGCGCGGCCGACGATCACGCTCATCGCGTAGTCGAGGTACGAGCGCTGCATCTCGACCTCGAGGCCCACCGGCTCGACGCGCTGGGTCACACCGCCGCCGGATTCCTCCTGGGCCGCGTCGTCGCCGGGGGATTCGGGAATGTCAGTCACTGTTAACCCTTACTCAAGGTGAAGCCAGACAAATTCGGCCAAAGACCCGCGAATTGCTGTGGATAACACTGTGGAAAGGTGCCCCGCGCTGTGGACACGTGACCAGGTCGGGTGACCCGGGCACGTGTCCACAGGCATCAGATGTCGAGGAACCTGACGTCCTTCGCGTTGCGCTGGATGAACGACCGCCGCGCTTCGACGTCCTCACCCATCAGCACGCTGAACAGCTCGTCGGCCACCGCGGCGTCGTCCAGGGTGACCTGGCGCAGGGTGCGCGTCTCGGGGTCCATCGTGGTGTCCCACAGCTCGTGAAAGTTCATCTCGCCGAGACCCTTGAACCGCTGGATGTCGTCCGGCTTGGCGTTCGGCTTCTTCTGCTGACGCAGCGCGATCAGCCCGTCCCGCTCCCGGTCGGAGTAGGCGTACTGCGCGTCGTCACCCCGCTTGTTCCACTTGATCTTGTAGAGCGGCGGGGCGGCCAGGTAGACGTGACCCTGCTCGACCAGCGGCCGCATGAAGCGGAACAGCAGGGTGAGCAGCAGCGTCTGGATGTGCTGGCCGTCGACGTCGGCGTCGGCCATCAGGATGATCTTGTGGTACCGCAGCTTGCCGATGTCGAACTCGTCGTGGATGCCGGTGCCCATCGCGGTGATCAGCGACTGGACCTCGTTGTTCTTCAGCACCCGGTCGATCCGGGCTTTCTCCACGTTCAGGATCTTGCCGCGGATCGGCAGGATGGCCTGGTACTTGCTGGACCGGCCCTGCTTGGCCGAGCCGCCGGCCGAGTCGCCCTCGACGATGAACAGCTCGGTCTCGCGCGGGTCGGTGGACTGGCAGTCGGCCAGCTTGCCCGGCATCGAGCCGGACTCCAGCAGCGACTTGCGCCGGGCCAGCTTGCGGGCCTGCTGCGCGGCGATCCGGGCGCGGGCCGCCTGGTCGGCCTTGGTGATGATCAGCTTGGCGTCCGCCGGGTTGCGGTCGAACCAGTCGGCGAGCTGCTCGTTGGCGACCCGCTGCACGAAGCTCTTCATGTCGGTGTTGCCGAGCTTGGTCTTGGTCTGGCCCTCGAACTGCGGCTCGCGCAGGGTCACCGAGATGATCGCGGCGAGACCCTCCCGAATGTCCTCACCGGACAGCTTCTGGTCGCCCTTGAGGAACTTCTTCTCGATGCCGTACTTGTTGACGATCGTGGTCAACGCGGAGCGGAAGCCCTCCTCGTGGGTGCCGCCCTCGTGGGTGTTGATCCGGTTCGCGAAGGTGTAGACCGACTCGCCGTAGGACTCGTTCCACTGCATGGCGATCTCGACGCCCATGCCGGCCTCGTTGTCCTCGCTGCCGAACTCGATCACCGTCTTGTGGATCGCGCTCTTGGTGGCGTTGAGGTGCCTGACGAAGTCTGAGATGCCGCCCGCGTACATGAAGGTGACCTTGCGGGGCTCACCGTTCTCATCGAGGTACTCGGTGCGCTCGTCGGTGAAGTTGATGGTGAGGGCGCGGTTCAGGAAGGCCATCTCCTGGAGCCGGCGGTAGATCGTCTGGAAGTCGAACTCCACCGTCTCGAAGATGTTCGGGTCCGGCCAGAACTGCACGGTCGAGCCGGTGTGGTCGGTGGCCTCGCCCTTGACCAGCTCGCTGGGGACGGACGCGGTGTACTTCTGCCGCCAGACGAAGCCGGACTTGTGGATCTCCACGGCCATCTTGGTGGAGAGCGCGTTCACCACCGAGACGCCGACACCGTGCAGACCGCCGGAGACCTTGTAGGCCTGGTTGTCGAACTTGCCACCCGCGTGCAGCACGGTCAGCGCCACCTCGACGCCCGGCTTCTTCAGCTTGGGGTGCAGGTCGACCGGGAAACCCCGGCCGTTGTCGGTGACCGAGACGCCGCCGTCGGCCAGCAGAACCACGTCGATGGTGTCGCAGTACCCGGCGAGCGCCTCGTCGACGGCGTTGTCCACGACCTCCCAGATCAGGTGGTGCAAACCCCGTTCGCCGGTGGAACCGATGTACATACCGGGACGCTTGCGAACCGCCTCAAGGCCTTCGAGCACGGTGATCGACTCGGCACCATACTGCTGATTGTTCTCTGCCACCCTCGGCCGCTTTCTCGCACCGGGCCCCAAGAGGCCCCGCACGGGGTTGGCGGGCGACCAGCGGCTATCGGCGCGCACGAGGCACCGGAGATGACACCGCGGGAGAAGCGGACCACCGGTGGAACCGTGCACGCCGGTCGCCGCGGACGGCCCGCGGATCGTGATCGGCTGGAAAAACCGCGTAGCGTGACGAAGGTGGCTGCGCGTAGCTGCCCCGGCACCGTCAAGCACAGTTTTCCCGGTCGCCGTCGATTCTACTCCGCCGAAGCGAGTTGGCGAGGGTCCGGCACCCCTTCCGGGTGCCTGAGAGTGCCGTAGCGCGATTGAGCCCGCCTCCCACGTCTCCCCCTACACGGAAGTGCCCGTTCGCACAATGGCAACGCTGCGGGCCGGGCGCGCCTGCCGGACCGGGCCCGCCCGCACTGCCACACTGCCTGTCAGCGGCGGGCGGCGGTGTCGTAACCTCGCCCGCGCGGGCCGTGCACGGCCGAACAGATCGCTTGGTCAGGTCGAGGAAGGGTTGCCCGATGGCGCACGACAAGGGCCTGGACAACGTCGCGGTGCACTGGCCGCGGACGGGCCAGTACTACGACCCGGTGGCCCCCGCCGAGTTCGTCGACTTCGGCGCGATCGCCGACGCCCCGGAGATCGCCGCGCCCACCGGCGCGCTCGCGCTGCACATCGCCAAGACCGGCACGGTGCGCGCCACCGCCTACACCGAGCTGGTCGACCTGCTGCTCGGTTTGGAAGGCGTGCTCTACGCGACCGACGCGGCCGCCGAGGACGAGGACCCGGTGATCGACCCGGACGGCTGCGCCTGGATCGCCGGCGGCCTGGAGCGCTTCGTCGAGGGCCACGAGCACTTCGGTGACCTGGTCACCTTCGACACCGTCGCCGCGGTGATGCGCAACGCGATCTCCGGCGGGCGGCTTCCGGAGCAGCAGCTGCGCTGGCTCGACCATCGCCTGGCCGCCCTGCGCGACGAGGCGGGCAACGCGCCGCACTGGAGCTTCGCCCGCACCGAGCTGGCGATCCTGGCGGGTTTCTACCGCCGCTGCGCGGAGCGCGGCTTCGCGGTCTTCGCCGACTACTGAGCCGACGAGCCGATCAACTGAGCCGATCAACTTCAAAATCATCATTTACGCGCGTCCGCTGGGGTGCGGACCGCACGCTCCCGCGCGGGCCGGGCACGGCGATCTGGCCGCTGGCGCGTCCAAAACAATCGCCGCACCCTTCACGGTCCGCGGCTGGTCACCGAAAACCCGTCCCCGCACCGCCGCTCCTCAACGGTCACGCCGGTGCGCGCCGCCGTCACGCCGCGCATTCCTCGCACCGCGACCGTCACGCCGGGTCCATCCCCGCGGTTGAACCGCACCTACCGGCCTTGACGGTCACGCCGGACACTCGGCGCGGGAGGGTGCCCCGCGGCTCTCGGCCGGCATGCAGGATGGGGGAGCTGACTCACCGGCCGGGGCAATTGGCCGTTACACCGGGCCGACGGCTCGGCGGCGGGGTTCCGCGCGCAGCTCCGGCTGGCGGGACAACCACCAGAACTCGCCGGCGATCACCAGCAGGAGCACTCCGGCACCGGCGGCGAGGAACAGGGGCCATCGCATCGCGCTGCGGGGCGACAGCTGGTCGCCGGTCCGGGACGCCGGCTTGTCGCCGCTGCGCAGCCCGGCGCTGACCGCCTGGTTGCCGCTGCAGAGGCTGGTCCGGCCGGCCGCGGCGAACACCTGATAGCGGCCGCCCTGGGCGAAGCGGACCCCGCAGGACGCCGGCTCGGTCTCGATGGTGCGCACCGACGTGACCGCACCCACCGAGCCCTTCAGCACCGACTCCACGGCGAACTCCACGCGCTCGCCATGCCCGATCGCCTGCACCGAACGCACCACGCCGACGAAGGCCTGGTCGGCGCGGTCCAGCCCACCTGGCGCCTTGCAGGAGCAGGCCCACGCCGGGCTTGCTGCCACCGGCACCGCGCCCAGGACGAGGAGAAGCAGGACCAGCAGCCGTCGAATCCCCATATCCATAACGACGCAGCTGATTCCGATCTGGTTCCATACCAGCGAAAACTTCCTGCAAAAATCGTCTTTCCGCGGGAACACACCAACCGCAATGCCGACAAGTCGGGCCTGCGCCGGACCGCTCAGCCGTAGGTGTCGCGCGGGCCACGGCCCTGGACGCGGCGCGGGCCGCGGCTCCACGACGGCGCCGCTGGACCGTGGATGTTGAGCCGGGTGACGACGTTGTGTCCCACCTCGCCGGCGATCTGCTGGAGCAGCTTGCCGGTCAGCATCCGCAGCTGGGTGGCCCAGGCCGTCGACTCGGCCTCCACGGTCAGCACCCCGGCGTCCAGCCGCACCGGCCGGCTGTGTGCCGCGATGTCCGGTCCGACCACCTTCTCCCAGGAGCCGAAGACCGTGGCCTCGGCACGCGGCCGCTCCCAGCCCCGGGTCTTCATCAACCGCTGCAGAACCGCACCGAACAGCTGCGGATCCCGCGGGTCCGGCCCCGGCCCGGAATAACCACGCAACCGGCGTTCCCCGCCGCCCCCACCGCTGCGTCTGCGCGGCTGCCGGGCGGCCTCCCGCCGTCGCGCCAGAGCCGCGTCGAGCACCGCCCGGGCCAGCTCCGGCCCGGCCATCCCGGCCTCCGACGCGGCGGTCCCGGCCGCCGGCCGGCCCGTTCCCGCTTCCCATCCGGCGGTCCCGGCCTCCGGCCCGGGCTGCCCGATCCGCGACCCTGCGTTCCGCGCCACGGGCGCGGCGTTTCCCGCCTCCGGCCCGGGCTTCCCGGCCACCGGCCCGGTGTTCGCCGCCACCGGTCGGTTGTTCGCCGCCTCCGGGCCCGGCTTCCTGGCCCGCGGCGCGGCCCTGCCCGCGGCCTCCGGTCCGGCACCCGCGTTCGCCTCGCCCGCCATCACGCCCCCCGCTGACTCACCGCGTGTGCGGTCCCGGCGCTCTCGGCACCGACCCGCCACACACCTCGTGGCACCGCCTGTGGACAACCATGGTGCCCGCCACCGGCCGCCGACTCGCCGACCGTCTCCCAGCCTGGCCGGAATCGGTCACCCCGGCACTGACCCACCAGGCACGCCGACACTTCGCTCACCGGCTCGCTGAGAGCCGCTGAACCACCGCGTGATCGCCGCCCGAAGCCTACGCCCGCCGCGGGCGGCGGAGCGCTGCCCGCACAGGCCGACTTTCCTCCACAAATCGCCCACAGCGTTGTCCACAGGCTGTTCACCGCCGACTCAGGAGGCACGGGTCACCGCCCCGGTGGTCACGTCGAAGCGCGCGCCCCGCAGCGCGGCCGGCACGTCCTCGGGCACCGCGCACGTCACCAGCAGCTGGGCGGCGTCGGACACCAGCGCGGCCAGCCGATCGCGCCGCCCGGCGTCCAGCTCGGCGAAGACGTCGTCGAGCACCAGCACCGGCTCGATCCCGTCGGTGCGCAGCAGGTCGTACGCGGCCAGGCGCAGCGCCAGGGCGAACGACCAGGACTCACCGTGGCTCGCGTAGCCCTTGGCGGGCAGTTCGCCGAGCGACAGGAGCAGGTCGTCGCGGTGCGGGCCGACCAGCGTGGTGCCGCGCTCCACCTCGGCGGCCCGGCGCTCCTGCAGCTTGGCGACGATCGCCTCGGCCAGTGCCGCGCGATCGGTGGTCAGATCCTCGCCGAGCCGGGACGCGTAGGTGATCGAGGCCGCCGACTTGCCGGCCGCCACCGCGTCGTACGCCTTGGTCAGGTGCGGGCCGAGGGCCGCGGCAAGTTCCAGGCGGCCGGCGAGCAGCTCCGCCCCGTACTGGGCCAGGTGGTGATCCCAGACGGTCAGCGTGGACAGGTCCTGCCCCCGAGTTCCGCCCACCTTGCGGGTCAGGTAGGCCGTCCGCAGCAGGGCGTTGCGCTGTTTGACCACGCGGTCGTAGTCGGCGCGCACACCCGCGTACCGCGGCTGCCGGGCGACCAGCAGGTCGTCCAGGTAACGACGGCGCTCGGACGGGTCGCCGCGGACCAGTTCCAGATCCTCCGGGGCGAACAGCACCATCCGCAGCGCGCCCAGGACCTCGCGCGGGCGGCGCACCGGCGAACGGTTGAGCCGGGCCCGGTTCGCCCGGCCCGGCACGATCTCCAGCTCGACGAGCAGCTCGCGTCCATCGTGGACGATCGCACACCGGATCACCGCCGAGGTCGCGCCGAAGCGGACCAGCGGAGCGTCGGTGGCCACTCGGTGACTGTCCAGAGTGGCCACGTAGCCGAGTGCCTCGATGAGGTTCGTCTTGCCCATGCCGTTCTGCCCGACCAGCACGGACACGCCGGGATCGAGATCGACGGCCACCCGCTCGTAGGAACGGAAGTCGACGAGCTCGACCCGGCGTACGTGCATGGATCAGCGCTTGACGGCGTGGCCGCCGAACTGCTGGCGCAGCGCGGCGACAGCCTTCATCGCGGGCGAGTCGTCCTGCCGGGACTCGAACCGCGTGAAGATCGAGGCGGCCAGGACGTGTGCGGGAACGGCCAGCCGGACCGCCTCGTCGACGGTCCAGCGGCCCTCGCCGGTGTCCTCGACGTAACCCTTGAGGTTGGCCAGGGTGGGGTCCTCGTCGAGCGCGCGGTCGAGCAGGTCGAGCAGCCACGACTTGACGACGCTGCCCTCACGCCAGCTCTTGATGACCGCCGGCACGTCGTGCACCAGCTCGGAGGCCAGCAGGATCTCGTAGCCCTCGCCGTACGCCTGCATCATGCCGTACTCGATGCCGTTGTGGATCATCTTGGCGTAGTGGCCGGCGCCGTGCGTGCCGGCGTGCGCGAAGCCGAACTCGCCGGCCGGCTTGAGCGCCTCGAAGATCGGCTTGCAGTGCTCGACGATCTCGGCCTCGCCGCCCACCATCAGCGCGTACCCGTTGGTGATGCCCCAGACGCCGCCGGAGACGCCGACGTCCAGGTAGTGGATCCCCTTCGGCTTCAGCCGCTCGGCGCGCGGGCCGTCGTCGGTGAACTTGGAGTTTCCACCGTCGATGATGATGTCGCCCTCGGAGAGCAGCCCCGCGAGCTCGTTGATGGTGTCCTCGGTGATCTTGCCGGCGGGCACCATGGTCCAGACGACGCGCGGGGCGGCCAGCTTCTCGACCAGCTCAGCCAGGTTGGCGACGTCGGACTTGTCCGCGTTGTGGTCGAATCCAACGACTTCGTGCCCGGCGGCACGGAGTCGTTCCCGCATGTTGCCACCCATCCGGCCGAGACCGATCAGGCCGAGTTGCATGGTCTTCCCCCTAGAAGTGCGAATGTTCCTCGCTCAGTATCAGCGGGTTACCCGGATCGGCATGATCAGATAGCGGTATCCCGGGATGATTTCGCCACTTTCGCCCGCGGGGGAGATCACAGCGGGCTTGAACGCGTCGACGAACGAGAAGACCGCGGTCGGGGCGCCGAGGTTCTGCAGGCCGTCGATCAGGTACTGCGGGTTGAAGCCGATGGTCAGCGCCTCGCCGGTGAACTCGGCCTCCATCGCCTCGCTGGCGCGCGCCTCCTCGGTGGTACCGGCCTCGACCACCAGGCCGTCCTCGCTGAAGCTGAGCAGCACGGGGGTGGTGCGCTCGGCCACCAGCGCGACCCGTCGCACGACCTCGACCAGGGCGGAGACGGCGATCCGGGCCTCGGCGTTGTGCGAGGTCGGGAAGAGCGAGCGGACCGGCGGGTAGTTCGCGCCGTCGAGCAGGCGGCTGGTGGTGCGCCGGGTGCCGCCGGCGAAACCGATCATGCCCTCGCCGGCGTTGCCCTGCGCCAGGGCGAGCGTCACCGAGCCACCGAGCGGGCCGAGCGCTTTCGCCGTGTCGTTCAGGGTTTTTGCCGGGACCAGCGCGTTGAGGCTGATGTCCGGGTCGTCAGGGGTCCACTCGATCTCGCGCATGGCCAGCCGGTACCGGTCGGTGGCCAGCATCGCCATGGTCGAGCCGTTCAGCTCGAGCCGGACGCCGGTCATCATCGGCAGCGTCTCGTCCCGGCCGGCCGCGATGGCCACCTGGGAAACCGCTGAGGCGAACGTAGCGGCGTCGACGGTGCCCGCGCTGGATGGCATGTCCGGCAGGGTCGGATAGTCCTCCACGGGCATCGTGGGGAGGGTGAAACGCGCACTGCCGCAGACCAGCTCGAGGTGCGCACCGACCGCGGCGATGTCGACCGGCTTGCCGGGCAGCGCCTTGGTGATCTCGGCGAGCAGGCGGCCGGAGACCAGTGCGGCACCGTCCGCGTCCGCCTGGACCTCGACGGAGACCTGGCTGGAGACCTCGTAGTCGAAGCCGGAGACCTGCAGGCGGCCGTCGGTGACTCGCAGCAGGACACCGGCCAGCACCGGCACTGACGGCCGGCTGGGCAGGCTCTTGGCTGTCCAGGCCACGGCGTCGGCGAGCGCGTCTCGCTCCACCCGGAACTTCATGCTGTCCTCCGCGATGCTTCCTCTACGGGGTGTCGACCCCACTGAAACTCTATGGCGCTGACGCTGTTCACGTGTGCCCGCCCCCGCCCCGCCGGAGCGAACCGGTCCGCTCCATCGAAGCGAACCAGCATCCCCTCGTCGAGGCGAACCGGCACCCCCGGGCCGAAGCGAACGGGTGCCGGCCGGTCGAGTCGGCCGGCACCACTGCGTTCTCCGTCGAAGCGAACCGGCATCGTTTCGACAAGCCTTTCGTCGAGCCCTCGTCGTGCGAGGTGGCACAGCTCCGGTCAAGCGAGCCGCCTCATCGAAGCGAACCGGCCCCGGCGGCCGAAGGCGAACCGCATCGCCGGAACGAGTCGGATCCCGCCACCGGAGAGGGACCCCCACTGCCGGAACGAGGCAAGCCCGGGTCTCGGTGCGATCCGGCTCCAGGCGCGAAACGGATCGAGACCCTAGCTTCCCGGTATTCAGGCGTAGTCGGTAGACACAGCTTCGACAAGCCCGCGTCGGTCGGCGACGGGCGATCCGTCAGTCCCAGCGCCACTGCCGCAGCCTGGTTCGGCAGCGGGGTGCGGTGTCACGTCGGGGAGCTCGCTTCGAGGCGACAGGGTGGTCAGCCCTCCTGCTTCTGGTGCTGCTCTGTCCCGGACCTCAGCGAGCCCGGAAGCCGGGCATCCACACCTTCCACAACGCTGATGATTGTTTTTGAGTTCTATTAGAGAAATAACTAGTCGTCTTCATAGGTCCTGTGCATTCTGTGGAGAACCCGCGTTTGCCCTGGTGAGAGGGTTATCCACCGGTGATTCACATGTGGGTAACCGGGGTATAAACCCGGGTCTGCGTCCACAGCGAAGAAGTTCACGGCAGTTATCCACCGTTGTCCCCAGGCTATCCACCGGTAATCCACTGGGTTTGTCCCCCGACCTGTGGACAGGACGGGGACGTCGGCGTCTCGTTGTCCCCAGAACCTTCAACAGGTAATCCACACTGCTCCACAGGCAGTTGACTAACGAGTCACCCTCCCGGGTTTGTCCACATCGATATCCCCAGGAGTTCTCCACATCTGTGGTCAACGGGGAGCGAGTTGTCCACCGGCTGGGGAGAACCCCTGTGGACGCCTGTGGATTAGTGTGGAAAACGTTGGCACGAAACGGGTCCGTTCCGCCGTTGACAACTTCAGGTTTTGCGCCCTCAAAAGTTGACATAGAGATCTGACGATATCCCCAGGTTGGGTGTAATTCCGGGGATGAATCTGTGGAAAACCCGGGTGGAACCGGTGGATAACTGCTGTGTATTCCGCGTTTTCCCAGTTCAAGGTCGTTGTCACCTGCCTGTGGGTAACTCGAGCAGGCAGCACCTTTCGGGTCTGCGAAGCGATGCCGTGGGACCGCTGAGACCTGGTGCTTGGGAGGTGTGGACGGAGGCTCGAACGCCGGCCGGGTGAGCCCCGTGGACAACCGCCGAGCAGCGGCGTGCCATACCGATCGGAGGCCGGCCCTGCGGCAAGCGGCCGGCGCACATAGGGCTCGGCGGTGGGCGCTGCCGGAAGGTGAGGCGGGGCGGCGGGCGCCGCCGGAAGTTAGGGCGCGGCGTGGTGCTGCCGGAAGGTAGAACGGCGCTCAAGGCCGAAGGAGGCCGGCCGGGGCATCGCGGCTGGGCGCGGCACGGCGGGGGCGGAGTGTCGGGCGGGTGGGACCGGAGCGACAGCGAGTGGGGATTCCGCCCGGCGGCCGACGGCGGTCTCTGGCCCGCTGGGCCGGGGTGGCTCGGCGGGACGGGGCTGGTGCGGGTGGGGGCGGGCCAGAGCGTACGAAATCAGGTGTTTTGTTGCTTGATCCGGTTGGTCAGTTCGGCGATCTGGTTGTAGAGGGAGCGGCGCTCGGCCATGTGCTGCCGGATCTTGCGGTCGGCGTGCATGACGGTGGTGTGGTCGCGGCCGCCGAAGGCCTGTCCGATGCGGGGCAGCGAGAGGTCGGTCAGTTCGCGGCAGAGGTACATGGCGACCTGGCGCGCGTTGACCAGGACCCGGCTGCGGGAGTGGCCGCGCAGGTCCTCGAGGGAGACGCCGAAGTAGTCGGCGGTGGAGACCATGATCTGGTCGGCGGTGATCTCCGGGCCGGCGCCGTCCGGCATGAAGTCGCGCAGCACCTCCTCGGCGAGTGAGAGCTGCACCGGGGAGCGGGTCAGGCTGGCGAACGCGGTCACCCGGATGAGGGCGCCCTCCAACTCGCGGATCGAGTTGGAGACCCGGGACGCGATGAACTCCAGCACGTCGTCGGGGGCGTACATGCGCTCCTGGGCGGCCTTCTTCTGCAGGATCGCGATGCGCGTCTCCAGATCCGGCGGCTGGATGTCGGCGAGCAGGCCCCACTCGAAGCGGGTGCGCATCCGGTCCTCCAGCGTCGCGAGCTGGCGCGGCGAGCGGTCGGAGCTGATGACGATCTGCTTGTTCGCGTTGTGGAGCGTGTTGAACGTGTGGAAGAACTCCTCCTGCGTCCGCTCCCGGTTCTCCAGGAACTGGATGTCGTCGATCAGCAGGATGTCGACGTCGCGGTAGCGGCGCTGGAATGCCTGCGTCTTGTCGTCGCGCAGGCTGTTGATGAAGTCGTTGGTGAACTCCTCGGTGGAGACGTAGCGCACCGAGCGCGCGTGACCGAGGGTGGTGGCGTAGTGGCCGATGGCGTGCAGCAGGTGAGTTTTTCCCAGCCCGGAGCTGCCGTAGATGAACAGCGGGTTGTACGCCTTCGCCGGTGACTCGGCGACCGCGACCGACGCGGCGTGCGCGAAGCGGTTGGACGAGCCGATGACGAACGTCTCGAACATGTACTTCGGGTTGAGCCGGTTCCCGTCGTTGCCGCCCGGGCGTGGCGACGAGCCGGGACCGCGCAGGTCGACCGGCGGCCGGCCGGGACCGTTGTCACCGGCCCGGTTCGGCATCGGGTCGTCGCGGCGGTCGGCCGGGTGGCGCTGGTTGTCCCGCAGCTGTGCCGGGTCGACGGGCATCCGGAGCGGGGCGGCCTCGTTCTTCTCCGGTGCGGGCGCCGGAGAGGGCCGGTTGACCTGCGGCGCGGCCGGCGGCGGCATCATCGGCATCGGGTCGGCGAACAGCGCCTCCTGCCCGTCGTTGCGGGTGTAGGGCGCCGGCGCCGGGGACGAGTGCTGCGCCGATCCGGTCGGGTACGGCTCCGGGGCGTGCTCCTGCGGCCCGAAAGCAGGCTGCTGGTAGGCCGTCTCGGGCGGGTACGGCGGCAGCTCGGGCTGGTACGGCCGAGGGTCGGGGGTCCGCGGCGGATCCGCGTAGTGCATCGGCTGCGGCTCCGGGCGGGGCGCCGGTTCGGGCTCCACCGGGGTGCCGTACACCGTGCCGGGTATACCGGTGCCGTCCTCCGGTGGGCGGACCGTGACGGCCACCTGGATCGGCCGGTTCAGCCGCTTGGTGAGCGCCTCGGTGATCACCTGACGGAGGCGCAGTTCGATCACGTCCCGGGTGTACGCGTCCGGAACCGACAGCAGTGCGGTGTCCTCGACGATCGCCCGCAACCGGGTGAATCGGAGATAGGCACGCTGCTGCCGCGAAGCGATCTCCTCGGACAATTCGCTGAGCGTGTCCTGCCACAGCTTGCCCAGGTCGACCTGATCGGCCAC